>NZ_AP017928.1:3833076-4152500 GCF_003584645.1 Methylocaldum marinum
TTTTTCGCCGAAAAAAAGCTGCGCTCCGGCGGCCTCGGCCCCATCGAGCAGGATCTTGTTGAGCACGGCTCTTTCAACCGAATAATGGACCGCGGATTCGTCGCGGCCGTAAGGCTGATAGAGCAGATTGCCCTCCCGGTCGTGAATCATGCGGCCCGGCATGGCGACCAGATGTCTTTCGATTTCGCCATACAGCCCGACCGCCTTCAGGGCATGAATGCCGCGAACGGACAAGGACAGATTGATCGAGCGGCCCGCCGGTATCCGGTGTTTGCGCATGTCCGGCAGGCGTTCGAAAACCCGCACGGGAAACCGCCGCCGGGCCAGGAATACGGCGAGCAGACACCCGGCGAGTCCGCCGCCGATCAGCGTGATTTCTTTAACCTTCATCGTCGAGTACTCCCTCGAGCCGCTCCACGAAATCGAAGACCTCGGCGTAGCGGTTGTAAAACGGGACCGGCGCCACGCGGATCACGTCGGGTTCGCGCCAATCGCAAGCGATTCCGGAGGCGATCAAGGCGTCGTAGACCTCCTTGCCCGGCTTGTCGAAGCACAGGTCTTTTTCCCTCACCCTAAATCCCTCTCCCAGAGGGCGAGGGACTTGAACTCCCCTCTCCCGAACTTCAAAACGCCCTCTCCCTTTGGGAGAGGGTCGGGTGAGGGTCTTGGAGAGGGGCAGGGGGTGAGGGCATGGGGCCGGCGTATGTCCGCCATCCCCTTTCAGCCTGATCGAAAGCTGGCAGCCCCGGGCGTTGGATTCCGATGGCGTGAGAATCGTGATCCGGTCTCCACAGCGCTCGTTCAGTAAAGCCTCCAGATAACCGGTCAAGCTTTCCGACTTCGCCCGCAATGCGTCCATTCCCGCCTGATCGAACAGATCCAGTGAAGCGAGCAAAGGTGCCAGGGAAAGGATAGGCGGATTGCTGAGCTGCCAGCCCTCGGCGCCGGGCAAGGGGTTGAACCTCGGCGGCATGACGAACCGGGTGGATTTGTCGTGTCCCCACCAGCCGGCGAAGCGGGGAAGATCGAAGCGTTCGGCATGGCGCTCGTGGACGAAGCAGCCGGCGACCGCTCCGGGTCCCGCGTTCAGATATTTGTAGGAACACCAGACGGCGAAATCAGCGTTCCAGTCGTGCAGTTTCAAGACCAGATTGCCCACGGCGTGGGCCAGGTCGAAACCGACCACGCAGCCTTTCCGGTGCCCGCTCTCGGCGATTTCGGCCATGGCGAAGGCTTGTCCCGTGTAGAACTGAAGGCCCGGCCACAGGATTAGCGCGATGCCGTCGCCTTCCCGTTCGATGAGATCCAATACGTCCGCCGTGCGTAGCGCCGCCTCGCCCGGACGTGCCTTGGCCTCGATCAGCGATTCGTCCGGATCGAAGCCGTGAAAGGCGATCTGGGATGCCACGGCGTAGCGGTCCGAGGGGAAAGCGTGCTCCTCGATCAGGATTTTGTGGCGTTCCGGCGTCGGACGGTAAAAGCTCACCATCAGAAGATGCAGGTTGACCGTCAGCGAGTTCATCGCCGCCGTTTCGACCGGCAGGGCGCCCACCAGCCGGGCCAGCTTCTCGGTCGCGAATTCATGGTAAGGCAGCCAGGGACGATCTCCCTCGAAGTGGCCCCGCACCCCCATCCGCGCCCACGCGGCCAGCACCTCCTCCGCGTAGCTCCGCGCCGATTTCGGCTGAAGTCCCAGGGAGTTGCCGCAGAAATAAATCTCTTCCGAGCCGTCTTCGCGCTTCGGAATATGGAAGCAATCCCGGTAGGAACCGAGCGCGTCGGCGCGGTCCATCGCTTCGGCGAGTGATCGGTGGGCTTCGAAGCTCATGGAACCTCCACGGGGTAGATCAGCGGCCGGCTGGATACCGCATCGCCGAGGAAAGGCGCGACTTGAAGCTCGAGCAGGTAATGGCCGTCCCGAATATCGTCGGCCGCGAAGACGAGTTCGGTGATCGTTCGGAACGGCGCCTCGCAGCGATTCAACTCGCGCGCGTCGGGCGGCAGTCCCCAAAAAATGCGGTGATTCGACAGCCGGCCCTCGTCGTCCATGCGGTCGACCGACGGAATATCCACCAAGAGATGTTCCACGCCCCGGCGGACGATTTCCGCCATCGCCTCGTTGGAACAATAAGGCGCCGTGACATAGCGCCGTGTTCGTTTGGACGGTGAATTGGGGAGCGTGCGGATGACGAGCGCTTGGTGAAACTCTTCGTCGTCCAGCCTCTTCAGCTTTTCGATGAGCGTCCGCCGGGTAATCAGCCTGTCGTCGTCGGTCTTGTCCGGGATGTAGCTCTCCGGACAATCCGCGCCTTGTTCGGGTTCCACCGAAATCAGGGTGGCCGGAATCCAGGCGTCCTTCAGAATTTCGGTAACCGACAAATCCTGATCCACGATATGGCCCACGCATTCGGTATGGGTGCCGTGGCAGTGGGGAATGAATCGGTATTCCTTCACGTTGCAGCTGCCGCCGCGCCGGGTATCTCCGACGAACCAGGCGTTCTCCACCGTGCGCATGCCGGCGGGCGGCAGGCCGAAGGCGCTGAGTCCTGCGCCGTCGAAGGCGACGGGAATGGACAGGTCGAAGTATTTCGACGAATCGATTCGGAACACCCGTGGCCCGATATGGACGTCGACGGCGGTCATGTGAAGGAATCCGCTGTCATGCCGAGCCATTCCAAAGCGGTGCCGTGAAATAGCCGCGCCTTGGTCGACTGCGGTAGTTCCATCTCGGCGATCATCTTGCCGGGCTGAAGCTCTCCGAGCGGGAACGGATAGTCGGAACCGAGGGCGATGGCATTCTCGCCCAGGAGATCGATCAGGCACTGCAAGAGGTGCGAATCGTTGACGCATGAGTCCACATAGAAGCGTCCCAGGTATTCGCTCGGCCCGACGGCATTATCCACGGCGCAAAGATCGGGACGCACCTCGAAACCGTGCTGAATACGGCCGAAAGTGCCTGGAAACGCCCCGCCGCCATGGGCGAACGCGACCCGCAGCCGGGGAAACTTCTCGAAGACGCCGCCGAAGATCATCGAGCAGATCGCCAAGGCGGTTTCCGCGGGCATGCCGACCAGCCAGCTCAGCCAGTATTTCTTCATCCGCTCGTTGGCCAAGACATCCCAGGGGTGCACGAAGAGGGCCGCTCCCAAATCTTCCGCTGCCTCGTAGACAGGGAAGAAAAGCGTCTCGTTCAGGTTGAGGCCGTTGACGTGCGTGCCGATTTCGGCGCCCGCCAATTTGAGATCGCGGACGCAACGCTCCAGCTCCCGGACGGCGAGACCCGGCGCCTGCATGGGCAGGGTGCCCAGCCCGACGAAGCGCTTGGGAAACTCGGCGACGACGCCGGCGATGTGATCGTTCAGTAGCTTCGAAAGGTCGAGCGTATGCTCCGGTTTCGCCCAATAAGAGAACATGACCGGCACGGTGGAAAGCACTTGAACCTGCACGCCGAATTCGTCGTAATCCTTGAGCCGCGTCCCGGCATCCCAGCAGTTGCTCCGGATTTCCCGGAAGCATTCGCCGTCCTTGAGCATTCGGGCGCAGCCCGGCCGGTAATGATCGAGCTGCATGAATCCGCCATAGCCATACCGCTCCCGAAGATCGGGCCAGTTCTTCGGGAGGATGTGGGTATGGATGTCGATTTTGAGCATGTTTGTTTTCCATGTGCCTAATAATGAGCCGTTCTCAAGCCCCTTCCTTTTTGCGAAGTACCGGTCTTTCTCCCTCTCCCTCCGGGAGAGGGTTGGGGTGAGGGGATTAAACAACTATCGCAATTCGTATTGCCTCCAACACCGCATCAAGATCGTTTAGTACTTCGTGGTTCCAAAACCGCAACACTCGATAACCCAAAGCCTGTAAGTATCGGGTTCGCTGATTGTCCTGTTCCTGTTGCTCGGTATGCTGTCCACCATCGAGTTCAATGATCAGCTTCGGTTCTAGGCTGAGGAAATCTGCGATGTAGGGGCCAATAGGTTGTTGCCGGCGGAATTTGCAACCTTGTAGCTGGCGGTTTCTCAACCGGCTCCACAATAGTTTCTCCGCATCGGTCTGTTGTTTTCGTAGCGCTCTGGCCAGTTGTTTCATCGGAAGAAAACCTGGATTTGATCCCCTCACCCTGACCCTCTCCCGAAGGGAGAGGGAACTTAAGTGTGTAGGATGGGCAAAGCGAAGCGTGCCCATCAAAGCCAGAAATGGATGGGCACGGCCTGCCGGCCTTTGCCCATCCTACCGTGTGCCGTGAATGTGTATTCAAGGCACCTCCATCACCGTCCCGCACTTCTTGCACGTCCGGTTTTCCTTGCTCGAATAGAACCGCTCGAAAACTGGGGGTAAGTCTTTCTCGATGTTTTCGAGTTGGAAATACTCCTCGTAGAGCAGATTCGAACAGTTGTCGCAGTACCAGAGGAGACCGTCTTTTTCCGAAGGTCTTCGTTTCCGCTCGATGACCAGCCCTACCGTGTCGGCGAAACGCTGTGGGGAATGGGGGATGCGCGGCGGTAGCAGGAAGATATCGCCTTCCCGGATGCGGATGTCCTTGGGTTTCCCGTCCTCCATGATCTTGAGAACCATGTCGCCTTCGATCTGGTAGAAGAACTCCTCGCCTTCGTCGTAGTGATAATCCTTGCGGCGGTTGGGTCCGCCCACCACCATGATGATGAATTCCGTGTCCTCGAACACCTGTTTGTTGCAGACCGGGGGCTTGAGCAGATGGCGGTGTTGGTCTATCCACTCACGGAAGTTGAAAGGCTTGAGTTCTCTCACGGCGATTCTCCGCTTTCATTCGATGGTCGCGATGCACTTCAGCTCGATCGCGATGGGGGTCGGCAACCGCGACACTTCGACGGTCGTCCGGCAGGGCTGATTGGTCCTGAAGTATTCCGCGTAAAGTCGGTTGTAAGCCGGAAAATCCTTTTCCATATCGGTCAGGAAAACAGTGACGTCCACCAGCTTGTCCCAATGGGAGCCCGCTTCCTCAAGGATCAGCCGCACATTCTCGAACACCGAGCGGCACTGCGCCTCGATATCGTAGGCCGCGATGTTCCCGTCCTCGTCCAGCTCGACGCCCGGAATCGCCTTGCTGCCGCGTTTTCTCGGCCCGACCCCGGACAGGAACAAGAGATTGCCCACTCGTCTCGCATGGGGATAGAGCCCCACGGGTTCCGGTGCTTTGTCCGAGTCGATACGCTGACCCGTCATGCGCACTATCCTCCGAAACTAATAGTCAAGAAAGTAAAGAGCCCCCTCTCCCTCTGGGACAAATCGGCAGGGCGAGGCGCAACGCGACGAGCGGGCAGGCCAGGGATGGGCTGCCCCGGACTCGCGAGCGAAGCAGGACGGCGTCGCGTGGCGAGGCCGATTTGCACGCGCGAGCGCCGCTTGCGGCTCCGCACAGGGGACGTGCGGAGTGATTGGGTTGGGGTGAGGGCAATTCGAATAGGGCTTTACCTTCCTTTACGCACAGTAAACGCAGACGTTCTTGGCTTCGGTGAAAAACTTGAGCGCCTCGAAGCCGCCTTCCCGCCCCACGCCCGATTGCTTCATGCCGCCGAACGGCGTCCGTAGGTCGCGGAGCAGCCAGCAGTTGATCCAGATCACCCCGGAATGGATCCGGTTCGCGAGGCGATGACAGCGCTTGAGGCTTTCGCTCCAGACCGTGGCGGAAAGTCCATACATCGTGCTGTTGGCATACTCGACCGCTTCGTCTTCGTGATCGAAAGGCATCAGGGTGACCACGGGGCCGAAGATTTCCTCCTGATTGACCCGGCAGTCCGGGGAGAGGCCTTCGATGATGGTCGGCTCGACGAAAAAGCCGTTTTCGCAACGGCCCTCCAGACGCACCCGCTTGCCGCCGGTCAGGATCCGCCCGCCCTCGGTCTGCGCCAGGTCGATGTAGGACAGCACCTTGCGGAGGTGGCTTTCCGAAATGAGCGCGCCGACGTCGCTGTCTCCGCTCAGGGGATCGGCCACGCGCAGCGCCCGGGTCCGTTGCAGGAACTCGTCCCTGAACGTTTCGTAGATCGGCCGTTCGACGAAGATTCGCGATCCCGACAGACAAATCTCGCCCTGATTGAGGAAGGATGAGCGGACCGTGGTACTCACCGCCCGTTCGAAATCGCAGTCGGCGAAGATGATGTTCGGATTCTTGCCGCCCAGTTCCAGGGAGAGCTTTTTGAACTTAGGGGCCGCTATCCCGGCGATCCGGGCTCCGGTTTGGGTACCGCCGGTGAAGGAGATGGCCTCCACGTTCGGATGCTCGACCAGGCTTTGCCCGGCCTTGGCGCCGGTGCCGTGGACGATGTTCAAAACCCCCGGCGGAAGCCCCGCTTCCCGGCAGATTTCCGAGAGGTAAAACGCCGTCATCGGCGTCAGCTCCGAGGGCTTGGCGACGACCGTGTTCCCCGCCGCCAGCGCGGGCGCCACTTTCCAGGTAAAGAGATAAAGCGGAAGGTTCCAGGGCGAGATGCAGCCGACCACGCCGAGCGGCACGCGGAGCGTGTAATTCAGCGCCTGGCTGCCCATGGCGTGGGATTCGGAAAAGAAATGCTGGATGGCGGAGCTGAAGAATTGGAAATTGGCCGCGGCTCTCGGGATGTCGATCTGGCGCGCCGCGCTCAGAGGCTTTCCGACATCGACCGATTCGGCGCGGGCGAGCGCGTCGGCCTTGGCTTCGATGAGATCCGCGATCCGGCGCAGCAGCCTGGATCGCTCTTCCAGCGGAGCCTCGGCCCAGGCGGGAAATGCCTTCTTCGCGGCCGCCACGGCCCGGTCGATATCGGCGGCATCGGAATCCGCTACTTCCGAATAGCAGCGGCCAGTGGCCGGCTCAATGTTTTCGAGGTAGCGGCCGGAGACGGGCGGAACGAGTTCGCCGGCAATGTAATTCGCGATTCGTTGCATATTTACAAGCTCATCGTACGTCCCCCGTCGACGGGCAGGTTGATCCCGGTGATATAGGAAGCCAAATCGGACGCGAGAAAACCCGCCGCGTAGGCGATTTCTTCGGGCTTTCCGAACCGTCCCAGGGGAATCGAGCGTTTAGTCTGTTCGACCACGCCATCGATGGATTTGTTCGAGCTCCGGGCCTTGGCTTCCATGATGGCCCGCAGCCTCGCCGTCTCGGTTGCTCCCGGAAGGATGTTGTTCACGGTGATGCCGAACGGCGCGAGCTCTCCCGCCAAGGTCTTGGCCCAGTTGGCCATGGCGCCGCGCACCGTGTTGGAGACACCGAGCCCCGGGATCGGCTGCTTGACCGAGGTTGAAACGATATTGATGATCCGGCCGAAGCTTTCGCGCCTCATGCCGGGGAGCAGGGCCTGGACCAGGATATGGCTGCAGACGAGATGGCGGTTGAAGGCTTCCGTGAAATCCTCGATCCCGGCTTCATATAGAAGCCCGCCGGGCGGGCCGCCGGTGTTGTTGACCAGGATGTGTATGGGAAGAATCTCCGGCAGGCGTTCTTCCAGGAGCTGCCTCAGGCGATCGGGATGACCGAAATCGGCCACCAGATAGCTATGCTTCCGTCCGTGCGCGGTGCCGAGCTCACCGCAGACGAGCTTCAAGGCCGGCTCGTTGCGGGCAAGAAGAATGACCTCGGCGCCCTGATCCGCGAAATGCATGGCGATGGCCCGGCCGATCCCCTGACTGCTGCCGCACACCAGCGCCTTTTTACCCTCCAGTAATTCCATCGAGATTGCTCCCATCGGTTTTCCGCAAACCTTACAACGAATGATCGGCGTGTGCCATAAACTCGTTTCGCCGGGTCGATCCATGTCGTAGGGTGGGTTAGCCCCTCGGCTTCGCTCGGGACAGGCCCTTCGACTGGCTCGGGACAGGCTCCGCGTAACCCACCGGTTCGAGCTTGCTCGGTGGGTTACGGCGCACCCGAAGCGCAGTGATCGGCAGTCGGGCAGTGCAGATGTGCGCCTAACCCACCCTACGAAATCCCGGTTTGCCGTCAGACCTCGACATGGAAGGCTCTAACCTCCTGGCCTATTTCCGGTCTAAGCAGACAGCGAGACCATCCGTCATGACATCCGAACCGCTATCAAAACTCTTGGTTTTAAGCCGAGCGCTCGAAGGGGAGCTTTTGACCGACCGGCTCTCGCGCCGGCTTTACGCCACGGACGCCTCGCCCCACCAGAAGATGCCTCTGGCCGTGGCGCGGCCCAAGCATCGGGACGATTGCGTGACGCTGATGAGATTCGCTGCCCGGGAACGACTGCCGCTGATTCCCCGCGCGGCCGGAACCAGTCTGGCGGGGCAGTGCGTCGGCGACGGCCTGGTGATCGATTTCACCCGCCACATGAACCGGATTCTCGCGATCGACCCCGAGCGGCGGCGGGCGCGGGTCCAGCCGGGCGTGATCCGCGACGATCTCAACGATGCGCTGAGCCCGTTCGGGCTGATGTTCGCCCCCGATCCCTCCACGGCCAACCGCTGCACGATAGGCGGCATGTTCGGCAACAACGCCTGGGGCAGCCATGCCCTGCGCTATGGCACGACCCGCGATCACAGTCTGTCCGTCGAGGCGGTCTTGAGCGACGGCAGCATCGTCCGGTTCGAATCACTTGGAGGCGAACAGCTTCGGGAAAAATTGGCGCTGGACAACCTGGAAGGGCGGATTTACCGCGCCGTGTATCAGGCGATCGACCGCCATCGGGCGCTGATTCTCGATCGCTTTCCCCGCCCCGACGGCGTTCCCCGCAACGCGGGCTATCCCCTGGACGAGCTGGCGCTCGGGCAGCCCTGGGAATCCGGGGGACCGCCTTTCAATCCGGCTCGATTGCTGTGCGGCAGCGAGGGCACCTTGGCCTTGATCAGCGAAATCGAAGTCGGGCTCGTGCCGCTGCCTGCCCGGCGCCGATTGGTCTGCGTCCAGTTCGAAAGCTTGCCGCAAGCGCTTTCGGCGGTCGCCGTGGTGCTGGGTCATCAGCCCTCGGCACTGGAATTGGTGGACCGGCATATCCTGACGCTCACCAAGACCAATCTGGAGCAGCAGCGCAACCGGTTCTGGATCGAGGGCGATCCCGCCGCCGTGCTGCTGATCGATTTCGTCGACGAAACCGGCGACGGCGTCGACGCCGCGATCGAGGGCCTGATGGCCGAATTGCATTCGCTGAACCTGGGCTATGCCCGGAAAGTGCTCGATTCGCCGCTTCGGGAACGGGCGCTGGCCCTGCGCGCGGCGGGATTGGGCCTGCTCATGGGCATGCCGGGTCCGGTCAAGGCCGTTACCGGCATCGAGGACACGGCGGTCGCGGTCAAGGATCTGCCCGCTTATGCCGAAGCGGTTTTCTCGATCATGGCCAACCATGGTGTAGACTGCGTCGCCTTCGGTCCGGCCGGGCGGGGGCTGCTGCACTTTCGCCCCTTGCTCGATGCGGGCAGCCGGGACGGACGGCATCTTTACCAGTGTATCCTCGAAGAAGTGTTCGAACGGGTGATCCGCTTCGGCGGGACGATCAGCGCCAAGCATGGCGACGGCCGCCTGCGATCGCCTTATCTGCCCGCTATGCTGGGCGAGGAGCTTTACGGACTCTTGCGCCGGATCAAGGCTGCCTTCGATCCTCACGATCTTTTGAACCCGCACAAGATCTTCGACCCTCCGCCGCTGCTTTCGGATCTCCGGGCCCACGAGAACGGGAAACCGGTTGCCGCCGACTTCGATTGGAGCCGCGAAGCCGGCTTAAAAATCGCCGCTTCCAAGTGCAACGGCGCCGGGACGTGCCTGAAGAGCGCCGGGCGCGGCACGATGTGCCCCTCCTACATGGCGACACGGGAAGAAAGACACGGCACCCGCGGCCGCGCCAACATCTTCCGGCAGGTCATGGACAGTTCCGAACCCTGGACGGCGATCAATCGCGAGCTGCTGGGGGAAGTCCTCGACCTTTGCCTGGCCTGCAAGGGCTGCAAATCGGAATGCCCGGCCAACGTGGACATGGCCCGGATGAAGGCGGAATTCCTGCAGCAGCATTACGACCGATCCGGCATACCTTGGCGGGCGCGGATCGTGGGAAACTTCGACCGGCTCAGCCGGTTCGCGGGCTTCGCACCCGCCTTGTCCAATCGCCTGCTGGCGCAGCCCTGGATCAGGTCCCGGCTGGGCTTTCATCCGGAGCGTCCCCTGCCGCCTCTCGCCGACAAGACTTTCAGCCGCTGGCTGAAGCTCCGGCAGCCGGCGCAACCGGCCAGCCGGAATGGCGAGGTTTTGCTGTTCAACGATCCCTTCACCGAATTCTACGAACCCCGGCTGGCGATCGCGGCTTTCGAGGTTTTGGAGCGGTGCGGGTTTCGCGCGGCGGCGACGCCCTGTCTCGAATCGGGCCGGATACAGATCAGCCAGGGGCTCTTGCGTGCCGCTCGGAAGCGGCTGAGCCGGGCGGTCGAGCGGCTTTACCCTTGGGCTGTAACGGGCCGCTGGATCATCGGTCTCGAGCCGTCCGAAATCCTGACCTTCCGCGACGAAGCGGCGGACTTGCCGCAAGGGGAGTCGCTCGGAAAAAAGGCGCGCGTGGTGGCGGATCGCGCCCTCACTTTCGACGAATTCGTCGAACGGGAGATCGGGCGGCTCGACGAAAATCCGTTCGGCGAAGCGCTCAAGGGCAAGACGCTGCTGGTGCACGGACACTGCCACCAAAAGTCGCTGCTCGGAATGCAGCCGCTCTTGAAGGCGCTATCCCTGATTCCGGGCGTAGACGTTCAGCCCATTCCCTCAGGGTGCTGCGGCATGGCCGGCGTTTTCGGCTACGAGAGAGAACACTATGCTGTCTCGCTGGACATTGCCGAACTCATCCTGTTTCCCGCCATTCGAGAGGCCGGAGCCGATACCCTGATCGTGGCGCCCGGCACCAGCTGCCGCCGCCAAATCGCCGACGGATTGGGAGTGCGGGCCTATCATCCGGTCGAAGTGATGGGCATGGCGATGGGGCCGGCTTGAAGATACGAGTTCGCAGGGGCGGTTTTTTGCCTGAGCTCGGCATGTGGCTAGAGTGTTTTCGGTTTGCATTCACGGCGTAGACGCGAATTCATTCGTCTTCAGTGCTCTGAAATGGGCGCATGAATTTACCCTTATACGCGATATGAAAATGCTCAAGACTTTCCGCCGAGACTTGCGAAATTCCTCTCCGGTCAGCTTCCCATAACGCCGATTACGAACTAAAGTTTCATTTCGTGTTGGGCGCGATCTCGAAATTGACCCGCACAAAATGACGGCTTCGAGACGCTCAACCGCTTCTACCGGTCGAAAATGGACGCCATCGTCCCACGCGTCGCTTTGGGCAAAAACCGCGGCAACGCCTTGACCAGCGCCGAGCGCGGCATCCCGCTCGCCAGCCGGCGTCGCGGGCGCGGCCTTCACGTGGCTGATTACGGCAAGGCGGTGGAGCTGTCCAACCTTGCCAAGGGGATACAACATGTCGGCCGGGGAATGATCGTGCTCGACGCCGGGATTCGGCTGCGCGGCGTGCGCAAGAAGTACCTGCGGGGCGAGAACTGGATGCGGGAGGCCTCGGTTCAGGCGACCGGGTTCGGCTTGGGCGGAGCGGCTGGAACGTTGGCTGGTACGGTGACTGTTTCCGCCCTCAGCACCATCGCTTTGGCCGCAACGCCGGTGGGCTGGGTTATCGTTATCGGCGCCGGCTTGGTTGTCGGCTTTGGCGTAGCAACGGTGGTTGATCAGGCCGGACAGAGTCTCGCGCGAGGCTTATGGGATTTGAGCTCCGGAGCCGACTGGTGAAGATGCCGGTCTGGTATATCTGGTCCGTCGTAGCCCTCGTGCCGTTCGCTCTCATCTCGACGACGGTCTTCCGCCGGTGGTCGATGGAACGGATCGAGAAGCAGATCGTCGAAGCCGGTTATCCGCGCCCCTGCCACTGGGATTCCGGGGGCATTCGAATCGGCTTCTATGCCTTTGCCATCGCTTTTCGGAAGATTCAACGTCACCATGCCTACAATCGCATCATCGACGTCGATCTCGTCAGACGCTTTGCAACGCGCGCGGACCGGACGAGAGCTTGGTGTTTTATTCTTATCATGCATCTCTTGATGATGGTCTTATTGATCGGTGGGCTTGTGTTCCGATAACCAGACACGGCCGTAGGGTGTCGGCTCCTCCGATTCAAAGCACGCTGCACGCCGCTGAACTCGTCTGGGCTCCGGGTTCAAGGGAGTAACTGATGGCAACGCCAACTTGGTACATCCGGTATTTGGTCACGCTCATGGCGCTTCTTCACGAACCGGGGCCGGTAAGACGCTGTCCCTAAGCTTATCGTCGCCTGATCTGTGACAAGGAAGATTGAACCATGAATCCTTTGACCTACGACCGAGCCTCCCTGTAGATACTGTTATCCGGGTCAAGTGCCATGGAGTGCTGGATCGAAGGGTTTTCCGGACTTGAGGACGCCGAAAGCGACCTGGAGGAGCTTGCGCATCATGGCACCGATGATGAGCTTGGCGGGCTTGCCCGAGAGCGCGAGCCGGTTCTTGAAGGGCTGGCCCCAAGCGGTCTTATACAGGATCACCATGGCTGGCATGTAGAGGGCTTTGCGCAAGAAGGCATGGCCGACCTTGGACAGCCGCGGCTTGGTTTTCACGCTCGTTCCGGACTCCTGCCGGCGCGGGTCGAGCCCGGCGAAGGCGACGGCTTGTCGGCTATTGGCGAAGCGGCTGGGCTCGGCATAGAAGGCGAGCAGAATGGCGATGGTGCGTTCCCCGATACCGGGGATGCTCTCGAGTAATTCGCGCTTCCCCTTCAGATCGGGGTTAGAGTCGATGTGCTCATTGATGGTTTTGATCAGGCTCTTGATCTGCTGATCGAGCCAATTCAGGTGTTCTTGAATGTTGGTGCGCACCGCGTCCCGGGCGACCTCCAGGCGGTTACTTTCCTGGGTCCGCAGGGCTTGCAACGCATCCAGACGCAACACGAGCGCGCGCAAGGCGATTTCGGCTTCGCTTCTCGCCTGCCAGGGAGGCGGAGGCGCTCGGCGCAAAATTCGGCGATGAGGCGCGCATCGACGGCATCGGTTTTGGTCCGGGTTAAGCGGGAAGCGGCATAGGCTTTGATTTGGGCAGGGTTGATGACGCTGACAGTGAACCCTTGGGTAGCCAAGCACTGGGCGACGTCTTCCCAATACACCCCAGTGGCTTCCATACACACGTGAACATTCCGTGCCTCTGGGCCGGTGAGCCAAGTGACGAGGGTGGCGAACCCGTCTTGGGAGTTGGCGATGACTTTGGTTCGGAACTTCCCGTTGGGGAGGCGTAACGCGCAGTCCAGTTTGGCTTTGGCGACATCAATTCCGAGATAAAACGTGGGCATCATGAACCTCAAATGATCTACCTTGTGAATGCGGGCTGCCGGCAAGCCGGGCCGAAGATACTGTTCGATCGCTCGATGAGGGTGAGCGACTGCTGCATCGATCTACGCAACGGGCTTGGTGTCCCAAGGGCGGGAACGGCATCCAGTCGCTCAAACCTGGAGCGCCCTCCAGGCCTGTGGTGACCGGTCGGGAGTCTTCTCCAACCCCTTCCGAACCACACGGAATTCATAATACAAGGTCGGGAATCCTTTCCCGACGTCGCGGCCCGTTCGAGCGTCTGCGTCGGCAAGGGATTGCCGACCTACGACCGGGCACCCTATCGGTCGGGAATCCTTCCCAATCGCAAACGGCGTCTTCGGGAGCGCCGAAGCCGCCCTTCCCGACGTCACGCTGTTTCCCGCCATTCTCAGGGCCGGAGCCGATACCCTGATCGTGGCGCCCGGCGCCAGCTGCCGCCGCCAAATCGCCGACGGGCTGGGGGTACGGGCCTATCCTCCGGTCGAAGTGATGGACATGGCGATGGGGTTGCCGTTGGGCGGCAGCTATTGTAAAAATCGCTGACGATTTGTGCGCCGGCCTTCCAGTCTTCATCTCGCCTTCTTCCGGCGAATGATTTGATCGATACGGATATGTGAATTTGTCACTGCTAAGCCTCTCGTCTCGCTATAAAACTACACCCAGCGCCAAACCCGTTGCGGCAAGCAAGCCCGGTGGTTTTGCCCGGCACTGACGCTTCGATGAATTGTCCGAAATGTTGAATAAGGAGACTATCAATGGAAGACAAAACGAGTCGAGCCATTAATCCCGCCTCAAACCCGCATTGGTCAGGCTGCTGGCCACGCCGGGAAAGAAAGAGTCTGCCGAAAACACCCAAGCCGCGCTGAGTTCGGCTTCCAAAGGGAGATTGGTATGACCATTCAAACGAATGCCGCTCATGTTTTGAGCGCCGCTTTACCCCCGCAGTCCGCCGCCACGGTACTTGGCTAAGGAACTGCGGGAACACCGCCGCAGCCTGTCGTCTTGGGGCAGGCGAGCATTCTCGCGATAAACACAAGCGCTGCGGCGGAGCATTTCATAATGTTTTCATAGTGCTGATGACAATTTATCAATGCCGCTATCGGTTTGTCCCGGTAAAAAGGAGCGTTCGATCAGCGGCCCGGGTGTAGGCAGGACCGCACCGGTGCGATCGGCATAACATCTGGATTGTGAAGCACTAAGCGAAACCCATCTTGGCAAACAAGGTGTCGGTTACCTTGCGCTTGCGCCAAGATGATTCGTCCGGAATCGTTGATGTAGTTGACAAGGAAACTATTCATGAAAAACCAAATGAATCGAGTCATGCGCAGTAACATCCAGGTGTGGGCGCTCGTTCTTTCGATCGTTCTCCTGGCGCCGAACGGAAATTTTGCGTTTGCCGGGCCGCGCGGGGGAGTTCATCAGGCGCCGGAACCGGCCAGCGACGGCCCTTTTACGGTGATCGCCGGTGGCCTATCCAACCCGCGGGACATTCTCCTCAAGAACGATAAGGCCAGGACGATTTACGTCCTTGAAGCAGGCGTAGGTGGAGCGGGGCCCTGTGTTCCGAGTTTTAACGGTGATTTCGATGATTGTTACGGCGCCACGGCTTCGATCGCGCGCATCGTAAACGGCAAACTGGATCGGCCCATCACCGGCCTGCCTTCGCTCGCGGGTCCTAATGGCGATTCCGCCATCGGGCCCTCGCACGCCGTACTCCACGGGAATTCGCTGTTCGTGAGTTTCGGCAACGCCGGAGATTCCGAACGACGAGCGGTCATTTCACAAGCCGACTGGCGATTCGGACAAATCCTGCGCATCCCCCTTGTTCCACGGGCACCTAGCCATGCGGTCGCCGATCTTTCCGCCTTCGAGGACAAACGCAATCCGGACGGCGAGGAAGGCCTGGAGACGAATCCTTCCGGCCTGGCGTTCGGCCCTGCCCATTCTCTCTACGCGGTGGATGCGGCAGGAAATTCGGTACTCAGGGTCCGCCCGAACCGGCGGGTATCCCTGCGTTACGTGTTCCCGACGCGGGACTTTCCGGCACCGCCGTTCCTGGGTTTGCCGCCGGGTTCCACCTTGCCGGTGCAGTCGGTGCCGACGGTCATCATCGAGGGCCCGGATCGCGCGCACTACGTCGCGGAGTTCACCGGCTTTCCCTATCCCAAGGGCGCCGCACGGGTGTTCCGTTTCGGCCGAACCGGCGAACCTACGGTCTATGCAGACGGATTCACCAATATCATCGATATCGCCTTTGGGCCGGACGGCAGTCTGTACGTGCTGGAGATGGCTACCAACGGTTTGGCGTCACAGGATACGACCGGCGCCGTTATTCGCGTCGCTCCCGACGGAACGAGGACCATCCTCGCTTCTCAAGGGCTGGTGCATCCCACCGCGATCGCGGTCGATCGTTATGGCGAGGTTTACGTCATAAATCATGGCATCTCGGCCCATGAGGCCGAGTTGATACGTCTTTGAAGCGAAAGGGAAGATTAATCATGGATGCTTTTAGAGAAACCTTGGATGTCGTGGAGAACGGTGAAGATCTTGCGTCGACGGCCGAACATCGGATGGTGGCCGATTCGCTCGTCGCCTATCTAAGGCAGTTCGGAATCCGGCACGCCTTCGGCGTGTCGGGAGCGGCCATGGCCAATCTGTGGCGGGCCATGTCCGTGGCGCTCGATGTCGTGCACTTTCGGCACGAAGCCGGTGCCGCCTTCGCGGCCGCGGAAGCGTATTTTGCGACGGGCGTGCCGGTGGTCGTGTTCACCACGACGGGGCCGGGCATTACCAATGCGCTCACGGGAATTCTTGCCGCTCGCGACGATGGGGCCAAGGTAATCCTGGTCTCCGCTTACACCGCCGCGCCACAGCGAGGGCGGGGATGCATCCAGGAAACGTCCGGACAAACGTTTCCGGTCGATGGCCTGTTCACGCCCGGCGCTTTGATGGACTATGCCTGCGTGATCGAGCATCCGGGTCAGTTGCCGCAGGTTGCTCGCAGGGTTGCCCACGGTTTGGCGCGCAAGGGCGGGTTCGTCGCGCATCTCTGCCTGCCCAGCGACGTTCAGCGTTTGCCCGGAGTACCGGTTCCAAGCCCGACGCTGCTCGTAGCCAACGACCTGCCCGGCGAAGAGCTGCTCGAGCGGTGCGCAAACGTTCTGCGCGACGGAAGCTTCGCCATCTGGGTCGGTTTCGGTGCACGCGAGGCTGCCGCCCCGATACGCGAACTGGCCGAACGATCCGGCGCCGCGGTCATGTGTTCGCCGCGCGGCAAAGGGATCTTCCCCGAGGACCACCCGCAATTCGTCGGGGTGACGGGCCTTGCCGGACACGCTTCGGTCTTCGAGTACATGGCGCGGGAACAGCCCGAGCGGATTCTGGTGCTCGGAACGCGCCTGGGTGAACCGACCTCGTTCTGGAACAGAGCGCTGGTGCCGTCGAAAGGATTCATTCACGTGGACATCAACCCCGATGTGCCGGGCGTGGCCTATCCCGACGTCAGCACGCTGGCCGTGCAAGCCGATATCGCCGCATTCGTGCAGGCGCTGGTCAGGCGCTTGCCGGGGCGCAAGCCGATAGCCGCGATACCGAATCCGATCAGACCGGACTGGGGCAGCGTCCCGGCGGGCGACAGCCAGCGGGTGCGCCCGGAAGCGCTCATGGCCGCGATTCAGCGCAAGATCGTCGATGCCGGCGATGCCATCGTGATGGCCGAATCGGGGAACTCCTTTACCTGGGCGACGCGTATGCTGCGTTTCGCGGAGCCGGGGCGTTACCGCGTGAGCACCGGCGTGGGGGCGATGGGGCACATGAGTGCCGGGGTCGTGGGCGCGGCCCTGGCGACGGGCGGAAAAGCCGTGGCCATCGTCGGCGACGGGGCGATGCTGATGAACAACGAGATCAATACCGCGGCCAAGCACCGGGTGCCGGCGGTGTGGATCGTGCTCAACGACGCGCGTTACAACATGTGTTTTCAGGGCCTCGCGATGCTGCGGATGACGGGCCCCGATGCAACCTTCCCGAAGGCCGATTTCGTCTCCATCGCAAAAGGCATGGGCGCGGACGCCATTCGCGTCGATCGCGAAAGCGAACTGGATTCGGGGCTGGATCGGGCCCTGGCCGCATCGGGTCCGTTCGTCGTCGACGTTCAGATCGATGCGGAGCGGGTGGCGCCCTCGGGGGCGCGGAATCACGGACTGGCCGGTCCGTCGAAATAAGGAGCAACTCACCGTGGAAAAGAATACTTTCGCGACATCGGCGTATATCGGCGTGGAACCGCAGACTGCCTTTCGGTACCTGCAAGATTTGACCAAACTGGGAGAATGGACCCTGTACAGCCGGATGAAGGAACAGGTGGACGAAGATACCTGGATCGGCACGGCTTCCGGCTATCAGCAATCGCTTTATTACCATATCCGGAGGTTCGAAGGACTTCCGTTTGCGGGTTTCGAGTGGCAATGCGGCCTCGAATACAAGCAGTACTACCACGTGTATCCCGTATTCCTGTTTCCGTCGGACTACGCGGAGCCCGGAACGAGCGAAAACGGGGTTTACTTTCACTGGATAAGTTTTGTCGGTCCCAAGCGAAGGACACCGCTGATCATGGAAGGGATAGACATCGTACACACCTCGGAAGCGCGCGCGCTCAAGGCCGCGCTCGAACGCAGCGCCGGCCTGCGTGGTCCGGCGGCCGGCCGCTGCCGCGTGAAGACGCACAGCGTCTATGTCGACGCTCCGTTCGAACTGCTGACCGGCTACCTGACGGACCTCGCCAACATGACCGACTGGGGCCATCTGTGGCGCGCTCAGGGCGCGGTCTCCCCTTCTCAGGGCACGTTTCTGGATGAGTACGGACATCCTTTGACTCTCGCGACCCAGGCGTACGACTTCTCGGACTCGTGCATGATCGAGTACGAGGCCGCCTACCGAGATTCGAATCTGCGCACGCGAACCCTGGCATTGGTCGTGCCCTGCGCGCATGCCTTCGGAGAGCCTTCGGCGCGCGGGTGCATTCTGCATCGTCTGACTTTCGTTGCGGTCGCAGAGGCCGGGTCTCGACCCTACCCCCGCGACGATATCGCCGCGGAGAACTTGAATATCAAGCGTCTCGCCGAGGCGCGGGCGGGCAACGTCGCAAGTCTCGCGCGAGGTTTCAGCTACGTCGCGACCGAAGAATACCGGACAGCCTGAAGGAGGAGAGATGTCCGTACATACGAGCTACGATGCGATCTTCATCGGAACCGGGCACAACGCTCTCGTTACCGCGGCATACCTGGCCAGGGCCGGATGGCGGGTGCTGCTCCTGGAGCAGCAGGCACACTTCGGAGGCTGGGTATGCACCGAGGAGGCGACGCTTCCGGGCTTTCGGCATGATCTCTATGCCAGCATCATCCCGCTCTGGCTGACCTCCCCGATACACGCGGAGCTGGGTAGCGAGCTGGAGTCGTTCGGTCTTCGCTTCCTCAAGTACCCGCGGCCTACCGGTGTCGCGATGGCGGACGGAAAATCCGCCGTGTTGTCCATGGCCATGGACGAGAACGTCAAGGAATTCGAAACGCTTGCCCGAGGCGACGGCGAGGCCTGGACCCGAATACTGGAAACCTTCGGCAAGGTGGCACCCGCGATCGGGGAGCTTTTCAGCAGCGATATGAGCACTTCGCGCGCGAGCGAACTGATGCGCGAAATCTTCGTTTCATCGACCGGCGCCGGGCCTTCGCCGTTTGCGTCGGAATTTCTGATGAGCTCGCGCGAGCTCCTGGAGCGGAGATTTCGTTCGCCGGTCACGCGGGCATTGCTCGGTTCCTGGCCCATGCACGCCGGGCGCGGGCCCGATGCGGCGCAGAGCGCGCTGTGGGTGCCGCTCATCTGCGGAACGCTGCAGGCGGTGGGCGCCCCGATCGTCGCCGGCGGCGTGGCGGGACTCACGGACGCCCTGGTTCGGATGATCGAACATCATGGCGGGACCTTGTTGGCCGGCCGTTCGGTGAGCCGGATCCTGGTCGAGGGCGGGCAGGCGGTCGGCGTTCGCACGGAGACCGGCGAGACCTTCCGCGCGGAACGGGCCGTGGTCGCATCGACCAACCCGGATCAGCTCTACCTCAAGCTTTTGGCCGACACGCCGGCGGTTCCGCCGGACCTCCGGCAACAGGCGGAAAATCATCGCTACGGTTTCGGTTTCGTGCAGCTGCACCTGGCGCTTTCGGAACCGCCGCGCTGGAACGACCAGCGGCTCGCCGAGGCCGGAATCGTTCATCTGACGCCCGGCATCGACGCCATCTCGCGAGGCGTCAACGAGGCGACCCGCGGCCTGCTGCCGGCCGAGCCGACCATCGGACTGGATGTTCCTTCGCTCCCGGACCCGTCGCGGGCTCCCGAAGGCTGTGCCGTAATGCGGGTTCAGGCGGCCGAATCGCCGATCGTGATTCGTGGCGACGCCGCCGGAGAAATCGATGTCGGCGAAGGCGAATGGACGACCGAGGTAAAACGGCGCTTCGCCGATCGCATGCTCCGCATCGTCGCGCGGCACGTGCCCAACCTGCTGTCCTCGATCAAGGCCATGGCCATCGTCAGTCCGGCCGAGTTGGCCGTTTCCAATCCCAATGCGGGGCCCGGCGCGATCTCCAGCGCACCACGGAGCATCGCCGAATATCACCTGTTCCGCTCCAATCACCACACGGCCTTTGAGAAGCTGTTCCAGGTCGGTGCCGCAACCTGGCCGGGGCCGGCCGTGAGCGGGGCTTCCGGCTATATCCTGGCCCAGACCTTATTGTCGGACCGCATCGAATAGGACGTCGAATATTATGAAAATTGCTGTGCTAGGGGTGACCGGCCGTACCGGACGTCTGGTGGCGCAATCCGCCCTGGACCGGGGGTACTCCGTGCGTGGGCTGGCTCGCGATCCGAAAAAGCTGGATCTGCGGCACGAACGTTTGGCCTTGATCGAAGGGGATGCGCACGATCCCAGTGCCGTCAGGCGGCTTCTCGAAGGCTCGAATGCCGTGGTCAGCGCTCTCGGGCCCAGCGGCGATGCCGCCGATGTCTGCAACACCGCCACCAGGCTCGTCCTCGGAACCATGCAGGAAACCGGAATCCGCCGCTATGTCGTCGTTTCCGGAGCCGGGATCGATTTTCCGGGAGATCGGAAAAAATTCGGGGACAAGCTCGTCGGCAAGATGATCCGCTTCTTTCAGCCCGCCACCGTGGCGGACAAGGAAGCGGAGCTACAGGTGCTCCTGGGGGAGCCCGGCATCGACTGGATCCTCGCGAGACCGCCACGGCTGGTCGACGGGCCGGCGGGAGGGAGTGTTCGAGTCAGTACGGACAGACCCCGGTCCGCCAAGATCAGCCGGCAGGATCTCGCTTCGTTCCTGCTCGACCAGCTCGACAGTGAGGCGTACATCCGATGTGCTCCATTCGTGAGCAACTGATTCCACAACACCGTCGAAGGGCCTGTCCTGAGCCGAGTCGAAGGGCCGACCCACCTTCGATGGGTTTCGCTTGGCTCGCCCCATCCTACGATTAATGTTTACTCGAATGCGGAACGGAATCAGCAGCCGGGAAAGGATTCCCGAGCTATCGATGGGGCGGGAGTGACAACCGATCGAGGCGTAAGGTCGGCAATCCTTTGCGGACGAAGGCCGAGTTTCACAAGCTCGCGAGCGTTTATGGGTCCGACAAATGAGGGGTCGGCGAGTCGTTCATTTCACAGGAAGAGGAAATCGACATGAATTTATTCCAGATTCTCGAAACGACAGGGCATGAGAAAGTTTTCTTTTGCCGCGATGAAAAGGCGGGGTTGCGAGCCATTATCGCAATTCATAACGCCGGTTTCGGGGCGGCGATGGGAGCGACGCGCTTGTGGCCTTACGCCAGTGAAATCGACGCGCTGCGAGATGTATTGCGCCTCAGCCGCGGCATGACTTACAAGGCCGCCTGCGCCAATATTCCGGTCGGCGGCGGAAAAGGGGTCATTATCGCCCGGCCGGAGGAGAAAACCGGCGAGTTGCTGAAGGCTTACGGACGCTTTGTGGATAGCCTGAACGGAAGCTTCATCACCGGGCAAGACGTCAATCTGACGCCCCGGGACGTGCGCCAGATTCGCCAGGAAACCCGGTACGTGGTCGGTGCCGACGAAAAATCCGGCGGTCCGGCCCTGCTCACGGCGCTCGGGGTCCTGCAGGGGATCAGGGCAGCGGTTCGATATCGGCTGGGGCGGCGAGACCTTTACCGCTTGAAGGTGGCGATTCAAGGGCTCGGAAATGTCGGCAAGAACCTGTGCCGACTCCTGCATGAGCAGGGCGCGGAGCTGATCGTCAGCGATGTCGACGAGGCCAGGACCGAGGAGATGACGCGGCTCTATGAAGCCGCGGCCGTCGAACCGGACCAGATTTTTTCCCGGGATGCGGATGTCTTTTCTCCTTGCGCCCTGGGCGGGGTGTTGAACGGGACGACCATACCCCGGCTCAAGGCCTCCATTATCGCCGGCTGCGCCAACAATCAGCTTGAAGACGAGCAGGCTGACAGTCATGGGCTGAAGCAAAAGGGAATTTTGTATTGCCCCGACTACGTCATCAACGCCGGCGGACTGATCAACGTGTACCACGAAATGATCGGGTACGAGGAAGAAAAGGCGTTGAGCCACGTTGACCGCATTCACGACACCTTGCTCGAAATTTTCGAAAAAGCGGAACGGGAAGGCATCACAACGCACGAAGCCGCTCACCGCCTGGGCGAGTCGCGGATTGCCGAAACCGCGCCGAATGAAACCGGTTCTCGTCTGAATTGAGCTCAGGAGCGTCCCATGCCGGCACACGCCAACGCGCATTCAAGCCCGAAACGCCCCACAGCCGAGCCTGGCTCGGTTGTCGGGCAGCCCGTGATGCAGCGGATCATCGATCAACGGTTTACCGTCAGCTATTCGTTCCCGGTGATCTTCACCCGAACGGTATTCGACGCCGGCAATACGGTACTGCTCGATGTCATGGCCCGGAGCGGTCATGCGCAGAATCGCGTGCTGGTCGTCGTCGACAGCGAGGTCCTTCGCTTGAACCCCGGCCTGTCGGCGAGCATCGAGCGCTACGGCGAGACCCATAAGCGGGTGATGCGCCTGGTCGCTCCGCCGTTTCTGATGAAAGGCGGGGAAAACTGCAAGAACGACCGTTCCGAGGTAGGCCGGATTCACGCTCTGGTCGAGCGCCACAAGCTCTGCCGCCATTCGTTCATCATCGCGATCGGCGGCGGCGCGGTGCTGGATGCGGTGGGCTACGCGGCCGCGACGGCTCACCGCGGGGTCCGGCTCATCAGGCTGCCGACGACGGTGCTGGCTCAGAATGATGCCGGCGTCGGGGTGAAGAACGGCATCAACGCATTCGGGCGGAAAAACTTCATCGGAACGTTCGCCCCGCCGTTCGCCGTCATCAACGATTCCGTCTTTCTGGAAAGTCTCCCGGCGCGCGATTTGCGCGCCGGCATCGCCGAAGCGGTCAAGGTCGCGCTCATTCAGGATCGCGAGTTTTTCGATTTTCTGTACCGGGAGCGGACCGGCCTTTCCCGGTTCATCCCGGCGGTCATGGAAAACATGATCTTCCGCTGTGCCGAGTTGCACGTCCGGCACATAAGCCGCAGCGGCGATCCGTTCGAGAGCGGGTCATCGAGACCGCTGGATTTCGGCCATTGGATCGCGCACAAGCTCGAGGAACTCACCGGTGGTGACATCAGGCACGGCGAGGCCGTGGCCATAGGCATCGCCGTTGATTCCCTCTACTCGCATGGTGTCGGCCTGCTCGGCGATCCGGACCTGCATCGGATTCTGACGCTTTTGGAAACCTTGGGTTTCGAGCTCAACCATCCGGCATTGCCGCGGCTCGATCCGGAGGCGGCCTTGGCGGAATTCCGCGAACATCTCGGCGGGGCGTTGTCGATACCCCTGCTGGAAGGAATCGGCCGAAAAGTCGATGCGCATCGGATCGATATTCCGCTGATGAAACAATGCATCGCGATGTTGGCCGAGCCCGTTCCGTCGAAGGGCCTGTCCCGAGGATGATCGCCGAATATTTTAGTTTTAGGGACAAGGGTTGCTGAAAGGGATGAAAGCCGAAGTGAATATCGAATCGGGGCGGAACGCCGCCATAGCCTTACTGCGAGACTGGCTTTTTCGGCGAATCGACGAGGCCGCCAGGACATGGTTCGAAGAGCAGGTCTCGCTGCTCCGATCGGATTCCGGGGACCGGGCTCTATATACGGCATTCGGCCTGATGCCGAGGCGGCTCGGCAAGAAGAGCCTGGCCTTATCGGCGGACGATGCCGGCGCGGCCGCGCATTGCCTGGAGGGCTGGAAGCCCGGCGATTGGAGCCTGGTCGATGCGGGACGGATTCTGCTGCTCGCGAGGCTACCCGGCAGCAACCCGGATTTCGCGCGGCGATTTTGCGCCCTGTGCCGGACCGCCGACGTGGCGGAGGCGATCTCGCTGTACCGCGGTTTGCCCCTGTATCCGGAACCGGCGGCCCTGGAGCCTCAGGTCGGCGAAGGATTGCGCACCAACATGCGCTCGGTGTTCGAGGCGATCGCTCACCATAATCCCTATCCGAAGCGGTACTTCGATACTCATCGCTGGAACCACATGGTGTTGAAGGCGCTTTTCATAGGCAGCGGCCTGGCGCCCATCGAAGGGCTGGATGAGCGCGTCAACGACGAACTCGCGCGGATATTGCTGGACTTCGCCCACGAACGCTGGGCCGCGGACCGGCCGGTTCCGCACGAGTTGTGGCGCTGCGTCGGGGGGTTTGCCCGGGGCGACGCGCTGGAGGACCTGGCGCGCGTGGTGTGCTCGGGCACTCCGCTGGAGCGGCGGGCGGCGGCGCTGGCCCTGTCCGCCAGTCCCGATCCGGCCGCGGCCGCGTTGCTCGAACGGATGCCGGAGATTGCGCAGGCTATCGATTCCGGCAGACTCACCTGGGCCGAACTTGAATAAACCGACTGCAAACCAACAGGATGTGCCATGAGGCTAGGAGACGACGACACCATGAAGTTCATCGACGCACACGCTCACATGATCTCCCGCACCACCGACGACTACGAGGCCATGGCCGCGTCGGGCGTGGTGGCGGTCATCGAGCCCGCGTTCTGGCTGGGGCAGCCGCGCACCAATGTCGGCTCGTATCTCGACTACCTGTCCACGCTGGTGGGGTTCGAACGGTTCCGGGCGAGCCAGTTCGGGATACGTCATTACTGCACGGTGGGTCTCAATTCCAAGGAGGCGAACAACGAGGAACTGGCCGAGGCGGTGATGGACCTGATTCCGCGCTTTGCGTTGAAGGAAGGCGTGGTCGCCATAGGCGAAATCGGCTACGACGAGCAAACGCCGCTGGAGGACAAATATTTCAGACTTCAGCTCGACCTGGCTAGGGAGCTCGACCTGCCGGTCATGATTCATACCCCGCACCGCGACAAGAAAAGGGGAACGACGCGGTCGATGGACGTTTGCATCGAACACGGCCTGGAACCGGGCAAGGTCATCATCGACCACAACAACGAGGAGACCGTCAGGGAAGTCCTGGACCGGGGTTTCTGGGCTGCATTCTCGATTTATCCCTGTACCAAGATGGGCAACGCGCGCATGGTCGAAATCCTGCGTCACTACGGCGCGGACCGGATCATCGTCGACTCCGCCTGCGACTGGGGGATTTCCGAGCCTTTGGCGGTCGCCAAGACGGCCAAATTGGCGCTGCAAAGCGGCGTTCCGGAAGAGCATGTACGACTCGCCTGCTACCGGAACGCGCTGGAGGCCTATGGGCAGAGCGGTCAGATGAGCGAGGAAGATTGGCTCAATCCGCCGCCGATCGATCAGCGAACCCTGTACGAGGGTAACTCGATACTGCGCGGCGGACGTCCACCGGTCGTCGAAGCGCGGCGAAGTGCACGCTCGGCGGACGACCTGGTGATCGAATAACGCGGCCACCGCGGCGTCAGGCATGGCGAAAAACAGCTTCCGATGAAAGCGCAATGGCGTCCTTTTTGAATGTCCGAGTTCCCGAGCCGACCGATCACCTATTGCACGAACATCCACCCGGGCGAAGACTGGGCGGATACGTTCGCGGCGCTGCAACGTTACGTTCCGGCGGTCAAGGCCGCGCTTTCGCCGGGGCTTTTGTTTCCCATAGGCCTGCGCCTCTCCCGCCGGGCCGCGATGGAGCTGGACGAGGGAGAGAATCAACGATTCACCGCCTGGCTGCGGCGGAACGACTGTTACGTTCCCTCGCTTAACGGTTTTCCCTACGGTTCTTTCCACGGCGAGCGGGTGAAGGAACAAGTGTACCTGCCCGATTGGCGCAGCCCGGATCGTACGGCTTATACCGTGCGTCTGGCCGACCTCTTGGCCGGCTGGCTGCCCGAGGGCATGACCGGCTCGATTTCCACCGTCCCGATCGGGTACAAGGGCGCGCTCGGCTGGGAAGATCTGCCCGCGGTAAGAGGTCAGATTACGGCCGTTCTGAGCCACCTGGCGGAATTGCGGCAGGCGCGGGGAAGGGAAATCGTCCTGGCCCTGGAGCCGGAACCGGGATGCCTGCTGGAAACCACGGACGAGGTCTGCCGTTTCTTCGAGCTTTTGGCCCTGCCCGACGAAATGCGCAGCCTGATCGGCATTTGCTATGACTGCTGCCACCAGGCCGTGGAGTTCGAAGATCCCGCCGACTCTCTGGCCGGGCTGGCCGCGGCCGGAATCCGGTTCGCCAAGGTCCAGGTGTCGTCGGCTCTCAGCCTGACCGCGCCCGCTTCGGAACTGCTGGACCGCTTCGACGAGCCCTGCTATCTGCATCAGGTGGTCGTCAGGGACCGCAATGGCGAAATCCACCGCTATCCCGACCTGCCGGATGCCCGCATCCGGCACCCGGCCGCACCGGGCGATGAATGGCGCTGCCATTTCCACGTGCCCATTTTCATCGCGGGGATAGGGGAATGCGGCACGACCCGCCCGTTTCTGGAGGCGATTCTGCCGCTGCTGCCGCCGGACGTGCTGCTGGAAGTGGAAACCTACACCTGGGGTGTACTGCCCCCCGAACTGCGCGGCGAGTCGGTAACCGAATCGATCGTGCGTGAACTCCGCTGGCTCGAGGCCCGAATCCTTGCAACGAACCGTCGTCATTAATGTCGTCGGGCTGACCCGAAATCTGCTGGGCGGCGCCCGCACGCCGCGCTTGTCGGCCCTGCTTCCGCACAGCATTCCCATCCGTACCATCGTACCGGCCGTGACCTGCCCGGTGCAGGCGACCTATCTGACCGGGCGGCTGCCCGCCGGCCACGGCATCGTCGGCAACGGCTGGTATTTCCGCAACCTGGGCGAAGTCCTTTTCTGGCGCCAGTCAAACCGGCTGGTGCAGGGTGAAAAGATCTGGCACGAGGCCCGCAGGCGCGATCCGGCTTTCACCGTGGCCAACACCTTCTGGTGGTATGCCATGAACACCGATGCCGACGTCACGGTCACGCCGCGTCCCCTTTATTGCGCCGATGGCCGGAAGCTCCCGGACTGCTATAGTTCGCCGCTTCATTTGCGCGAACAATTCAACCGCGCCTTCGGCCGGTTCCCCCTGTTCCGATTCTGGGGACCGGCGACCTCGATCGTCTCCAGCGAATGGATAGGGAAAGCGGCCATGGCCATCGAGGAACAGTATCGGCCGACCCTGCAGCTGGTTTACCTGCCCCACCTGGATTATTGCCTGCAGAAACAAGGTCCGAACGGCGCCATCGACTCGGACCTGGCGGAGACCGATGCGCTCTGCGGCCGGATGCTCGATTACTTTCAGGAACGGAATTGCCGCGTCGTGATACTTTCGGAGTACGGGATCACGCCGGTCAGCCGTCCCATTCATCCCAACCGCAGGCTCAGGGAGGCAGGACTCGTTTCCCTGAAGGTCGACCTCGGCCGGGAATATCTCGACCCCGGAACCAGCCGCGCTTTCGCCGTGGCCGACCATCAGATATGCCACGTCTACGTGCGGGATCGACGCGACCTTCCGCAGGTTCGCGAGCTGTTCGCCGATCTGCCGGGTGTGGATCAGGTGCTGGACGAAGCCGGCAAGAAGGCTTGCGGCCTGGACCATGAGCGCTCCGGCGAACTGGTGCTGATCGCCGCCGCCGACAGTTGGTTCACCTACTACTGGTGGCTGGATGACCGTATGGCGCCCGACTACGCCCGCACCGTGAACATCCATGCCAAGCCCGGCTATGACCCGTGCGAACTGTTTCTCGACCCCGCCATTCGCTTTCCCAAGCTCAAGGTGGCCACGACGCTCGCCAGGAAGGCATTGGGTTTTCGCTACCTGATGGACGTCACGCCATTGGACGCGAATCTCGTGCAAGGCTCCCACGGCCGCGTCACCGACCATCCGGATGACGGTCCTCTATTCATGACCACGGCTCCCCGGCTTCTCGACCGGGATGCCATCGAGGCGACCGATGTCTACGCGCTACTGTTGCACCACGTGTTCGCGGCTTAGGGCCTATCTCGGTAGGCCGTTTGCCCTGAGCCGAGTCGAAGGGCCTGTCCTGAGCATAGTCGAAGGATTTCGGAATCTACCGGAATAGACTCTGAGTCCATGAAAGCCATCAGGTCCTATCTGGATCTTTGCCGGGTCAGCAACCTCCCGACGGTCTGGACCAATGCTCTCGCCGCCAGCCTGCTCGCGACCGGCGCCGTCCCCGCGTCGTTCCTGCTGCCGGTCCTGGCCAACTCGTGTTTCTACATGGCGGGAATGAGTCTTAACGACTTATGCGACGCGAAACACGACAGGACACACCGGCCTACGCGGCCGATACCGTCCGGGCGGGTGTCGGAGAGAGCCGCGCTGATTGTTACGGTGATGCTGTTTGGCGCCGGTCTGCTGTTGCTCGCGGCCGCGCCCCATGCGAGCGGCCTTGTCGCGGGCTTAATGCTCGTGTTAGCCATCGTGGCCTACGACTTCCGTCACAAGCGCAATCCCCTGAGCGTGCTGCTCATGGCCGCGTGTCGCTTCCTCGTTTTCGCGGTGACGTCGCTGGCCTTGACCGATAGGCTGCCGCCGCTCGTTCTGCTGGGCGGCGGCATACAGTTTTTCTACGTCGTACTCATCAGCCTGGTGGCTCGCCGCGAAAACGCGCGTTCGACCCCATTCTCCTTTCCGGTAATCCCGGGCATGCTCGCCGGCATAGCCTTGCTGGACGGAATCCTGATGGCCCTCTCGGTTGCGCTGCCCTGGCTGCTCGCGGGCATCGCGGGATCGCTGCTGACATGGGCGGGGCAGAGATTCGTGCGCGGAGATTGAAGGCCCCTGGTGTTGCCACGCGAGACGTCACGGCCCGATCGAGCGTCTGCGTCGGCAAGGGATTGCCGACCTACGACCGGGCATCCCACAAGTCGGGAATCCTTTCCCGACGCCGCGGCTTGGTTTACGGATGCGTCGGCAAGGGATTGTCGACCTACAAAGACTAGAGGCGATCCATCCCGGCCGAAGCCGCCAACGGCTTCCGCCTAGCCTGCGTTGCCGTACGAGCGAAATGGATACGCTCTTGCGGGCCGGTGCGACCGCCGCATTGTTCATCATGCGCGGTCTTCCGAAAATTGCCGGCGGCACGACTTCACGGCCTCGATCCTCAACCGGCGCAGTTCGAGACCCAGGCTTTCGCCCTTGAATCCCTTCTCCAACAGCGGCTGAACCGGAATCGCCAAGGCTGCGTCGCGCGCCGTCCTGAGCCATTCCGCCTGCGGATACGGCCGATTCTCGAAACCGGGTCGGCCTTTGGCATCCGCCTCGCAAGCGAGAAGAAACTCATCCAGGGCCTCACCCTTTCGCAGCGCGTCGAGCCGCTGCAACAGATCGACCACGGTCGCCGGGCGCAGTTCCAGAGCCCGGTGACAGTGGCCGTGATAGCGCATCACTTTCTCCGCCAGCTTGCGGTAAGCATTGGGCACCCTCAGACGTTGGCAAAGGCTTACCAGTGCGTCAAGTCCCGCTTCTTCGTGGCCGTGATGCCTGGGCCACAAGGCCTCGGGCGTCAGCCCCTTGCCCAGATCATGCGTCAAAGCGGCGAAACGTACGACCGGATCGGGGCTCAGCCGGGCCGCCTGGTCCAGAACCAGCAATGTGTGAAGGCCGGTGTCGATCTCCGGGTGGTGTTCGGCCGGCTGCGGAATGCCGAAGAGCCGATCGATTTCCGGGCACAGCCTGGCCAATGCGCCGCACGCCCGCAGCACTTCGAAAAAAGCGCGGGGAACCGCCTCGGACAAGGCACGCGCCATTTCCGCCCAGACTCGCTCCGGCACCAGGGCGTCCACTTCGCCGGCGGCCACCATGTCCCGCATCAGATCGAAGGTATCTTCGGCGATCCGAAAACCGAGCGTAGCGAAGCGGGCCGCGAAGCGGGCCACGCGCAGAATGCGCACCGGGTCTTCGCCGAATGCGGGCGAAACATGGCGCAGTATTCGGTTTTTCAAATCCCGCATGCCGCCGTAGGGATCGATGAGCCGGCCGTCCCCGTCCAGAGCCATCGCGTTGATGGTCAAGTCGCGGCGGAGCAAATCCTGCTCCAGGGTCACGTCCGGCTCGGCGTGTACGACGAAGCCCCGGTAACCCGGCGCGGTTTTCCGTTCCGTACGGGCCAGCGCGTATTCCTCGCGGGTTTTCGGATGCAAGAACACGGGAAAGTCCTTGCCGACCGGCTTGAAGCCTTGCGCGATCATGCTTTCCGGCGTTTCACCCACTACCACCCAGTCGCGCTCTTCCACCGGTCGCCCGAGCAGGGTATCTCTCACGGCACCGCCGACAAGATATGTTTTCATGTGTTTTCAGCTTGGATCTCGGTTCCTGTTAGCATGCTCCATTTTAAACGCGGGCGTGCAGCGCATGGGGATGGAACTGGGACTTTATCTGGCTTTCGGCGGGCTGGCCGGACTGTTATCCGGCTTGTTCGGGATCGGTGGGGGCGTTGTGATCGTGCCGTTTTTGGCCTGGTTCTTCTCATTGCGGGGATTTCCGCCGGATTCCATCATGATCATGGCGGTAGCGACGTCGCTTGCGACCATCGTGGTCACATCCGTCTCCGCGGTTTATGCACACCACCGACTGGGCGCCGTTCAGTGGCATACGGTATTCCGCATGGCACCGGGAATCCTGGCCGGCTCGGTCATCGGATCGATCATCGCAGAACGCTTGCCGGCGCATGGGTTCAAGCTGATTTTCGCCGTTTTCCTGCTTTACGTCGCCGCTCGACTCTCGATCGATACCAAGGCCAAAGAAGGTCGGTCCCATACGCCCGGCGGGTGGCTCTATTCCGCTGCCGGCATCGCCATAGGGTCGGTTTCGTCCATCCTCGGAATAGGCGGCGGGACGCTGAGCGTTCCTTTCCTGGTCAAATGCCGATTTCCGATCCGTAACGCCGTCGCCATTTCCAGCGCCTGCGGTTTTCCCATAGCGGTCGCCGGCTCTCTGACTTATATCGCCCTGGGCCTGGATAAAACCGTATTGCCGCTCGGGAGTCTCGGCTATGTTTACCTGCCGGCTTTTGCTGGTATCGTAACCACCAGTATTCCGTTTGCGCCCATGGGCGCGAGGCTCGCACATCGGTTGCCGACGCGGAAGCTCAGGCGAATGTTCGCGGTAGTCGTACTGATCGTCGGAACCAAGCTGTTTTGGCAGGCAGTGCGGCCCTGGCTCGAAATCGAATTCCATTCGGAATTCGGATGAACATTCATCGTAGGTGGGTTAGCCCTTCGACGGAGCTCAGGATAGGCCCCTCGGCTCCGCGTAACCCGCCGAATCGAGGTCGCTGGGTGGGTTACGGCGCACGCAAAGCGCCGTGATCGGTCATCGGTCAGTGCTGATGTGCGCCTAACCCACCTACGAAAATGAATGCCCGATTGAAAGCGATTTGGAACAAGTCACGAGGAAACGCAATGTCCGCGAAACCCCGCATCGAGATCGAATACTGTACCCAGTGCCGTTGGCTGCTCCGCGCGGCCTGGCTGGCGCAGGAGCTTCTGACCACCTTCGAACAGGAAATCGGCGAAGTGGCGCTGATTCCCGGTATCGGCGGGGTATTCGAGGTGCGCCACGACGGCAAGATGTTATGGTCCCGCAAGGGAGAGGGCCGTTTCCCCGAGGCAAAAGAGCTCAAGCAAAGGGTGAGGGACGAGATCGTACCGGGCAAAGACTTGGGACACTCGGACCGCTGATCTCTTAAGGAAGCTCCGTTTAAATCTCCAATTGAGAGAGGGTGCTTGGACATCCGCTTGATCCAGAATGCCCTCTCCCAGAGGAAGAGGGCTTATTCAGTGTTTCCTTAACGCTGCCAGCATTGTTCCACGGTTTTGGTCGACCCTTGCGGCTTGTCCTTGATGTTTTTCACACCCATGTGGTTTAGGGTGAAAGTGCCGCAGTCATCCTCGCTCATCGTTCCGGTGGGCACCGCCTCCAAGATGAAACTATTGCGCGTCGGCTCGCCGTCCCCGAACTGAACGGTGTAACGCGCCACTCCGTCGGAATCCGCCACCTTGGTCCAGGGCAACTCTATGGAAGCGCCCGCACCGCAATCGCCGTCGGTCCGGTGATAGCAATTGTTGGCGGTGAAGTTACGCTCCAGGAATTGGGCGTTCTGCAACAGAACGCTTTTTGCTTCGCTACGGTGACTTTTTCGTATCTGTTCACGATAACTCGGGTAGGCGATAGCCGCGAGAATGCCGACCACGCCGAGCGCGATCATCAGTTCGATCAGGGTAAAGCCCTGGGCTCGAGAGCGGATTTTCGGTGTCGTCACAGGGTTTCTCCTATTCTTGGAAAAGCTGCCGCCAGGCGCCGCGCGGTTTGTTGGTCCCGCCCTTCTCCGTGGTGCTGAGCAGGCCTTCGGGTGCTCCACTGAGATCGGTGCCGGTCTGGACCTTGTATTCCCTCTCGCCGGCGGAAACCACCGCCGGGGTCTTGGTGATCCCCACCGTACTCTTCAGGCCCGAGGCCGGAAGGCTGCTGTTGCCGTTCGAGATGTCATCTTCCGAATTGAAAAGTCCGTCCTTGTTGAGATCGAACACGGTATATCCCAGCGTTGCGCCGGTCTGGGCATTCAGCTCCATCAGCCAACTGACACCGCCCGCGCTGCAGGGATCGTCGAACGGAATGAGCGTGCTGAAAATCACCCGCCCGAAGCGCAGCAGGGGAGCGCTGACCACTCTCTCGCCCTGCTTTTCTCCGCTCGGCGGCACCAGATCGAGATACCAGCCCCGCTTGGCGTCCTTACCCGTCCAGACCACCTGGTTATCGCTTATGAGCCGGATTTCGCGGCCGAACGCCGCCAGTTCCTGGGTAATGGTCTGGGCCTGGAGTACGCTATCGCGGTTGGCATAGCTGATTCGGGTGCCATCGTCCCAGATGCCATAGAAGGTTTGCAGAGAGGTATCCGCGGTATCGGTGTTCGCGAAATAGCGGCCGGTACCGAAGAATACCATGACGCCTTGGCCGGCCACGGGCGATTCGCCGATCTCCAGGGGCGCGGTAATGGGCTGGCGGTTTCCGGAGCCGTCTCTGGCAATGAATAGGGGAGCCGGCGTAGAACCGCTTTTATAGGCCGCCTGCCAACTGCCCCCTTTGGAGTTGAATCGCCAGAGATTGCCCTGGAGGTCGCCGACATAGATTCCGTCACCCACGACAGATCCCGAATCGCTGTCATCACCCAGAATGCGGCCGAACACGTCGTAAAGCGCCGGCGGGCTGACGATTCCGTTCGGGTTGGCGGCATCGCCCGCTTTCGTGTCGACGGGAAATCCGGAAATGAGGGCACCGGTTTCCAGATTCACGGCGAACAACTTGGCCGTGCAATTCCGGTTCGGATTGGTGACGTTGTTCAGCAAGTCCTCGCAGTTCTTGCTGCGATAGCCGTTGCCGAAGATCACCGCCCACTCGCCGCTCTCCAGCTTGACCACCTGTGGCGAACCCGCCAGGTAGCCCAAATCGCCGTGGCTGAATTCCCATAAGGGTTTGCCGAAATTGGCGCCGCCCGGATTGGTGATGTCGAGAGCATAGATGGTTTTACCGCCCGCTCCGAGCGAGCCGACCAGTACCGTGCGCCACGAACAATTAACCGACACGGTGTTGCCGGAGGCGTCGGTGAACGCTCCGCCGGGACCGATACAGGCGTCCCAGGCGGTGGCGCTGCCGTCCACGAAATAACGGTGGCTGTAGGCCGGATCGGTCAGCTTGGTCAAGTTCCCATGGACACCGGCCGGTACGTAGGCGAATTGCTCCTCGCCGGTGTCGGCGTCGAAGCCGTGCAGCATACCGTCGTTGGCGCCCACGTATAGCATTTCCCGTCGGTCTTGCTTGTCGGCGAGGAAATTCAGGTACGCCTCGCCGCCGCCGTCGCTCTCCTCCCATGCCGTGTAACCGAAATTCTCTGCCGAGACAAAAACCGGGTCCGAGTTGATGATGTCGCCGAGAATCCTGCTGCGGTTGCGCAGAACGCCGCCGTTCACCTGCTCTTGGCCCCTACCGCCCCGGAGCCAGTCGAGACGGGCCTGGCCGCAGGCGTCGCCGGTCAGGGCGCCGCTGCAATTGGGGGTTTTCAGAGCGTTTTGCTGATCCGTGGATAGATTATCCCAGGTGAAATTCACGCTGGCCGTGCCGTTCCATGTCCAGACCGTGCGCGCTCCCGGATCGCTCGAGGCTAGCGTGGTGTCGGTGTCCCATTGCGCACTCCCCACGCTTCCGTCGGAATTCAGATGGAATGCAAGAAGCCGTCCGCTCCATTCTCCGCTGTCGAAGCGCGCCTGATAAACCATGGTTTCCGTGTTGAGACGGGTAGAGTTGGCGGCGATGGCGGCGGCAGAGGCGGTGACCCGCTGGCCGATACTCGCCAGGATGTCGCTCAATGCGTTGGCAAAACTTTGCGGGTCGCCCGCGCTGAAAAAACCGCCCCGGCCGTTGATGGAGGCATGCAGCAGATCGTCCAGCCGGGCCGCGCATAACGCACCGCTGCAGTTTGTCTGCGCCGGATCGGTATACGGCCAATTGATGGATGCGCCGCTGGTAATCGCGTTCCAGGCCGCGTCCGCATTGACCGAACCGGAGACTCCCAGGCCGACGCCGTAGGTCACCACGTGCTGCCAGAACGCCGGGTCTATCGTCGAGGTCGGCACCTTGTTGTCCAGGTCGGGACGAAGATCGTTTTTCCAGTAATACATGGCGACGTCGGCCAACGTATTCTTGTAATCGTCCGCAAAGGGGGAAATGGCCTCGTAGGTAAAGGACTGTCCGTTCGGCCCGGCGATCGTGGGCCCCCCGGTGCCATCGTTGTTCTCGCGGACAGGGGAGGTACGGGCCTCGTTCGCGGAACCGCCGGACCAATATCCGTCGGTCATGAGGATGTGGTAGTTCTGGCGGCATTCAAGCTGGGTGCCGCCGCCGGCTCCGGGATTCTCGCCCCAGGGTCCCTTGTCGTCGTTACGCATGAAGTACCGCCCCACGTCGTCCATCGCCTGCCGCAACGGCGTGCCGGCGTTCGGAATCGTATGGCCGTAGAGGGTGCTGAAGAAATCCGATCGGTTGGTGCCTTCGAACTTTCTCACCCCCGAAATGACGGTCTGTGTGTTCGAGACACCGTCAACAGTGCTCGAATCTTTGTTGATGGCGCTGAAACCGACCCGCGTCGAGGCGTTCTGCTGGGAAAAAGCCCGCCCGATACCGGCGCGGGCGGTCAGAATGCGTGAGCGGTAATAGGTGTACCAGTTGGCGAAGTTCTGGATTTCCTGATCGTAGCTGCACACCCCATCGCTACAGTCGGTGCGGGCTTCTCGCCCGTGTCCGCTGTACGCGGCAGTGGACGACCTGATTTCAACTTTCTGATAACTGGACCCATTCCACACACTGCCACCGTTATGCCAGTAATAAGTGGCGGGCCAAAAGGTTTTGTTGCTGTTGCTCGAGCTACACTTGCCGGACGCCGTGCAAGTGCGCCAGGAATTGGCGTTGTAATTGCCGTTGTTGGTCGTCAGGTTGCGGCAATACTCGGCGCCGGCACCCGTCCGCTCGGGGTTGTGCAGGGCGCAGCTCGGATCGGCCGCGGGATAGAGGGACCCGTCGGCCTTCACCCAGGGTGTGTAGGTGATCGAAGGGTTGTAATAAATGGTATTGACCTGGGGCGAGCGGGTGAGCGCCGCGTACGCCGAGTTCGCGTCCACCGTGGCGACCCGGTTTTCGTAATCGCCGCCGCCGTACACGCCTTTCGCTCGAGGAAAAACGAAAGTCACCGAGCCATTGGCTTTGTTGAAGAAGACGTAATCGTCCGGCATGATTTCGAACTGCATCGAGCCCGAATCATCCAGGGTGAACATCACGTTGGGTTCGACCGACGTACTCAGAAACAAGGGAGACGATGCGATATCGGACGCACCGTCTGCCGCTGCCGGCAAGCCCACGGTCAATATCGAAAAAAGCCAAAACCGACGCGTCATGCGCATGACAGTTTCCTCAGCGGTTGTAATAACTTTGCAGCAGTACCACGGCAGCGGACGTGCTGCCGACGCCGCGTGCGGTAACGCGGAAGCGGCTGGTGGCGGAAATCGGACCGAACTTGAGGCTCCCGCCGGGCGTCCTGGGGAGCGGCACGTTGGTACAGTTGCCCGCATTCGTGCACTTGGTATACGACGACAAGTCCTCGATGATGTAGCGGGGCGATTCGGCCACACCCGCCAAGGTTTCGGCATAAGCACGGGAACCGGCCTCGGTCCAGATGTTCTCCTGTTGCCAGCGCTCGTGCTCGGGCGACAGCGTGGGCTGATAGAGTCCCTGGGCATTGAGGGTCAGGTCTTGTTCGCTCGTATCGGCGGAGAAGGTGCCGAGTGTGACGCCTTGCAAATAGGTTTCACCTGCCCTGAGTGCCGCTTCCGCCGCCTGGAAGGCCAGGTTTTGATCACGCAGGTTGCCGGCCATTTTTTCCTCCAGAAGGGTGGTTTGCATGGAGCTGACGCCGATCAGGGTCAAAATCAACAGAATGACCAGCGTGGTGGGCAAGGCCGAGCCGCTTTGACGCGTTGCGACAAGCACTGTAAGGAACCCCGATTCTTTTGCCATGTTCAATTCACCCGGTTGCGCAAGGTAAAGGTGGTCTCGAAGGCTTGGTACAGTCTGCGGTCGGCGGCCGTCACCGTGTCGCCGTCGAAACGATAGGTTTGCGCTTGGTCCACCACGCCCTCCTCGACGGACCGCAACAACAGGGCAACCCTCACCGCGACCACGTTGTCCCACTGGCCATTGCTTTCTACCCATTCCGCGGTTTGGTAACAGTCGGCGGAAAAATCGCCGGCCGTACCGGTGCCGCAATTCGCCGCGTCGTCCACGCCATAAAGGAGCTGCATGTTCTCGACGCCTTCAACCATTTCCTCCGCGTCGCCGGCGCCTTCCTTGCGATACAGGGCGGGCTGCCCCGCCGGGTTGTTGCGGATGTAATAGACCTTGGTCGAGATGCGCTGGAGCTCGCCGCCTTCGTAACTTTTTCCCAATTGCTTGGTCGCGTTTCCGGGAATCAGAGTACCGCCCGTGTTGTGCACGATGTTGTCGAAACCGCCGGCGAGATTCTTGTGCGTAATCTGGAATACGGCGCCCGCGAAGCAATCCGTCACCAGGACGATATCGCCTTCGGCGACGCCGCTTTCTTGCGTCACTTTGATATCCGCCGACCCCGGCAGTCCGGGATCGTCCAAGTTACCCGGCTGTTGCAGCACCCGGGTTCCGTTTCCGAAGGCGCCGCGCGCCACCACGATGTCCCTGCCGCCCAGGGGATCGCTAATGGCGCTGTCGAGAGTAGCGTTCCAATCGGATTCGGAAACGGCTTCGTAACCGTAGATGGGCTGGCCGAAGTTCCACAGGAAGGCGCCGGCATCGTTCAGCGTATTGGTAAGCTTCGCGTTTTCGCCGGCGCAGCCGCGGAACCCAGCCAGCCGAAGGTCTCGGCCCAGGATTTCGAAAACATAGCGAGCATTCTCCTGGAGGCGTGCCAGGGCGTCGTTGGTGCGGTAGCTCTGGCGGCCTCCGAGATAAACCGTCAGTGCGGCACCCGTGAGCAGGAGGCTCAAGGTTAGAGCCACCATGATTTCCACCAGCGAAATGCCGCGCTGCCGCATGATGGATGAAGCCGGAAGTTTCTGGACTATGGTGTTCATAACTGAGTTTCGACCACGAATTGTTGTGCGTCCTCGGCCCCCCGGCTGTCGTCCCATTGCACGATGATCGTGACGCGGTCGCCCGCCGCCACGTTGACGGCCCCGTCGCCCGCCGGCAAGCGCCTTTCCAGCTCCGTTATCCAACGGTTCAGGTCTCTGTCCGCAGGGGTATCGCCTTCCGGCGCACCGGCATCCAGCGCCAGGTTGTAGAATCCGTCGCGTGCCGCCGGGCGGTTGGCGCGCAGCCCGTCGAGTATGTCGTAGGCCAGCAGAACGGCCTGAGAGCGGGAAAAAGCGCTTTGGTCGTTCCGGAGTCCGGTAACCTGCAGCCCGGCCAGACCCAATAATCCGATGGCCATCACCAGGAAGGCGATGAGCACTTCCACCAGGGTGAACCCTTGCTGCCTGCAACCATTCAGCATGTCGTATCCTCCACTCGGGCCCGGCCGGTTTTGTTGATCAGGATTTTTTTGCCCTTGCTGCCGCTGTCGCCTTGACACAGGGTGAACGTGCCGTCGGCATTGCCTCCGATCATTCCCCTGCTGGTACCGCTGGGCAGATAGGAAATCCATGACTGGAAGTTGCTGCCGCCGGCTAGCCGAGCATTGCCGCTCAACGGCTCGAAGACACGCAGCCGTTCGTCCGTCCCGTCAATGGCGCCGGGCACGTTGCCGGCCATGTGGGTGTTATCCACAAATACCACCCAGCCCTGCTCCCAGTCTCCGGATTCAGTGCAGGACGGCGCTTCGGCCGAGATATCGGCACTGGTGCACAGCGTCACCCTCACGCCCCGCTTGACCGCTTCGCTGCGGGCGAGATTGAGCGCCGTGACCATTTGGTTGGTCTGGGTGGCAAGACGATTATTCCGGGTGAACTCCTGGAAGCTCGGAACCGCGACGGTTAGCACGACGGTGGCTACGGCCATCGCGACCATCAGCTCGATTAAGGTAAAACCTGTTTGATGTTCTGTTTTCATGCCGATAGTTATAGCAGCGCTTTTCGGCTGCATCGGCAAAAGCCGATATTCGGTGGAAATCGTCCGACGAACGGCGGCGAGGGCTCGTCCGGCGCATCCGAGAACCTCAGTGGGTGCGGCGGAAGCGTTGCGGGCAATCGAGGTTGGGGGGCGCGGGGCGCGGCGTGCTCGCCGTTTCGGTTCGGGTGAATTGACTCTGGCCGTGGTAGGCTAGGGCTACTTTGCCGACGTCGCGGCTCGGCCAACGGGCTGTGCCGACGAACCCGCCGGCCGACCTGTACCCCGGGGGTTGGACTCCGGAGCGCTGCGTTCGCTCGCCGGAGAAACGGCCGGGAGGCTCCGCGGTTCTGTGTGGTGCTCCGGCTTCCGCAGGCCAGAAACTCCTATCCGGCACCGCTCAGTCGACAAAGGATTGCCGACCTTATATCTCGATTCTGCGTTCCACAAGAGGCAGAATCTCCGACTGATCATCGGACCCAGACGCTGGGCAAGACGTTGCCGACCTTGGGCCTGAAGCCCGCGCCGTAGATCGTCCCCCAGCGTCCCTTCCTCGCCATTGAGTTCGAACAGTATCGTAGGGCTGCCTTGGGCAGAACCCTGGATGGATAAGGCTGAACCCGGCAGGAGCGGTTCCGAGCGATCGGCCCCTTCATCGTTCCCGAACGAACCCCAAGGAGACTTCATGACGTTCACCCCCATCGGTATCGACATCGCCAAAGCCAAGTTCGACGCCGCCGCACTACGCAACGGCAAGTACAAAACCAAGGTCTTCCAGAATACGCCCGAAGGGTTTAAGGCGTTCCTGGCCTGGCTGCAGGCCTTCCCAGCGCCCCACGTGTGTCTGGAGGCCACCGGCCGCTATGGTGAGGGCTTGGCCCTGTTCCTGGTCGACCACGGCCTCGCCGTCAGCGTGGTCAACCCCGCCCAAATCCACGCCTTCGGCCAAGCCGAACTGAGCCGCACCAAGACCGACAAGACCGATGCCAAGCTCATCGCCCGCTTCTGTCATAGCCAAAGACCTCTGCTCTGGCAGCCGCCTCCGCTGGCCGTGCGCCAATTACAAGCGCTGGTCCGTCGGCTCGAGAGCCTCCTCGAGATGCGGCAGATGGAACGCAACCGCCTGGACGGGGCCGATCCCACCGTACGCCCCTCCATCGAAGCCGTGCTCGCCACCCTCGATGCCGAGATCGCCGCGACCCAAAAGCGCATCCGGGAGCACATCGACCCTGATCCGGACCTCCGCCAACGGCGTGACCTGCTCGACACCATTCCCGGCTTGGGCAATGCCACGATCCCGGTGCTGCTGGCCGCCCTGGGCGACGTTCACCGCTTCGAAAACGCGCGCAACGTCGCCGCCTTTGCCGGCCTCTCGCCCAAAGAGCACCAGTCCGGAAAATGGAAAGGCCACACCCGTCTATCCAAAACCGGCGATGCCTTGCTCCGCAAAGCCCTTTACATGCCGGCCATCGTCGCCCGGCGCCATAACCCACTGATCCGCGCCTTCTGCGAGCGCCTTAAAGCCCAAGGCAAGAACGGCAAACTCATCGTGGGCGCCGCCATGCGCAAGCTCCTCGTCCTCGCCTACGGCGTCCTTAAATCCGGTCAACCGTTCAATCCCAATTTTGCGCTTGCATCGTGATTCTTAAGACAGTATCTACCCCATTAGGTCGCGAATCCGTTCGCGACATTATGTCGCTCGGCGCGCGGCTTGCGTATTGATTTTCGAGAGGGGCGCTATTTCACGTGGAACCGACTTCTCGATGTCTTGAAAGGAAACAGCCGGCAAATGGCGCGCGCCAGCCAATTCCGTCTGGCCAAGCGTTCTTCGCGCGAACGTTCGAATTCCGCGTTGAAGAATGCTTTGGTGAGTTGTCCCGGGGTAGGCGTATATCCGTGGCGCGCCAGCCAGGCGTCGCGGGCTTCCGCCAGAAGTCGATAGAAAGCGATATCGTAAGCCGTATTGGCCTCGTAGCCGAGCGGCTCGTCGTCGAAGCGGATCCTCAGCTCATCCAGCCGCCGGCGGAACCAGGCGGTCAGTTCGTTCAGGATGTACTCGTCGGATAACGGCATCTTATGAACTCGTTGTAGCGGTCAGTGTATTCATAAGATGTCCTCACGGCCGATGAAGTTCAGCCGATGCTCCGGGAAGCCCCGGGAGCTTACGGCTCGCTTGAAATCCGTCGTCGGCAGGTACCGGTATGCGCCGAATCGACACTACGGAACCGGGATTACGGGCTGGAGCGGGCTCCCGAAGCCTAGTAAAGTTTGCCCGGCAATTTCCCGATCCGGCTTTGCGAGTTGATCCGATCATGGACACAAAAGAAATATTCAAACGCTTACGTATCGGCTTGTCCCTAGTCGTTGGATTTTTTACCGGCAAGCTTCTGGCAACCACCATGCAGCATCACGCCTCGGAGTTTTTCATCGGCGGTTTCGGGGTGGGTGTTGTCCTGACCAACCTGGTTTACCGTGGCGTCGAGTCTCTTCGGGGCGGCAAGCATTCCGGGTGATCGCGGCGCCCGGAATTCCCGTTGCATCGCATTCGGATTCGCTCTACAGTAGACCTCAGGCCACGGATGACGGACCTTTAACGCATTCACGAGAGGAGACACTGCCATGTTTCTTAAACTGAAGAAGAATGGACATCTGGTCGAGGTCCTCAGTCTCAACGATTTGGTCAATCCCATCCATAAAACCGTCGTCGGGCGCTTGCATTGGGGCGAAGAGATGCAGGACCCGGAAAAATTCCAGAAAACCGACCTGGTCTTTCCGTCGGGCGAAACCCTTCCGATCTGCTGGACGGATGTTCATTACAGGGACAAGGAGCTTCCCGCAAGTAAACCGTAAGAGTATCGGCGGAGTTTCGCGGACTCCGCGCCCTTGAGCGTTCAGCCCGAAGCGAGGTGGTGCGCGTGCCGCGTCGTTTCGGGCAAGCGGTAGCGCGTGGTGCAGCGCATCACCCATTCCACGGCGCCGGACAGGGAGATGCGGTGGCCCGGCGATATGTAAACGGGTTTGACGCCCTGTCGGGTTCTCAGCACGGCGCCTATGGTTTCTCCCCGGTCCACGAGGGGAACCCAGGCGCCGCGCAAGTCGGGCACGTCGTCATGAGCCCCCAGAAGGCGTGTCTTGCCGACGCCTATCGTCGGAATATCGGTCAGCACGCCCAAATGACAGGCGATACCCAAGCGGCGGGGATGTGCATAGCCCTGGCCATCGACCAGCACTACGTCCGGTAGATCGCCCAAGTTCTCCAGGGCATCCAGGATGGCCGGAATTTCCCGGAAGGAAAGAAGGCCCGGAACATAAGGAAAAGAGGTCGGACGCCTCGCCACGGCGCTGTCGATCGGCAGCAGGTCGGGGACGCTCAGGTTTACCACCGCCGCCCGGGTGACGGTGCCGTTCTCTTCGAAACCGACGTCCACCCCGGCCACGCATCGGATCTGCTCCGGCAGGTCATCGCGCAGGCTGACGAACTCCCGGAGCCGGTTCTGAATGGCTATGGCCTGTTTCGGCGTGACCTCCCAGGAGTGTTGGTGCCGCAGTTCCAGTTTCAACGCCGTTGCGATCGGTTGCGTGCCATGCCGTCGGCTTCGGTCTATTCGGACAAACTTCGCTTCGCCTCGTCCCATAAGGCGTCCAGCTCGGCCAGGGTGGATTCGGCCAGGGTTTTCCCCCGAACCGCCAATTGCTCTTCGATATAGCGAAATCGGCGGACGAACTTTCGGTTGCCGTTCCGTAGCGCCGTCTCGGCATCGACTTCGAGATGCCGGGCCAGGTTGACGAGGACGAACAGCAAATCGCCGATTTCTTCGTGGATATGGCTTTGCTCGCCGCTTGCACGGGCAGCCTCGAGTTCGGCCAGTTCTTCCCGAACCTTGTCGAAAACCGGCCCTATCTCGGGCCAGTCGAAGCCGTAGCGCGCGGCCCGCTTCTGCAGTTTCTGCGCGGCCACGAGGGCCGGCAAATTCGCGGCGATTCCGCTCAATACGCTGTCGCCATCCGCCGTCTTGCCTTTTTCCCGGCGCTCTTCGAGTTTGGACGATTCCCAATAGGCATGCCTTTCGGCGTCGGTTTCGAACACGGCCTCGCCGAAAACATGCGGATGACGACGTATCAGCTTCTCGCTGATGGCTCCGGCAACGTCCTCGAAAGTGAAGAGGCCGCGGTCCTCGGCGATCCGCGAGTGGAAAACGACCTGCAACAGCAGATCGCCCAGCTCGTCGCGCAAATCCGGGATGTCGCCGCGTTCCGCCGCGTCCGCGACTTCGTACGCCTCTTCCAGGGTGTACGGCACGAGACTCGCGAAATCCTGCCGCAAGTCCCAGGGGCACCCGGTTTCGGGATCGCGCAGGCGCGCCATGATGTCCAATAGGCGCTGGATATTCGTCATATCCGGTCGGGCAGCTCGCAACCGAAGCTTTCCCGGTAGCGCTCCTTGAACGCGTGCAGGGTAAAGCTGTGGTTCTGGGTGCCGTAAGTCTCGACCTTGATCGCTCCCATCAGCGATGCGATCCGCCCTATCGTGGGCCAGTCGAATTCTTCCAGAAGGCCGTAGATCAGCCCGGCACGGTAGGCATCGCCGCAGCCGGTCGGATCGAGCACCGCGTTCGGCTTTGCGGGCGGAATTTCATGACGGATTCCGTCGGCGTAAATCACCGATCCTTGCGAGCCTTTCGTGACAATGAGCGCCTCGACGCGTTGTGCGAGCTGTTCCGGTGAGAGGCCGGTGCGCTCCTGCATGAGCTGGGCTTCGTAATCGTTCAAGGTCACCCAGCTTGCCTGGTCGACGAAACTCAGGAGTTCCTGTCCGTCGAACATCGGCATGCCCTGGCCGGGGTCGAAGATGAACGGGATGGCGGCTTCGGCGAACTGGGCGGCGTGCTGAACCATGCCGTCCTTGCCGTCCGGCGCCACGATACCGATACGGACATCGCGATCGGCCGGCACCCGGTTCAGGTGGGAAAACGACATGGCGCCCGGATGAAAAGCCGTGATCTGGTTGTCGTCCATATCCGTGGTGATATAAGCCTGTGCCGTGTAGCTGTCGCCCAGGACTTTGATGAAGTCCTGATTGATGCCGCAGTACCCCAGCCACTGTGCGTACGGTGTGAAATCCTTGCCCACCGTGGCCATGGGCAGGGGATCCGTGCCCAGAAGCTTGAGGTTGTACGCGATGTTGCCGGCGCAGCCGCCGTATTCGCGGCGAAGTTCCGGAACCAGGAACGAAACGTTCAGGATATGGACCTGGTCCGGCAGGATGTGATTCTTGAATCTATCCTGAAACACCATGATGGTGTCGAAAGCCACGGAGCCGCAGATCAAAGCTGTCATTCTTCTTACCTTATTTATATTTATCGCATCAAAACCACTAACCAGACCGCACCGGCGAGCACCAGCGCGCAGAACACGGCCGCCGATCCGATATCCTTGGCGCGGCCGGACAATTCGTGCCGTTCGAAACCGATGCGGTCGACCGTCGCTTCCACCGCGCTGTTCAACAATTCGACGACCAGGACGTTCAGCAATACGCCGATCAGCAGCGCACGTTCGATGGCGTCTTGACCGATCCATAGGCCCAGGGGAACGCCGGCAAGGACCAGCAGGCATTCCTGCCGAAACGCTTCCTCGTTCAGCCAGGCGGCGCGGATGCCGGCGATGGAATTGGTGAATGCCGCGTAAACGCGGGCGATGCCCGTGAGAGGTTGTCCAGCCATGGGAATCTTATTCGGATCTATAGGCGAGATCGGGATGGCGCGCCGCGCGGACTTCGTCCAAACGGCGTACCGGCAGCGAATGCGGTGCGCTCTTGACCCGGTCCGGTTCGGTCTCCGCTTCCTGCAAAATGGCGGCCATCACCTGTATGAACGCATCCAGGGTCTCCTTGCTTTCCGTCTCGGTCGGCTCGATGAGGAAACATTCGGGAATCAAAAGCGGGAAGTATACAGTCGGCGCATGTACGCCATAATCCAATAGGCGCTTGGCGAAGTCCAGCGCCGTGACATGACGCTCTTTGGCCAACCGTTTCAGCGTGATGATGAATTCATGGGCGGCGCGGCGCTGCGGAAAGGCCGGTTCGAACCCGTTTTCGACCAGCTTCCTGAGCAGATAATTGGCGTTCAGGGTCGAAAATTCCGCCACTCGCTCGAGGCCTGCGCGTCCCAGCATTCTGATGTAGATGTAAGCGCGCAGGAGAACGCCGACATTGCCCGCGAACGTGACCAGATGCCCGATGCTCTGAGGCTGCTCGGATTCGGTGAGCATGCGATAGCGCGCCCCGTCCGCCACGATGACGGGCAGCGGCAGAAACGGCAGCAGCTTGTGATCCACGCCCACCGGGCCTGCGCCCGGCCCGCCGCCGCCGTGGGGCGTCGAGAAGGTCTTGTGCAGATTGAGATGAATGACGTCGAAACCCATATCGCCGGGGCGCACTTTGCCGGCAATGGCATTCAGATTGGCGCCATCGTAATAGAGCAGCCCGCCGGCCTTGTGGACGACGTCGGCAATGGCCTGAATGTGCTGGTCGAACACCCCCAGCGTCGAGGGATTGGTGAGCATGATGCCGGCCGTCTGCGGACCCACGGCCTGATCCAGCGCCGCGAGGTCCACGTTGCCGTCGGAATCGGTGGCGATTTCCCGTACCCGGAAACCGCCCATGGTGGCGGAAGCGGGATTGGTGCCGTGCGCGGCGTCCGGCACCAGCATCTCGGTCCGTGCGGAATCGCCTCGCGACAGGTGGTAAGCCCGGATCATGGCGACCCCGGCGAACTCGCCCTGAGCCCCCGCCGCACAGGCCAGCGAAACCCCGGCCATGCCGGTAATTTCCCGGAGCATCTCCTGGAGTTCGTACAAACAGGCCAAGGTTCCTTGTCCGGCCCGCTCCAGCCCGAGCGGATGCGTATCCAGAAATCCGGGCAAGCTCGCCAGGTCGTGGCACGCCTTGGGGTTGTACTTCATGGTGCAGGAGCCCAGCGGATAAAACTGGGTGTCGATGGCGTAGTTTTGCTGGGATAGGCGGGTGTAATGACGAACCGCATCCAGCTCGGAAACTTCCGGCAGGGCCGGAGGCGTGTTGCGCAACAAATGACCCGGAATAAGCGGCGATTCCGCGGTTTCCGGAAGCAACTGGGCAAGCGCGGCGCGCCCCGGGCGCGAACGATCGAAGATCAGCATGCTATCGGCTCCGCCTTTTTCAGTCATGACCAAGCAGCGAGGCTATTTCACACAGGTACGATTCGATATCCTCCCGGGTACGCGTCTCCGTTACGCAAACCAGAATCGCTTCGCCGAGTTCCGGGTACTCCCGCGTGAGTTCGTAACCGCCGAGAATTCCCCGTTCCGCCAGGCCGTCCATGATCTCCCGGGCAGGCCTCCGGGTGCGGATGACCGCCTCGTGGAAGAATGGCCCCGCGAATACCCGATCGACGCCCTCGATACCCGCCAGACCTTGCATCAGGCTCACCGTATTCCGATGCGACTGCAATGCCACCCGTCTTAATCCTTCCGGTCCGAGCAGCGCCATGTAAATCGTCGCGGCGGTGACCATCAGGCCCTGGTTGGTGCAGATATTGGAGGTCGCTCGGCCGCGACGGATGTGCTGCTCCCGCGCCTGCAGGGTGAGCGTGAAACCGGGCTTGCCGTCGACATCGACGGTTCGGCCTACCAGACGTCCCGGCAACTGGTGCAGGTGCGCCTTGCGGCAGCACATGAATCCGAAATACGGTCCGCCTCCGGACAGCGGAATGCCCAAAGGCTGCCCGTCACCGCAAGCGATATCGGCTCCCTCCCGCCCCCATTCGCCCGGCGGCTTGAGGACAGCCAGGGCCATGGGATTGACCAGCGCGATGGCGATGGCTCCGTTGGCGGCGGCCCAATCGGTCAGCTCGTCCACCGCTTCGAGTACGCCGAAGAAGTTGATCTGGGGTATCACGAGGGCGGCGACGTCCGTGCCCGAATGGGTTTCCAGGGCGGCCGGATCGATGCGCCCGGTCTCCAAGTCGTACGGCAACTCGATCAGTTCCAGCGCTTGGCTGCCGACGATGGTCTCGACCACCCGCCGGTAAAAAGGATGCACGGTTTTCGGCATCAGGATGCGCCGCGAATGCGATTTCCGGTTCGTCCGCACCGCCATCAACACCGCTTCCGCGAGGCTGGTCGCGCCGTCGTAGAGCGACGCGTTCGATACGTCCAAGGCGGTGAGGCTCGCCATCATGCTTTGATATTCGTACAGCACATGTAGCGTGCCTTGGCTCGCTTCCGCCTGGTAGGGCGTATAGGCGCTGTAAAATTCGCCCCGGCCGGCGACGGCCCAAACCGCAGCGGGCACGTGGTGTTCGTAAGCCCCGGCGCCGGCAAAGCAGAGTAGCGGACGGTTTTGGCCGGCCCGGGCGTGCATCAGCCGCGCGACTTCCATTTCCTTCAAGGCGGGCGGGAGATCGAGCGGGCGGCAACGCAAACTCGCCGGTATCTCGTCGAAAAGCACCCCGATCGACGCTGTACCGAGCGCTGCAAGCATCTCGCGGATATCGTCTTCGGTATGAGGAATGAATGGCATGGGCTAGGCTAAGGAGGGATTGCTTCGATAAATATTTTTACCCCCGCCGGAAAAGAATGCTACCGGGCAAAGCAATTCGATCGAGTATCGCAAGGCATGGTTCTTATGCCCTCACCCGTCCCCTTCCGCGAAAACGTCGGGATAGGATTAAGGGCAAAGGCGCATCGAATTCACGCAGTGCTGCACTCGCCGGAAATGGAACATCACCGCTTTCCGGTACACTTGCACCGGAAACTACTATGCCTGTTTCGGCCCCTCGATCCGATTCAGCGGCATCGCCACCGAGAGGGGGCACCCGACGAAAAGGGCGAACCGTTCAATCGGCCTCGGCGCCCGCTTTATAAGCTTCGGCATCCAAAAGGCTGTTTAGTTCGGAAAGATCGTCGGCCTTAACGCAGAACAGCCAAGCGGCATAGGCGTCTTGATTGATGGCTTCGGGAGCGTCCGACAAGGTCGCGTTGACCTCGACGATTTCGCCGGATACCGGGCTATAAATATCGGAAGCCGCTTTCACCGATTCCACCACGGCGCACGCTTCGCCCGCCCGGACCCGCCGGCCCACGTCCGGCAATTCGACATAGACCACATCGCCCAATTGCTCCTGGGCGAAATCGGAGATACCCACGCGCACATTTCCGCCGTCCTCCGGCCTGGCCCATTCGTGGGTCGTCGCATACTTCAAATCGCCCGGCAATCTGCTCATCGTCCTCCCCTATTTCCGTTTATCCGAAGTTACCAACATTCCGGTCAAGGTACGGGAAAACCACGCGATGGTAAAGGGTGGGGCTCGGGAAACGCGGCGTTTCGTCATCGTTACAGCTAACGCCTGGAACGACCACGCGGCCGTGGGCCATGGAAGGGCTTCCCGGAACCGTAAGGCCGCCGTTCCCAGCGGGGGGAATGGTCCCTGGGGCGAAAAGACCGCCTGTCGTGATAACGAAACGGCTTATCGAAGCGATGTCGCGGGCCTTCGTAGTGGCGGAACGGTTTATCATAGCGATAGCGCCGGTCCCGATAATAGGGACGACGGTGCCGCTCAAACCCATAGCGGCGTGGGCCATAGCCGTAAGGTCGCCGGTACGTGTAGGGGTAAACACCGAATCCTTGAAAATAGCCATAAGGATAATAATCGTACCGGTAGTAGGGACTCGGATAGCCCGCGCCAACACCCACGCGGTAATGCATGCCCGTTCCGCAGCCGCTCACCAGCGCACTGACGGTCGCGAAAAGCAGGATCCGGAAAAACCGACGCCATCCGGTAAGACGGACACCCTTGAACATCACTGGCATAAAACCGGTCAGAGTCACAGTTTTGATACCCTCTTAGACCCCGTAAGCGCCGAAAAATCATGGCTGTGTCGATTATTCTCCTCGTGTTCCGGGCGCACTTCAAACGCCGGAATCGAACATATCTGGCACGGACAGTGCTTATTCAATAATGACAGATCCGGCCGGCACACGAAGAAAAAAAGGCCATTACCGCCAACCGGAGAAGCCGGTATGATTGACGTTTATTCCGGACTCAGGACCCCGAGAAAGCAACGTCTCGCCCGTAAAGTCGGATCCGTCGCTGGAGGTTTCACTTTGTTCATCTTGATAAGAGCTAGCCGATGACTTTTCAATTCACCTCAAAAAGCAAGGTTCTGTTGGCTTTGTGTTTGATATTTCTTGAGTTCTTTCCTGTTCTGAGCCGTGCCGAGACGCTGCTTCCACCTCAACAGGTCATACAGGAAACGTCGGATGCCGTGAAGCAGGCCTTACGGGAATATGACTACAAGCTCGACCTTTCCAAGGCGACCCGCATCGTCAAGGAAATCCTGGAGCCCCATGTCGACGTCGATCGTGCCGCCCTGCTCATTCTCGGCAAGCACTGGCGGACCGCGACCCCCGAGCAGCGGCAACGTTTCAAGGACGAATTCCGCAAGCTGCTCATTCGCACCTACACCACGGCATTTACCGAATACAAGGACTGGGACATCCGCTATCTGCCGCTCAATACACCCTTGGCCGACAAGAAAGCCATCGTCAGAACCGAGATTCTCCAGTCGGGCGCCAAACCGCTCGCCGTCGACTACCGCATGATCGAAATCTCCGGCGAATGGAAAGTTTATGATGTGCTGATTGAAGGCATCAGCCTGGTACAAAACTATCGCACCACATTCAGCGAAGACATTGCCCGAACCGGCTCCCTGGACAGCGTGATCGAGCAATTGTCCAAACGCAACGCGGCGGGATCGAAAGCCTCGATTAACGGGACAGCCCTCTCGCCATCCACCTAAAGCCGCTTCCCCAGCTATACGGGTGTCGCTTTAGTGACACCCGTATAGTCGTCCGGAAGCGACATATTCTTGGGCAGCTCCGCACCGGGAGCGACTTCGACGACTCGTCGCCCGCTCTCGGTTTTGCGCATGATCGCCCATTCCCGCCGCGCCTTCGCTTCAGGAAATTGGTCGGAAAGGCTCATTCATCAACCGTTTTCAGGTTCTCGGCGAGCGCGCCTTTCCGAAATTCTTGCTTCTCAAAACCCTAGATGGGTTCGTCGGCAAAGGATTGCCGATCCACAAAGGCCCAAAACCGCCAGAGCATTGTCATATCTGCCGTAGGGATACCCGCGAGTAGGTCGGGAATCTTTTGCAATCGCAAACGGCGTCTTCGGGAGCGCCGAAACCGCCCTTCCCGACGCCACGTTCCGGCCGAGCGTCTTCTACGATGTTTGAATCGATTCACCCGAACCGAAGGCACCAACGACTTCCACCGAGTCCGTTTTGTCGTATGAGCGAGATGAAAACGCTCTCATACCTGAGTGTCCGCCAGCCTTTGTGGCGCGCTTCTTGGTTAATTTTTCACAGATTCGAATTTCATTTTTTTCTATCGTTACGATTCGACACGGCTGTAGTCGTCCGCTTGTTTTTGTTCCCTGGCGGATGCGCAGGACGAAACGGTAAGTTCCAACCTTGCCCCAGGATTTACTCAAGTGTTCCTCCATCATGAATACTTACGACGTTTATCTCTATCTCGACGGGCGTACCCAAATAATCAAAATCAGGGCATCGTCCAGCTTGGAAGCCAAAGCGATTGCCGAAGCCCGGTTGGGCATCGCCGAGCATGGATTCGATCAAGACAGGCGTGTATTTGCCGTGAGCGAACGCCAAGATCCGGACGCATGCCGAGAAGAATGACGCACTTGCGATATCCTCCCTAGAAATATTATCGAGTCGATCTTATTATCGTCTCAGGTGCTCGACACGTATTTGGTCGACACCTTAACTGATAGCCGATAAAGGAGATCTCTCGATGAAAACTATAAAATCGATAACCCTGTTCAGTACCTTCACGTTCGCCGCCCTCGCACCCGCCTTGGGCTGGGCCGAAACGGCCGATTACCTAAAGGTGAAAGAATCGCAAGTGGAATGGGAAAGCAAGGGCAAAGAAAAAGCTCTTGATATCGAAATCGAAACCTCGGGCGCCGTGCCGATGGACGGCAAAGCCGGGGCGTTCGGTTACGGCGCCCTGACCGACGGGACCAACAATGTCTTGGTCTTGGTGACCCATTTGCCGATACAGGACAGCACGCATGTGGATCCGAAGAGCGGCTTTCATGCGCATGTGCTCGATCTGAAGCAACCTACCTCGGCCTGCCCGGGCGCCACACTCGAAGTGGATTTGGAAAATTCCGGGAACAACAAAGCCTTCGACGCCAATTACACCTGGTCAGTCAAAGACAAGAAGATCAAAATCGAGGACATTCCGGCAGGCGATCTCGGCGACGCAGGCGTGGAGAACCTCGTCACCTTTACCATCAAGCCGGTGCTGGACGCGAAGCAAAATCCGACCAATCTTTGTGTAACGGTTGCGGAACAGATCTAAGCATTCATTCAGGCTCGGCCGGCGGCGCTTAAGTTCGCCGCCGGCTACCGGAATATCCGTCGGCAGACCCGGATGTCCGAAACGCATTCTCTTTTTTCATTCCAAGCTTGAGTCGTATGCGGTGAAAGGGATAAATCCCGGAACGGATGCACCGCCCAAAAAGAAGCCTCGGTTATACCGAGGCTTTGTATCAGGTGAGGTTAAGAGGAGAGTAAAAAATGAGCTGAGGAAATTCTAACGCATCTCTTTTATTCCTATCAAGACTAACGTGGTCTAGTTTTATTCCACAATTGAATAATAATTCACCCCGGACCCGGCCGGTTCTTAACAGGCGAAGGCGGCGTCCGGCGCAAAGCGGTGGCGTGCATCCCCCGCTTTAAGATGTTCCGGCGCGCCATTCCCCGATACACCGGGAATGTGCTCGGCCCGCGGCGCTAGTCCCGGGAGAGGCGGCAAAATCAAGCATGGTCTCGACAGCGTCCCGCGAACCGTTCGGTGAGCCCGATACGCTTTCGTGCCCCCTGGTTAGCTTAATAGGGATTGCCGGCCCCGACTTCAAGAGCACGCCGATCACCCGCACCCGTCCCGCGGGAGCCGGGGCGGCCATTATCGCCCCCTTTCGAGGAGTGTATTGGCGGTATCGAGGATGATATCCAAGAACCCGCGATTTCTTGCGGAGCCTCGAAATTTCGGTCTTAAATTTTAAAGGCCGACAGCACCGGCCAAAATTTCGCGCGCGGCATCCACATCCACGCGCCGCCGGACTATTCTTGATTTGTCCGACATCGGTTAGAGTTTCTCCCTGCCTACTCTTTATATATTCGAAGGAAAAACTTGCGTGAGTAGTGTAAATCCGTCCTTCAAGCGCTTCTTGGGTCCGATTCCCGTCTCACCGCCGCGAATCCTGCTGATCATTTTGCTCATCGTCCTGGCGTGGACATCGTATTACACGATACCCGCGGAATCGGAGGGCATCGTGCTCCGGTTCGGAAAGTACATTCTCAAGGTTCCGCCCGGCTTGCATTTCAAACTTCCGCTGGGTATCGATTCGGTAGTCGAGGTACCCACACAGCGGCAGCTGAAGCTGGAATTCGGCCTCACCACAGCCGGCTATACCCATCCGGATCAGGTGGGAAAGGAGCCCGCCAAAGAAAAATCCATGGTCACCGGGGACCTGAATGCCGCGCTCGTCGAGTGGGTTGTGCAATACCGGATCACCGAACCGGAAACCTTTCTCTTCGCGGTGCGCAATCCGGGCCAGACCTTGCGCGATCTTTCCGAATCGGTCATGCGGGAAGTCGTCGGCGACCGGACGGTCGACGAAATCATTACCATCGGCCGGCAGGAAATCGAGGACTCGGTCCTTGCCCGGTTACGGGAACTGGCGAACCTATATCGCCTCGGCGTGACCGTCAATCAGGTGCAGTTGAAAAACGTCAACCCGCCGGTGCCCGTGCAACCCTCCTTCAATGAAGTAAACCGGGCCCAGCAGGACCGGGAGAATGCCATCAATCTGGCCAACGGCGAATACAACAAGGCGGTGCCCCGTGCCCGCGGCGAGGCAGACCAGGAAATCCGTGCGGCCGAAGGCTACCGATTCAAGCGTATCAACGAAGCGGAAGGCGATGCTGCCGCCTTCGGCGCGGTTCTCGAGCAATACATCAAAGCGCCGGAAATCACCCGTGCGCGCCTTTACCTCGAAACGCTCGGCGACGTTCTCCCCGAGGCCAAGCAATCGATCATCGTGGACGAATCGGTACAGCAGATCTTGCCGATGCTGCCCTTACCCGCGCGCCTGCCGGAGGATAAGCCATGAGCCTGACCAGGACTTTAGCGATTCTAATCGCCCTCTTGGCGGCAGCGTTGATACTGTTGTCCGCGTTTACGGTGAACGAAACCGAACAAGCGATCGTCACCCAGTTCGGAAGGCCGGTCCGCGAACCCATTACCGATCCGGGTCTACACTTCAAAGTCCCTTTCATTCAGCAAGTCACCCGCATCGACAAGCGCTACCTGGCCTGGGACGGACCGATGGTGGAAATGTCGACCAAGGACAAGACCTATATCCAGGTGGACACCTTCGCCCGTTGGCGCATTACCGATCCCATGCGGTATTACCTCAGGCTCAGGGACGAACGGAGCGCACAATCGCGTCTGGAAGATATCCTGGGCAGCGAAACCCGCACGGCCATCGCCAGGCATGAACTGATCGAAGTGGTGCGCACCGACAAGACACGCCGACCGATGCAGGATGAAAGCGTGACGGGAGCACTGTCGGCAGTGGGCGGGCTTGGCGTCTTGCGTCCGATCCGGTACGGGCGCCTGGAAATCGAAAAAGGGATTTTCAACGCTGCGGCTCCGAAACTCGCCGAATTCGGCATCGAACTTCTCGACATCCGGCTCAAGCGCATCAATTACAATCCGGGCGTGCTGGAACGCATACACCAGCGCATGATCAGCGAACGCCTGCAGATCGCCCAGCGATTCCGGTCCGAAGGCGAGGGCGAGGCCGCCCGGATTTCCGGGAACAAGGATCGTGACATCAACGAAATCGAATCGGCCGCCTACAAGCGGGTTCAGGAAATCCGCGGCGAGGCCGATGCAAAAGCCACCGAGATTTATGCAAGAGCGTACACCCAGCGCCCCGAAGCGGCGGATTTTTACCGTTTCCTGAAGAGCCTCGAAACCTATCGCAAGGTCATCAAGGGAGAATCCACGGTCGTACTGTCGACCAACAGCGACCTCTTCGCGTTGCTCAAGCGAATCGAGCAAAAGGGCGGCCGCGACCGATAGCGCCGGAGCCGCGAACAATATGATGGGTAAGCGATCGGACCGGATCTTGCGGGACTCTCGGCAGCCGAACACCGGAATCTTTCGCAGAATTTTCGACGTCAAATCGGCATCGGATGGTTTGATGAGACAAGATCTGTTAGTACATCGACTATTGGCGGCTCTCGTTGCCATCCCGCTTTCGCTCGGCGTCAGCGGCTGTTCGACCAATCCCATCACCGGCCGCAGCCAGATCATGCTGGTCAGCGATGACCAGGCTGCCCGGCAGTCGGCGCAAGCCTACGATCAGTTGCTGATGAACGCCGGAGGCCAGGGGGTACTGAACGAAGATCCCGTCATGCTCGACCGGGTTCGATCCATCGCGGAGCCGTTGATCGAGCAAGCGGTCGCACTGCGCCCGGAGACCCGCAACTGGCAATGGGAAGTGCATGTTCTGACCAGCGACCAAGTCAATGCCTGGTGCATGGCGGGCGGCAAGATTGCCGTGTATACCGGCCTGCTCCGGAAAATCCGTCCTACCGATGACGAATTAGCCCAGGTTTTGGGACACGAAATCGCCCACGCGCTGCTTTCGCACCAGGCCGAAAAAATGTCGCGGGTCCGGCTTCAGAAGCTCGGCCTGGGTCTGGGCGTGCTGGCCGGAGCCGTTGCGGGTTACGATTTGGGCGGCGTGGCCGGGCTGGCCGATACACTCGCGACCATCAGCTTGCAGTTGCCCAACAGCCGCAAGGCCGAGAACGAAGCGGACGCGGTCGGCATCGAACTCGCCGCCAAAGCGGGATATGACCCGTTTGCCGCCATTTCTCTGTGGGAAAAAATGATCCAGGTCGGAGGCAGCGGCGGCCCGGACTGGCTGAGCACCCACCCGAACCCTGAACAGCGTCTACAGAGCATGCGGACGAAAGCGCAGGCGGTGATGCCGCTCTATGAAGCCAATCGCCGCGTGCGCTAAACCGGCTTGCTCATAGGCGAACAAGGCAGCATTCTCGGCTTTGTTCGCGGATGCTCTCCTCGCTGACCGCGTACTGCCCGAATCAGGGTCTATACTCAATTCCGTATCCGAGCTCACGATCCCCGCCACTGAAACTTCTACTCGCCAGAGTATGCGGCACTGTCCGGCCACGCTAACGCCAGTACAGAACGAACGTTCTTATTGACAGTCCACCTCATGGCAGTGTATCAACCCTGCTACAACGGCAGGGGTGACGTTGGGAACTGGATTATTATTGAACGGGACCATCACACATGGACTATTTCCAAAGAACACGACTGATCAAGGTTTATTCCCCGCTCGGCCCGGACGTGTTGCTGTTTCACGACATGACCGGCCGGGAGCGCCTGGGCGGCCTGTTCAGCTATACCCTGGATCTCCTCAGCACCGTCGGCAGCCTCAACCCGGACCAGCTCCTCGGCGACCGCCTGGATGTCGCCCTGACCCTCCCCGACGACAGCGTCCGCTATTTCAACGGCGTCGTCTGCCGCTTCGCCCAACTCGGCGCCACCGAGGACGAACGGCGTACCCTGGTCCATTACCGGGTGACCTTGAGACCCTGGCTCTGGCTGCTCACCCGCACCGCGAACTGCCGCATCTTCCAAAAGAAAACCGCCCCCGACATCATCGTCAAGGTGTTCCGCGACCACGGCTTCACCGATTTCGAAGCGCGCCTCACCCGCACCTATCCGCTGCGGGACTACTGCGTCCAATACCGCGAATCCGACTTCAACTTCGTCAGCCGGCTCATGGAAGAAGAAGGCCTCTACTATTTCTTCGAGCACACCCGGGGCAAGCACACCCTGATCCTGGCCGATGCCGCCGCCGCCCACCCGAAGATGCCCGGCTACGAATCCATCCCCTACTTCGAACCGAACAACAGCGTCCGGCGCGAGCGCGATCACCTGTACGCCTGGTCGTTCGCCCGCGCGATCCAGCCGGGCCGGTACACCCTCACCGACTACGACTTCACCAAGCCCCGGGCGGACCTCAAGGTCAAGCACCGGCAGCCGCGCCCTCATGCCCAGGCCGAATGGGAAGTGTTCGACTACCCGGGCCGCTATGCCCAGCCCGAGCACGGCGAGCATTACGCCCGCACCCGTCTCGAAGCCTTCCACGCCCGGCACGAACAGGCCCGGGCCGAGGGCAATGCCCGCGGCCTGACCTGCGGCGCGCTGTTCAACCTGACCGATTACCCCCGCGCCGATCAGAACCGCGAATACCTGATCGTCGCCGCCACCTATCGGCTGCAAAGCGATGCGTACCTGTCGGGCGGTTCCGTCCTCGAAGGGGACGCATTCCACTGCACCCTGACCGCCCTCGACAGCCGCCAGCCCTACCGGCCGCCGCGCAAGACCCGGAAGCCCTTCGTCCAGGGGCCGCAGACCGCGGTGGTGGTGGGTCCCCCGGGCGAGGAGATCTACACCGACCGCCATGGCCGGGTGAAGGTCCAGTTCCACTGGGACCGGGAAGGGCAGCGGAACGAGAACAGCTCGTGCTGGCTCCGGGTGTCGCAGCCCTGGGCGGGCCAGGGCTGGGGCACGGTGGCGATCCCCCGGATCGGCCAGGAAGTCATCGTCGATTTCCTGGAAGGCGACCCCGACCAGCCCCTCATCACCGGGCGGGTGTACAACGCCCAGCAGCGGCTGCCGTATCCCTTGCCGGCCGCGGCCCACATGATGGGGTTCAAGAGCAACTCCACGCCGGGCGGCAACGGCTATTGCGAGATGGTGATCCACGACCGGGCCGGCGAGGAGAAGATCGTCCTCCATTCGCAGAAGGACATGAGCACCACGGTGCAAAACAATCAGTCCACCGTGGTGAACGGGCCGTTTCAAACTACGGTCGTCCATAACGGTTTCCAGGAAACGTCGGTCAAGAAACACGTCCGGCTCGAATCGGTCACCGAACACATCGAGATCACCGCCGCGACCCGCATCACGCTGACCTGCGGCGCCAGCCAGATCACCCTGGACAAGGACGGCAACATCACGATTCTGGGAAAACAAATCATCTCGGCCGCTACGACGGACAACGTATTGATGGGAAAGCCGATCCATCTGAATCCGGGATCTGCGATACCCGCCCGCATTGCTCCCGCGAACTCGGAAGTCCCGTTAGTAGGTGCGAGCGGCGAGCGTGGTAGCCGGTCATCATCATCCGCATCGAATACCGCTCCGACAAAGCCGCCAACGTCAAGTATTCCAGCGGTCGAGACCGGACTGGGAAGCGAGGTGGACAAACTCGCAGCGAAATCCCCCTCGCTGCAGAAAGACTTGCAAAAGCTAAGAGACGAGAAGTGGAACATTTCCTATGGTCCTGCTGGTAAAGGATCGTTCGTTGACAGAAAAGAAAGGCTTATTACCATTGATGGTTCGGAAAAGGGGAAACCGCGTACAACAGTTCTTTCTCTTTCCCACGAAGTTGGACATGCCCAATACTCCTATACCCGGGACTATTCTTCCAAAGAGGCCTACGTGAACGGTGCGTTAGCCGACGAAGGGGCGGCCACACTCAACAATATCAAGGTGAGACGCGAAATCCTCGCCAATGGCGGTCCGGACATCGGCATCGCTGGCAATTCAGCCAACCATGCCGCCTACAACGCGGCGTACGATCAGGCTCTGAAAGACGGCGACCTGTCGAACGCGCGCCATTCAATCGGTCAAATATTCGGCAAAGGGGAAAGGACCTCAAATACTGGACAGAGTTATGCAGACTATTACGGAGGCTGGTATGACAAGGCATTTCCGTCCAAGAAACCGAAGTGAGCTGAGTGCCCGGTTAGGCCGGATGAGTCTGGCCGCCTGGTTGATCGCATGGGGCGGAGCAAACGCTCAAACCGAGGAAAAATCCATGAAACATTCACCGTTATCTCTTTGGCAGGTCGTTGCCGTATTAACCGAGCAATCGCCGTACACCAAAGCCAAGATTGAAGGCTTGCTGCCGGTGACGCTTGTCGAAAGGAAAACTTTCGGCAGCGACATAAACCAGTTTTTCAAGAGCGACCCTGTTTTGTTGAACGACGGTTCGGTGATCCTCAACATCGACCTGCGCCTCAAACGCCACGGGTTTGATCCCGGCTTCTTGGTCCTGGAGCTTGGTGGAACCTGCGTCCCACTGGAGGAAGTTCGCGGCCATTATGGTGACCTCCAGATTACCGATACCCCTCACGGCCACTCGTTAGATGAAAAGACTTCCTACACGGCCTATCTGCCTTGGGGAGAATTGTCTTTCGGTTTTGCCGAACGCAACCCGGATTGTTTAGCCTCGATCGTCTTCGAACCTAAGAAAGGTGGCATGTGATGGGGCGATGAGTTTCGAAACGATACACGAAACTGCAGTTGCCAGCCCTCCGGCCGTCATGTCAGAAGTTCAACAAACCCAACCGATAAGCGAGACCGTCATGGAAAACATCGGCGAAGGCGTCCTGGCCCTCCCGGCCGAGTGGCACAACGCGAGCATCCATATCTTCACTGCCCAGCCGCCCGGCTCACCGGGCCTGAGCATTACCGTCAACCGCGACCGGCTGCCGTTCGGCACCGACCTGGAAACCTACGCTGAAGACCAGCTCGAAAAGCTCCGGCATCAGCTCAAGGCCTTCGAGCTCAAGGCTAAAGAAGCCTTTCAGCTGGACGGGCGCCCCGCTTGCGCCTTGGAATTCGTCTGGCACACCGACGACGCCGGCCCAGTGCATCAGCTCCTGGTGTGCGTGGCCGACGGACAGAAGCTGCTGAATTTCGCCGCCTCCAGCCAGGGACTGATGAACGCATCGCAGCGCGCCGAAGTCCGCCGCATCCTGTTGTCGTTCCGCTTCCACCCCGCGGCCTGACCAATGGCCCTTACCGCCGAGCAACGGATCGCCGCCGTCCAGACGCAAGCGCCGGATGTCGAAACCGGCGAGCGGATCGCGACCGCCTCCCACACCGGCGCCCTCGCCGCCGGGGCGGCTCTCGCCGCCAAGGGCGGCTGGGTCGGACTGACCGCCTACGGCGCCGGCATGGCCGGGGCATATGCCGGCGACTGGGCGGCCGACAAGTTGGGCCTCGCCGAGGTCGCCGCCGACGGCCTCGCCGCTTTCGGGCTGCGGACGATCGGGCAGGGCGGCCCCCATCCCGGGGTGGTCGGCTGCCAGGTCGCCCATAACCACGGCTTCGCCGGCTTCCTCGCCACCGTGGCCGTGGGTGCACTGGCGGCGGTAGCGGTCGGAGCGCTGGTGGTTGCCACCGGCGGCGCGGCCGCGGTGGCCCTGATCGGTGCCGCCGCGGCCGGCGGCTTTGCCGGGGGACTGGTGGGCGGCGCCCTGGGTGGGGCGCTGGCGCAGATGGGCGCCCGCACCGGCCCGATCACCACTGGCTCCCCGGATGTGCTGATCGCCGGCAAGCCGGTCGCGCGCATGACCGATACCGCCGCCTGCAGCAAGGAATCCGCGCCTTTCCCGCTCATCGAAGGCAGTGAGACCATCTTCGTCAACAACCTGCCGATGGCGCGGGTGGGCCACCGGCTCGCCTGCGGCGCGGTGCTCGACGAAGGCGTCGACTCGGTGTTCATGGACCACACCACCGTCGCCTGCGCCGAGCCCGCCCCGGCCATCCCGGTCTGGGGCCGGGTCCTGGTCGACTGGCTCGGCATCCTGCCGCTCGGCAAGTTCGCCGCGGGGCTCGGCCGGCGCGCCAACCGCACCGCCTCGGCGCGCGCCGCCGGCACCCCCCGCCACTGCCAGACCCATTGCGGCGATCCGGTGAACGTCGCCACCGGCGAATTCGTCGAGTGGCGCACCGACATCGACATTCCTGGCGTGCTCCCGTTCCAGCTCCGGCGCAGCTACCGGACCCGCGCGGACGCGGCGACCCGGAGCCTCTTCGGCCCCCATTGGTGCGATTCCCTGACCGTCGCACTGGTGCGGCGCGGCGCCCTTATCGACTATCACGACGACGAAGGCGTGTGCTGGACCTTCGATGCCCCTTATGCGGTGCTCGACGCCCATCATCTCAAGGCGCCCCAGCTGGTACTGCGGGGCACCCGCGACGCCCCCGAACTGCACGATCGCGAGACCGGCGCCCGCTATCATTTCGACTGGCAGGGCGACAGCGCCCGGCTGAGCCGGGTCGAGGACGGCTACGGCAACCATTACCGCCTGCACTATCGGCGGGAACGCCTGGTGCGGCTCGAACATAGCGACGGCTACACCCTCGATTTCGCCTGGCGGCCCGAGGGCACCTTGGGCGCGGTGTGGCTGCACGAGCCCGACGGTCCGCCGGTGGAACTGGTTCGCTATCAGCACGACGCCCGGGGCCGGCTGATCCGGAGCCAAAGCGACGCCAGCGGCCACCTGGTCTACGCCTACGACGAGCACCACGGGATCATCGCCTGGGGCGACAGCGGCCGGACCTCGGTTCAGCTCCGGTATGACGATGCGGGCTGGGTGACCCGAGTCGACACGCCGCACGGCATCCATGCCGCCTGCTTCGAGTACGACCGCCCCGCGCGGATCACCCGGGTGTGGCTCGACGGCGCCTGCACGACCTACCACTACACGGCCGACGGTCTCGTCACCCGGGTGATCGATCCCCTGGGTGCGGAGACCGTCACCGCCTGGGATGCCTACCAGCGGAAAGTGAGCGAGACCGACCCGCTCGGCCGGGTCACCCGCTACGCCTACACCGACGAAGGCTGGCTCCGGGGCATCACCGACCCGTGCGGCCGCACCACCCGCTTCACCTATGACGAGGCCGGCAACCGCCTCCGGCTCGAGACGCCGGACGGGCAGCGCTGGCACTGGACCTACGATGCCGCCGGGAATCTCCGCACCGAACAGACCCCGGACGGCTTGGTCACCCGCCTGGAACGGGACGCCCGCGGCCGGCTCGTCCGCCACATCCGGCCGGACCGGAGCGAGAGCCGGTTCCACTACGATGCCCTGGGCCGGCCCTGCGGCGTGACCGCCCCCAACGGCGGCGTGACCCGCTGGGCCCAGGACCGGCTCGGCCGGGTATTCGAAACGACCGATGCCGAAGGCGCCCTGACCCGCTACGCGTACCCGCCGAGGTCCGACGACGCGGCGCCCAAGGCCCGCGGCCATACCGCGCCGAGCCGGGTGATCCTCGCCAACGGCGACACCTGGACCTACCGCTACGACGCCGAGGGTCTCCCGGACGCCGTTACCGATGCCGCCGGCCACACCCGACAGTACCGCTGGGGCGCTTACGATCTGCTGGAAAGCCATAGCGACCCCTTGGGCGGCGTCACCCGCTACCGCTACGACGCCCAGGCCCGGCTCGCCGCCGTCACCAACGCCCTCGGCCAGACCTGGCGCTACACTTACGACCCGGCCGGCCGCTGCGTCCAGGAAACCGACTTCGCCGGGCGTATCACCCGCTATCGCTACGATGCCGCCGGCCGCCTGCTGGTGAAGACCGCGCCCGACGGCCACGACTATTGCTACACCTGGGACGAGCGCGACCGCCTGACCCGCATCGACGCCGGCGACAGCCGCATCGACTACGCCTACGACGAATCGGGCCGCCTCACCCGCGCCGCGCTGTACCGGGGCGACACCCTCGAGAGCGAGACCTGCTTGCGCTACGATCCGCACGGGCGCTTGCTGGAAGAAACCCAAGGGCCGCACCGCATCGCCTGGCGCTACGACGCCTGCGGCCGCCTCGCCGGGCGCACCACCCCGCTGGGCACGGTGGCCTACGATTACGACGCCCTGGGCCTGCTCGACGCCCTCACCGGCCCCCGGGGCGAGGTGCATGTCCAGCGCGACCTCCTGGGCCGCATTCTTCAACGCAGCAGCCGGCCCTTCGGACCCGACGGCCACCCGGTCCTCGTTCCGGGGCCGCAGTTCCACCTCACCCAGCGCTTCGACGCCGCAGGGCACCTTCTCGCCCAGGCGCTCCGCGGCGACGGCCTCCCGTCGGCCCAGCGCCGCTACCACTGGCAGCACGGCCGGCTGATCGGCCTCGACGACGCCCGCTTCGGACGCACCCGCTACCGCTACGACGCCCGCGACCAGGTGCTCGAGGCCCGGTACGACCCCGGCCCGGGCTACGGCCCCACGCTCGGCGGCCTCTCGCCCGGCCCGACCCTGCAGCCCGGTGTCACCGCGGAAACCTTCGGCTACGATGCCTTGGGCAACCTCTGCGGACAGCACACCCCGCAGGCGCACGCGGACCAAACCTACACCCCGGCCGGCAGCGTCGCCCGCCGCGGCCAGACCGAGTACCGCTACGACGAACGCGGCCGCACCACCTGCCGCACCGAGCACCGCCCGGGGTTTCGGCCGCACACCTGGCACTACCGCTGGGACGCCTTCGACCGCCTGATCCAGGTCCACACCCCGGACGGCCAGGTCTGGCGCTACACCTACGACGCCTTCGGCCGGCGCCTCGCCAAACACTGCCTCACCCCAGGCCGCGCCGGCCGGCGCCGGCCCCTGGTCGAAGCCCAGTATCTCTGGGACGGCCCCAACCTCGCGGTCGAATGGCGACGCTACGGGACGACTGACGCGGCGGCCGCCCCCACCGAAACCCGCGAATGGCATCACGAGCCCGGCACTTTCGTGCCCCTGGCCCTGGCTTACCAACGCGAGCAAGCCCGCCCCGCCTGGCTGCACGTCGTCACCGACCCGCTCGGCACCCCGCGGGAACTCGTCAGCGACGACGGCGAGGTCGTCTGGGCCGGCCGGCTGCGCACCTGGGGCCGGCTCGACCGCTGGGCGGTCAAGGACGATGACACCCGCCTGGCCCGCCGCCTGCCGCGGGGCTACCGGACCGCCGCCAACGACCCCTACATCGAGGTCGATCTGCGCTTCCAGAACCAGTGGGAAGACCCGGAAAGCGGGCTGTACTACAACTACCAGCGCTACTATGATCCCGACACCGGGCAATACCTGAGTCCCGATCCCATCGGGCTCCGGGGCGGCCTCCGGCCGCACGGGTACGTGCACAATCCCGTGGGCTGGGTCGATCCGTGGGGGTTGGCGGGGTGTCCGCCGGAAGGTAATGTTCCAGATAGCGCTGCTTCCGCCATACATCCCGGAAGATTGGCGGCGGAATCTAGTGAAGTATCTCAAGAATCGATTATACGGGCATTGCGTCAAAGTGGCTCTGTCGAGGGTGCAGCAACAGCGAAACTCATGAAACGTGGAGACGTTAATGTCCGTTTAGTGCCTACCGACCCATGGGGAGGTGGGGCCGCTGGTAGAGCGCCGTTTGGCTCAGACACTGTGTACTTGTCACTAGACAAACTGTCATCTCCAGCCAGTGCGGCAGGCGTAGCGGCACACGAGACAAGGCATGTGCTACAGAACTTGACGCCACAAACCTATCGCCAAGTTCACGAGTTGCAAGCATACCAATGGCAGAGAGCGGTTGATCCTGCATTTAATATGTCAGATGACGCGATTTCACGGTTTATTCACACTCATCCGCTGTATAGAAATGTGCCACCCAGCTTAACGGGAGGGCGGTAATGAAAACTGAGAAACAGAATATCTGCAGAAAGTGCGGTGGGAGGCTTCAAATGATAAGTCGGACAGGTGCGGTCGAGACGTATCGATGCGAGCAGTGCGGAAACGAAGAATACATCCATTTTTCGATCTCTCCTGACGAGCTTTATGCAGCGCAAAAGGGTACTGTAGAGGTGTGTATTGACTGGCGTGAACAAGATGCGGACATAAAGACTATTATGAAATTGCGACGTTTGGTTCCAGAGTTGAAAGGGAAGTCGCTCGACGATGTGCGAAATAGTCTTCACGTGGGGCAGTCCTTTAGCTTGGGTAGATATTTTTCAGACCAAGCAGATGACTTAAAGGCTAAGTTGGAGGAGATTGGGTTAAGCGCAAGATGTGTTTAATCGCTCATTGTTCCAGACAGTAAGTCTCTTCTCGGTTTGAGCGCCACAAAGGGGTCAGCGCCACAAAGGGGTCAGGTCTTGCAATCCCCTACGGCACCCCCGACCCGGCGGCGGCCGCCCCGACCGAAACCCGCGAATGGCATCACGAACCCGGCACTTTCGTGCCCCTGGCCCTGGCTTACCAACGCGAGCAAGCCCGCCCCGCCTGGCTGCACGTCGTCACCGACCCGCTCGGCACCCCGCGGGAGCTCGTCAGCGACGACGGCGAGGTCGTCTGGGCCGGCCAGCTGCGCACCTGGGGCCGGCTCGACCGCTGGGCGGTCAAGGAAAGCGACACCCGCCTGGCCCGCCGCCTGCCGCGGGGCTACCGGACCGCCGCCAACGACCCCTACCTCGAGGTCGAGCTGCGCTTCCAGAACCCGTGGGAAGACCCGGAAAGCGGGCTGTACTACAACTACCGGCGCTACTACGATCCCGACACCGGGCAATACCTGAGTCCCGATCCGATCGGGCTCCGGGGCGGGCTCCGGCCGCACGGGTACGTGCACAATCCCGTGGGCTGGGTCGATCCGTGGGGGTTGGCGGGGTGTCCTGAAGGCGTTAGTGGTACATCGAGACCGGTCAGTGGCTGGGGTGGTAAAAGGATCGATGTCGCAAGCGACTTCATTGCTAATCGAAAAAACATTGGTAGGAGCCCCAAAGCCCCCGATTTCTACTCAGTCGCAAACCAAAGTGGCGGACGTGTATGGGTTTCTACAAAACCGATTTCTCAACCTGACTTTGCTCCTTTAGTCGATGCGAAGAATGCAAAAGGATCTGTCAAGGTATTATCAGGCACCCATGGAGATGAAAATGGCGGACTGTATCCCGAGAAAATGTTCTTCGATGAAGATCATCAACTCTGGGGAAGCCATCCAAAAGTTGAAGTATTGGACATTACCAAAATGTCACCGTCAGAGGTCACCACCGCAATCAATAGTCCCGGCCGTATTGTTTGCGCGTGGTGTTTTAGCGAGCGTTCTGTCGCAGTTTTAAGAGCTTTGGGACATATTTCATAATGTATTTCGCAGACCTTTCTGAGTATTCATACAACCCACGGGAAGCTAGACCAGGCCTTCGAAATGTTGGATGGCTTGATAAAGCTCACGCCTTCGCGCGTGGAAAACTTTCTGATTCGGTCATTGATAAGTTGTGGCAATTTTCGAAAGTCGCCGTCGCACAAACACGTGGTTTTCACGTCTGTGAAATGTGCAGCCATTTGTCTCATTCACCGCTAGTCATTATTCACAATTCTGAACGCCTGAGAGTCGGGTCGGCTGAGATTCGGGTTTTTGGCGCAGACGACTCAGCTTATGCTTGCCCCAATTTGTTATGGCACTACGTCGTGGCTCACGACTACCTTCCGCCTGAGGGGTTTATTCAGGCCGTCCTTCATGGTCCAGCTCCGCTTTCAAAAGAGTATTTTGAGCGACTGGAATCGTACCGGGTAGCTTGGCGTCTCTTGGAGACGAATTAACATGCTGATGGTCGGGTGGTGGCGAGTTTCTCTACGACGAGCAAGAAGTAAAAAGTAGGTTGCGTAACAGGGCTGTTCAATGCTTACGAATTTGGGTAAAAGGTTTTGATTTGCCGAGCATGTGAATCGTTGTCCCCGTTAAAACAAAGCCTGCTGCCGATTTCGGATCATCGTCGCGCGCAAGGGAAGTTGTACGATCTTCCCCACCTGCTGCTGTTCAGTATTCTGGCGGTGATGAGCGGAGCGACCTCGTACCGCCGGATTCATCCGTTCATCCGGTACCCATCTGGCGCGGTTGAACGAGGCGTTCGGCTGCCGCTGGCGACGGACGCCCGCCTATAGTTAGATCCGCTACGCCTTGCACGGGTTGGACGTGGAGGCGATCGCGCCGCATTTTCGTGCCCACGCGTTGCCGCTGGCCGAGGACGCCATCGTCATCGCGCTCGATGGCAAGACCTTGCGCGGCAGCCTGGATCGCTTCGAGGACCGCCGGGCTGCCTGAGCGCCTTCGCCGTCGGAGAACGGATCGTGCTGGGCCAGGTGCTGATCGAGGATGCTGGCAAGAACCACGAAATCCAGGCCGCCCAGCGGCTCATCGAAACCCTGGGCCTGGCCGGGCGGCTGTACACGCTCGATGCCCTGCATCTTCAAAAAAACGGTTGAGGCCGTGATCGCCACCGGGAGCGATCTGCTGGTCCAACTCAAGGGCAATCATCCCAAGCTACGCGCGGCCGTACGGGCGGTTTGTCAGACGCAGCCCCATGCCGAGCAGACCTACACGGTGGATCTGGGCCGGCGTCATCGCATCGAACAACGCGTGGCACGGGTCTGGTCTCTGCCTGAAGGGACCGGTCCCGAACCCTGGCACGCCCCCTTCAAAACCGTGGTCGAGGTCCGCCGTCGCGTGGAGGAATTCAATCCCCGCCGCCGCTGTTTTGAGCTGCGCTAGGCCCCTGTCGCTGACGACCTCGTCACCCGCGACGCCTCGACGGCCACTTTGGCCGAGGCCATTCGCGGTCACTGGAGTATCGACAACCGGCTCCACGACGTGTTGGACACCGCCCTCGGCGAGGATGCGAGCCGTATCCGCAAGAACCCCGATGTATTCGCCCATCTCCGCCATTTCGCGTTGAATCTCCTACGTCACAACGGCCAATCCAATATTCACGCCGCCCTTTACGATGTAAGCGTCCGCTGGAGGACAGTCTTTTCCTGATGCCGCCGAACAGTTAACCGTCAGGACCTTATACGTTGGCTGGTTTCCAGTTGTGGGGTAGCAGGCTGTCGATCTCCCTCTGCTTGGTGGTGGGTAAACGGGTCAGGACGTCTTTCAGGTAGGCCTCTGGGTTGAGGTCGAGTTCCTTGCAGGTTTGGATGAGGCTGAACACCGTGGCGGCGACCTGGCCGCCCTTGGGCGAGCCGAGGAACAGCCAGTTCTTGCGGCCGATGGTGAGGGGGCGGATCGCCCGCTCACTGCGGTTGTTGTCGATCTCCAGGCGACCGTCTTCGGTATAGCGCTCCAGCGCCGGCCAGTTCTTGAGGGCATAGCCGATGGCCTGGGCAGTGGGGGTCTTGGGCGCCAGCTGGCGCAGCCGGTCTTCGAGCCAGGCCTTGAACTCGGCCAGGATCGGCCGCGCCTGTTCCTGCCGTAGCTTTCGGGTGCCTTCGGCGTCGAGTTGCTGTTCCTTGGCCTCCCGTTCGATGGCGTAGAGCCGGCCGATGTACTCCAAGGCCTCATGGGCGCTGATGCGCTTGCCGTTCTCGGTCTGTCGGGCAATCTCGAAGAACTTGCGGCGCGCATGCGCCCAGCACGCCACTTCCAGGACCTTGCCTGCGGCGAAGATCTGGTCGTAACCGGCATAGGCGTCCGCCTGCAGGTAGCCGCTGTAGCCTTCCAGTTTGGCCTTGGGATGCTTGCCCGCCCGGGTTTCGGTGTGGTCATAGACGACGATGGGCGGCGAGTGGCCGGCGTATACCCAAAACCGGGTTTCCCGCGTCTTGCCGCGGTCCTGCACCGCCACAGTGGTGTCGTCCGAGAAGATCACCGGCTGTTGCTTGAGCAACGCCAGCATCCGCTCGACCAAGGGCTGCAGCTGCCAGCCGCTCTGGATGACCCAGTCGCACAACGTGGTGCGGGCAATGGGGACACCCTGGTGGGCAAAGATTTGCTCGATGCGGTACAGCGGCAGGTGATAGCCGTATTTGGCCATCAGCAGATGTGCCAGAAGACCCGGCAGAGGGATGCCCTGCTCGATGATTTGCGGCGGGGCCGGTACCGTGGTCAACTGCCCTTGGCACTTCGCGCAGGCGCACTTTTCCCGCCGCGTTTCCACGACCTTCAGTTGCGCCGGGACGTAATCCAAGCGTTCGGAGCTTTCGTAGCCGATCACCGGCCGTTCCTCACCGCAGGCAGGACACTGCCGGTCTTGTGCCGACAACGGCAATACCACGATCTCTCGCGGCAGATGCGCCGGCAGTGCGGTGCGCTTCGGTTGATTCTTGGCGGGCGATTGCACCACCACCGTCTTGAACGCCACCGGACTGGCGACGGGGGCGTCCTCGGGCACCTCATCCCACAGCGGCAGTTGGTCGATGTCGGGGAGGGTCGCCAGTCGCTCGGAACGGGCGCCGAACAGCAGCTTCTTCAGCTGCGCTAGGTCGAATTCCAGCCGTTCGATGCGCGCCTCGCGCTGGGCCAGGGTGGCCTTTAGAGTACGATTTTCTTCGGCGAGAGCGGCGGCATTCATGGCTGCCATTATACCCGGTGGACCACCCGAAAGCCCAGCTCTGATGCGGGTTTCAGGCACTTTCGACTCAGCCGACCCGACCCGCGCGAACCGCGCGGAAACGGGCCACCGTCAGGTCCACGCCTTCCAGCAACAGCAGCAGGTCCGAGCGCGAAATCGTCCCCTGAACCGGCTTGCGGAAGCGGCCTTTCTCCAGCCGCTTGTAGGCCAGCCAGAAACCGTGACGATCCCACCACAACAGCTTCACCTTGTCCCGGCCCCGGTTGAAAAACACGAACACCGCACCCGATAACGGCGAATGCCCCAGACTGCTCTCCACCGCCAGCGCCAAACCATCGATGGACTTGCGCAAATCGACCGGCTCGGCCACCACATACACCGCCGCCGCACTCAGAATCGTCGCCAGCATCACGAGACCAATGCGGCCACCACCTGCTTCAACAACCCGGCATCGAACCCCGGTTTCACCTCGATGCGAACCCCGCCCACCGACAACCACAGACCACCGACTGCTGTCTCACCGCCATCTACCCGCATCAACGTCAGTGGCGCCACCACCGCTGGCTGCGCTACGCGTCGACGCCAGTAGATGAACGCCGCATAGCTGACCGCCTCGCGCGCACACCAAGCGCGCACCGACAACCCACTCCCTGCCTGTTGCTCCAGCAGGACCCGCCAATGCATCTCTCGTTCTTGTTTCGTCATCGCCATCTCCTCCTCTTCGGGAATATGGCGATACTGTGACTCAGGCGCTAATCGGTGGGAATTATGCGGACAGCCGGACGCTTACTTTACGATAATGCGATGGACCTGGAGCGCGTCTTGAATGACAAGGGCATCAAGCATTGAAAGCGGTGGCCCCGGTTTATTGGACAGGATTTTCCCAGGTTTAAGTGGGTTTCTGCGGTTTAGGCTGCCTTCTGGATTGGCAGTGAATGAAAGTACACGCGATTCGGGGGCTTGCCGTCAAGCGAAGAGTGCGGGCAGCGTTCATTGTAAAATTTGAAATAACGGCGCAAGCCTTCTCGTGCCTCGGCAACGGTCTCGTAGGCATGTAAGTAGACTTCCTCGTACTTCACGCTTTTCCAGAGCCGTTCGACAAACACAGTGTCGACCCAGCGGCCTTGGCCCTCCATGCTCATTCGGATGCCGTGACCTTGGATCAACTCCACGAACACCTGGCGGGTGAACGGGCTGCCTTGGCCGGTGTTGAAGATCTCCGGGGTGCCATGGCGCTGAATGGCTTCCTCAACGGCTTCGATGCCGAAGTCCGGGGTCAGGCGGTTGGATCGTCGCCAGGACAGTACGCGCCGGGTCGCCCAGTCGAGCACCGCGGCCCGATAGACAAACCCTTTCCGCATGGGGATATAGCTGATATCCATGGCCCAGACGGGGTTCGCCTCTTTGATCTCCAGACCGCGCAGCCGGTACGGGAACACCGGGTTCGGATGCCTTCGGCGGGTGTTCGGACGCCGGTACAGCGCCTCGATGCCCCTCTTCTTTTCGCCGCATCAGCGCCAGATCGCTCTCTGAGCCCGGCTGTGGCGTGTCGTAAACCGAGGCGCGCGAACGCCCCAGCCATGCACACGGCTGCACCACAGGGAGCGGGTCGGACCGGTCGATCATCGTTTTGCGAATCGCTAGCCCATGCGACCGAGCGCGGCGACTAAAACATCATTCTCCATCGCCAACGGGCCGATCTTGGCGTGGAGTTCCTTCACGTCCGGCCCCTTCGACGCACTGCGCTTCGCCGCCGTGGCGAACACATCGCTGGCCCGCTCCAACAACTGACTCTTCCATGGCGTGATCGGGTTGACATGAACCTCGAACCGTTCTGCCAATTCAGCCAACGTCTTGTCGCCCTTGAGCGCCGCCAGGGCCACCTGGGCCTTAAAGGCCGCCGAGTGATTTCGTCTCTTTCGTTTCATCGTCTGTTCTCCGGTTTTCGCCCTTCGCAGGGCGGTGATTAGAACAGAAACGTCACTTAAACGGGGGTCCAAATTTCCGGCGCCGGCTCTGGCTTTGCGCAGCTCGACCGCTGGGTAGTCAAGGAAAGCGACACCCGCCTGGCCCGCCGCCTCCCACAGGGCTACCGGGCTGCCGCCAACGACCCCTACATCGAGGTCGAGCTACGCTTCCAGAACCAGTGGGAAGACCCGGAAAGCGGGCTGTACTACAACTACCAGCGCTACTATGATCCCGACACCGGGCAATACCTCAGTCCCGATCCGATTGGGCTCCGGGGCGGACTCCGGCCGCACGGGTATGTGCACAATCCCGTGGGCTGGGTCGATCCGTGGGGGTTGGCGGGGTGTCCGCCGAAATTATCTGGAAATAACTGGACATTCAATCCTGCAAAAGATGTCGACTGGCGCGCGACAGGGAAGTCGGCTCGCGATGCGTTAGACGAAGCATTTAGAAGAACCGGCATACCAAAGCAGGAGTTTCAAGTTACGAAATGGGGTAATAATAAATATGGAAAATCAATGCCCGTTGAATGGCAAGGACCCCGTGGGGCTCAGGTAAACGTGGATATTCCTGAGTGGAATAATGTAAAACCGACGGGGGTGTTGGGTGAAGGTCCTCATCAGCCGCATATTGGCTACCAAACTCCTGGCAGAGGACCAGCGAGAATTAGAGGACATATTTTTGTGGATGATGTACCTGCTAACCAATGGTGCTAGTTCAAACCTAGCCGTGAATGAGGCGGCCATGTAGGCACTCCAAGCCCTTGAGGTTTACCACAACCGTTTTGGGCGGGAGGCTGGCCTACATGACCACGATTGACTTTATCACCGAGCTGTTTTGTCGGGTAGACGATGCCATGACCGACAGTCGAAAACATCCCCAAGCGCTGTTGTGGCCGAGCGAAATCGTCACGTTGGGTCTGTTGCACGCCTTGAAGGGGGTCGGCAATCGAGCCTTCTACCGCTGGCTGATGCACGACTGCCAGGCGTTGTTCCCCCACCTGCCGGAGCGCACCCGTTTGTTTCGGCTGTTCAAAACTCATCAGACCTGGACCTTTCACTTTCTGGCCACGCCCACGCTGCTTGGGATCGTTGACAGTTTCGGCATTGAGCTGATTCATCCCATCCGGGAGGGGCGAAGTCCCCAACAGATCGGCCGCAAAGGCGTCTCGAATCACCGCTGGATCGTCGGCGGTAAGCTGTGCCTAATCATTAACCACGTCGGGGGCATCATCGGCTGGGTTTGGGCACCGGCGAATGCCCACGACACCTGGTTTCATCCCGTGATTGACCTCTTTCAGCATCACAGTGTGATCTTGGGGGATACCGGCTTCCATGCCGAAACCGGCGATCCACCCAACTTGAAGCTGTGCCGCCGCGGCGAGTGGAACGACCGGATGCTGATTGAGACCGTCCTGTCGATGTTGACCCAAGTGTGCCATTTCAAAAAGGTGATGCATCGCGTGGCAGACTACTTTCAAGCGCGTTTGGCTTTTACTGTGGCGCTGTTCAATCTGCTGATCCAATGGCAGGGCTGGCAAGCGGATGAGACTGGATTCGTCCCCCTGTCCATCGCCGAATTCAGCCTATAACTCAGAAACTAGCACCATTGGTTGCTACACGTGAGTAACATGAACAATCTAGATATTCACGGATACGCGGCCGAAGCGTTGCGTGCGGCTAAAGAAGCTGGTCTAAATGCAAGACTCCTGCCCAAACCTGTGGCACGTTGTTATATCAAACGAGTTACCGATCGATTTTTACCGCACAAGCTGAGCGGACATTTAGCTATACAAGTTGACTCTGTATCTATCCCCCTCGAGCCATATGAGTTCTCTTACCCTAAGTACCTGGATCACGAGCCCATTTATATGTTTTTCGATCAGAGTGGGATAGATAAAGATAATGTTGTGGTTATTAAAAATGGACAAGCACTAGGTGAGGTTTTAAGCCATTCTTTTGGCATGGAATACTTTTTGTCAAACAAAAATATTGAATTCTTGCTAGCCGTCAATTGGTACGTAATCGAAGGCGCCGGAACAGCAAAGAAATGGATCAATAGGCTAATTTCATAACCCCGTACAAATAGATCAGCGCGGATTGCAGTTACAGCTCTGTCAGCCGCATTCATCACTGCAGCCACAGCGTGCAACAAACGGGTTAAATCTTGCAACCCAGCATCTTGTCCCATACTGTCCCTTATGGCGAGCCTGCCTGGCATTGAACTGGCCAGCGGGTTCATCACACCATATCGCGGGGCAATCGCTGCATGTCGTCACCGACCCGCTCGGCACGCCCAGGGAACTCGTCAGCGACGACGGCGAGGTCGTCTGGGCCGGCCAGCTGCGTACCTGGGGCCGGCTCGACCGCTGGGTAGTCAAGGAAAGCGACACCCGCCTGGCCCGCCGCCTGCCGCAGGGCTACCGGGCTGCCGCCAACGACCCCTACATCGAGGTCGAGCTGCGCTTCCAGAACCAGTGGGAAGACCCGGAAAGCGGGCTGTACTACAACTACCAGCGCTACTATGATCCCGACACCGGGCAATACCTGAGTCCCGATCCGATCGGGCTCCGGGGCGGCCTCCGGCCGCACGGGTACGTGCACAATCCCGTGGGCTGGGTCGATCCGTGGGGGTTGGCGGCGTGTCCTGAAGGTACTCCTCCGCAATATCGAACTCAAGATCATGCGGCAAAAGCTGCATTCAAAAAAGTTAATCCTTTATCTATCAACGATAACTTAGAATATGGCGGATTAATCTTTAGAGACAATAGATCCGGAAGATACGGTTTTACAGGACCTATTAAGGGAAGTGATCAAGGTGTTAATCCACACGCAGCCCAAGCCCCACACAATTCCAGCCTAGTTGGTGATTATCATACTCACGGTGACTATTCGCTATATGAATCCGCAACAGGCAAAACTATTCGCACGAGCGACCTAGTTCGCGATGCATTCAATAGCGATAATTTTTCTCCGCAAGATATTTCTGGAATTTCCGCCGATGGTAAAGGCATACCTGGTTACAAAGGATATTTAGGAACTCCAAGTGGCATTTTCAAAGTTTATGATCCATCAAAAAGGTCGGTATATATTTTGAAATGAGATGGCGCGTCAATTTAAGTTCATTGCTGCTATTGTGTAGCATATCAAAGGCTGAACAAATGAACTCCATGACTAACATAAGGCAAATTGCATCTTTTTCCGGAAACTACCTACTCCCGATCAAACACGCATATCATGAATTTAGCAAGACAGGATTAAATGCTAACGATTATATGATAAATATCCTGGAGTCAGATTCAGAAGTAATTATATCGTTTGAATATAAGAATCTTCCTAAGGGCTTTCGAGGGTCGATTCAAGGCACACCTAACTTTCAAGTTGAAATTGACAAAGTAAGTGGACAAGTTCTGCGATCTAGTTATGGTAGATGATCTGTAGGCACCTCCAATAAGCCGAGATTTTCAGTGAATCCGCCCGTCGTACGATGAGCTTGGTGGAATTCGGTTCAATTTCCGGGCTGGATTGCGGGTTATTGGAGCCGTATCGCCAGATTTCGCCTTTGAATCGCGCAAGTTGGTAGAGATTCTGTTCTGTTCGGGTATCAAGAAGGGCACGATTCCGAGCCCCCGCTGCACTGGTAAGGGGGCACTACTTGACTTTTCACCGACCGATCGCCGCCTGTCTCTGTAATGAAGGCAATATGAATCATGTTGTAGAGCTTGCTCCCAGTGAACTCAATGATTGGCTTGACGCTATATTGGATAGCAGGTCGTATGCCCCAAAGAATTTCAATTGGCTAGGTTTGGCTGAAATATTGGCGCGACGTGCATTAGAGACTGGAGTCCTACAATGGGCTCATCTTGCTATCAAAGTATATGAGTATATAGCTCGATCTGCTTACAAGGATGAACGCAACTCGTTGTTATGTTCAGAGATGCGCGTACGAGTACATTTTATAAAGCGATTCGGGTTGAGCAAGGAAGATAGTCTTCTTGATATAAATACAATTGCGTCTTGGTTTATGGAAAACACAGATTTTTCTTTAGAATGGGCGAAAATGTCTCGGATAACTGGCCTGATAAGCTTTAAAGCGGAGAGATTACCCTTGAAACAATTAACGCTCTGCGCAAAATTAAAAATCGGATAAATATAGTTAAGAGTCTCGATTCGCTAGGGTTTCTCGATGCATATCCCGAAATTAGACAATGGATTGCTCTATCATCTCAACTTCCCTGATAGGGTGGTGAAAAACTCAGAAGGCCAGACAGCAACTCGGTACCGTAATAAGGAGGCATTGCTTGACTTTGCCTCGAGCGATGCCTACCTGTCCCCGTGCTGAAGAATGTATTTCGCAGACCTTTCTGAGTATTCATACAACCCACGGGAAGCTAGACCGGGCCTTCGAAATGTTGGATGGCTTGATAAAGCGCACGCCTTCGCGCGTGGACAACTTTCTGATTCGGTCATTGATAAGCTGTGGCAACTTTCGAAAGTCGCCGTCGCACAAACACGTGGTTTTCACGTCTGTGAAATGTGCAGCCATTTGTCTCATTCACCGCTAGTCATCATTCACAATTCTGAACGCCTGAGAGTCGGGTCGGCTGAGATTCGGGTTTTTGGCGCAGACGACTCAGCTTATGCTTGCCCTAATTTGTTATGGCACTACGTCGTGGCTCACGACTACCTTCCGCCTGAGGGGTTTATTCAGGCCGTCCTTAGCCGGAAAGCGTCATGAATTCCGGGTGTCGAGCGTATTATCGATTCACCCTTTGGCTGAAGCCACTACGTACCCGATTGCACAATGGGCGGGGCCGGCTGGCGGCGTTGCTCCTTCTTGTGGGGGACGGCCCCACGGAGGTGTCGCGTCTCTTCGACCGGGTCCAGGACAGGCTTGCCAGCCGTCACACACGCGAGCACGTCCAACTGCCGTTCAATCTGGCGGCAGCCAAGAGATTTGGTTACCTAGGGACGAATAGATGGCGATTATTCTTGATCACCTGTCAAGCAAGTTTAGAAAGCTCTCGGCGGTACAGACACAAAACGTCTTGAATGCTCTCGGCATAAGTAGCGAGCGCTTCATCATCGGAGACAGGAGCTCCCCTTTATATGAAGCAGGTATATTTTCTAACGATAACCATATTAACCACTATTGGCTTAGGCGATCAGATAGAGACATTGAGTACTTTACACAAACCCAATCTGTGGATTTTTCGCCATTGGCAATACCATTTCTTTTCCATGATTTCGGAATTTCTGAATCTGTTGCGCTAGACCAATTAATCCAACTCAAAGAAATACGAGATAAAATCAACCTACGGTACCCAACAATTACGTTTGACGTGACGGACACCTTAAGCGATCAGCCGAGTGAGGGTTACTTTATTCAGCCAACCATGGATGTCATAAACGTATTCTACGCAGAACGAGGGACTGTGCGATTGTTAGGCTGGACTACTTTGCCATGGATCGCTGGTTTGGCGGTCGCGTGGTTCGAAAATTATAAACGAATCCCTTGGTCTGATTTTTTACCGGCAACTTAAATTCGCGTTTTTCAACCGTCAGCCGCAACCCCAGCCAGGGCGAGGACGCCTTCGCCGATTACCTCGATAAACAACTCGCCCAGTGCGAAAAGACGTTGCCCGGCTATCGCTTGCTCTTGCGGCGCGACTACGTCTGCCAAGGCCATCTCGCCTGCTGGCTGGATTATCAGTGGCGCTCCAACGGCCGTACCCTGCTGCTGCGGCAAGTGCTCATCGAACGGAAACCGGCGGTATTGATCTTCACCTTGACCACCACACCGGAGGATGCGCCGCACCATGAAAGCGGCTGGCGGCAGGTGATGGGCAGTCTCAAGCTGGTGCCCGACCCGGCGCACGACAGCGAGGCGCAAAGCCTGTCCGCCGACCTGTCCTGAGCGGGAGACGGCCATGGATGCGCAAGCGGCCGCCCGCTTCGGCGACGAGATTGCCCACGGCTTCGGGGTGGCGTCGATGGTGGCCGGGGCCGTGGTCGGCGCCCTGGTGGGTGCAGCGGTCATCGGTGCGGTCGCCGCGACCGGCGGCGTGGCGGCGGTGATCCTGGGCGGCGCGATCGCCGCCGGCGGCTTGTCGGGGGCGCAACTGGTCAAAGCCCTCGCCACGATCTTCAACCTGCCGGAACCGACCTCGGGCACCCTGGCGCGGGGCAGTCCCAACGTCGCCATCAACGGGCGCTGGGCGATGCGGGCGGGGGACGATGCCGCGGCGTCGTGCAACGGCCTCCCGTTCAATCACCCGCCCTGGCCGGCGCCGGTGACCATTGCCCAGGGCAGCCGGCGGGTGCGGATCAACGGCCGGCCCGCGGCGCGGGTGACGAACAAGCTGAGCTGCGGCGCCCATATCAAGAGCGGCAGCCCGAACGTCTTCATCGGCGGACCGGATGCCGACGTCGCGGCCGTTTTCGACCTCGAGGCGTGGCTGCACAGCGGACTGGAAGCGCTGGGTGCGGCGGCGCTGATCGGCGGCGGGGTACTGGCGGCCGCGGCGGGTGCAGTAGCGTTCGGCATCTTTGCCGGGGCAACCGCCGGCGTCATGGCGGCCTTCGAAGGACTGGGCCGGCTCGGCGACCGCCTCGGCCCCGGCTATCGGGACCTCTTGCAGGGCACAGCAGGCATGGCAGCGTTGCTGGCCGGGCCGAAGGTGGTACGAAAGTCTTCTCACGTCGCACCAGAAGAGATACGCCCCTCCCGCCCATTGGTTGACCTGCTCAATGAAAAATGGAATCCAAACAATGTCGCTAGAGCGCTCGCTGCGAAGCGTGGGGATTCTAAACTCGACGCACTGCTCACTGATCATGAATATCTGGCGATACGAGCCTATACGTCCGGGCTTTACAAACAGATCAATCCGGCCTTACGAAGCGGTAATCCCGGAGAATGGCGGGTACTCGCGGATGAAGCGGCAACTGGAATGAAAAAAATGGCTGATAGCGGTTACGGATTCCAAGGCATTACTAGACGGGATGTTACACTAACAGATGAGGAAATAGCGGAACTGTTTCCGGATAATGGGATCCATGTTGACAACGGGTTCATGTCGAGCACGACGAAAAGCGCCGGAGTTTTTGAAGGAAACACCGTAATATCAGTTTATTCAAAGACTGGGGTTGTAATACAGGACGTGTCGGAAGTGCCCTGGGAATCCGAAGTTTTATTTCGACCAGGCACATCGTTTAACGTTTTGGGAAAGGTTTTCGACCACCCCGTAAAGGGGATGAGATTTATCCAAATTGAGGAGATTGATCCCATATGAAAATACTTTCACCTGACCAAAAAGCCTTTCTGGAACGCGATTGCGCTGAAATGGAGCGTCGCGCCAAATTTCCAAGAGATATGGGATTTCATCCTCTCTCAGATAGGTTTTCTGAAGGCGTCAAGCTCAAGACGCCGTGGTTAAGGGAGTATGTAATACATCGAAACCATCATAAAGAATCGTCGCGATCCGAATTGTTGGCGTACCTTCGCGAGGCTGGGGCCAAGTCATCGGAGAGCGTTGACCGGTTTCGTGGGGCTTTACTCGGCCTGGCCCTGGGCGACTCGATGGGCATGCCGCTCGAATTTCAGCCACGAGATGCTCGACACGTAGACAACTTAGTCGGAGGTGGCCCGTTCAATCTGAAACGGGGAGATTGGACGGACGACACCAGCATGGCCTGCTGTTTGGCCTATAGCCTCATCCAGTGCCGAGGTTTCAACGCCAGACACCAAATGGAATGCTATTGTTATTGGTATCAATATGGCGCTTACACGCCGGAAGGCGTTTGCGTCGACATCGGCGTGAGCACAAGAAAAGCGCTGGAACGTTTTTTGACCGACGGTGAGCCTTATGCCGGCAGCACTGATCCGTTTAGTGCGGGTAACGGCTCATTATCGCGCCTAGCGCCCGTAGTCTTGTTCTTTAGCGACGACTTCGAGACTGCTATCTACTTTGCCGGCGAGAGTTCGAGGACTACCCATCAAGCAATCGAGGCGATCGACGCCTGCCGCTACTTCGCTGCGCTGCTGTTCGGCGCGATTAATGGAGAGAGCAAAGAAAAGCTGTTGACCGGACTTTATTCACCCGTACCGGGATATTGGTCTGATCATCCTCTGACCCCCTCGATCGAACAAATCGCGCGGGGTTCGTATAAAAACAAGCCCCGAGAGCAAATCGCTTCGTCTGGATACGTGGTCCATACGCTGGAAGCCGCGTTATGGGCATTTTATCGCAACGACGACTTCCGCTCGGGATTGCTCGAGGCTGTGAATCTTGCTGACGATGCTGACTCAGTCGGTGCCGTATATGGGCAATTGGCGGGCGCCTATTACGGCGAAACCAGCTTGCCGATCGAATGGATTCTTCACTTGCATGAGGCACAGGGGTTTTATCATTTTGCCGAAGATATCATGGCGGCAAAATCGGAGGTAACGGACTGACCGATAGCAGAACCCTAGCTGGAGTTTCGTTCTAAGCTGACAGCGCGGGCCAAAAAATCGCTAAGTATCAAGTCCTACCTGTTTTAAACCTTCGTACGAAAGAGATGAGGCCGGGGCGTTTGCCGCTTTTTGAGCGCATGAACGGAAGGCCCCATCCGGTGACCTCCTTCCCAACAGTCAGCATACCTTTTTAAAAAGAGTCATTGATGAGGGATCATCGCTTGACTTTGCACAGAGCGATGACCGCGTGTCTCCGTGCTGAAGGTGGTCGGCCCTCCATTTTGCGTTGAATGTGCGAAATCCGCGCAGGTGAGCCGCCAAAAGACTCGGCTATCTCCTCGAACGAATCGGCTTGGCCGCCGAAGGAGCCCGGCGTCAATCGGGCACGACACGCCGCCAATTCCAGTCGCAATTGTTTGGTTATGGTTTCGAAGCGAGCGGTGCAAGATCAAGCATTAACCCTATTTTCCCACTCGGCAAAGGGAAAAGGACCTCAAATACTGGACAGAGTTATGCAGACTATTACGGAGGCTGGTATGACAAGGCATTTCCGTCCAAGAAACCGAAGTGAGCTGAGTGTCCGGTTAGGCCGGATGAGTCTGGCCGCCTGGTTGATTGCATGGGGCGGAGCAAACGCTCAAACCAAGGAAAAATCCATGAAACATTCACCGTTATCTCTTTGGCAGGTCGTTGCCGTATTAACCGAGCAATCGCCGTACACCAAAGCCAAGATTGAAGGCTTGCTGCCGGTGACGCTTGTCGAAACAAATAATGGCGGCGGCAACGAAATTTTCCAATTTTTCAAGAGCGACCCTGTTTTGTTGAACGACGGTTCGGTGATCCTCAACATCGACCTGCGCCTCAAACGCCACGGGTTTGATCCCGGCTTCTTGGTCCTGGAGCTTGGTGGAACCTGCGTCCCACTGGAGGAAGTTCGCGGCCATTATGGTGACCTCCAGATTACCGATACCCCTCACGGCCACTCGTTAGATGAAAAGACTTCCTACACGGCCTATCTGCCTTGGGGAGAATTGTCTTTCGGTTTTGCCGAACGCAACCCGGATTGTTTAGCCTCGATCGTCTTCGAACCTAAGAAAGGTGGCATGTGATGGGGCGATGAGTTTCGAAACGATACACGAAACTGCAGTTGCCAGCCCTCCGGCCGCCATGTCAGAAGTTCAACAAACCCAACTACCGCCTGCACTATCGACGGGAACGCCTGGTGCGGCTCGAACATAGCGACGGCTACACCCTCGATTTCGCCTGGCGGCCCGAGGGCACTTTGGGCGCGGTGTGGCTGCACGAGCCCGACGGTCCGCCGGTAGAACTGGTCCGCTATCAGCACGACGCCCAGGGCCGGCTGATCCGGAGCCAAAGCGACGCCAGCGGCCACCTGGTCTACGCCTACGACGAGCGCCACCGGCTCATTGCCTGGGGCGACAGCGGCCGGACCTCGGTTCAGCTCCGGTATGACGCAGCGGGCTGGGTGACCCGGGTCGACACGCCGCACGGCATCCATGCCGCCCGCTTCGAGTACGACCGCCCCGCGCGGATCACCCGGGTGTGGCTCGACGGCGCCTGCACGACCTACCACGCCACGGCCGACGGGCTCGTCACCCGGGTGATCGATCCCCTGGGCGCGGAGACCGTCACCGCCTGGGATGCCTACCAGCGGAAAGTGAGCGAGACCGACCCGCTCGGCCGGGTCACCCGCTACGCCTACACCGACGACGGCGGGCTCCGGAGCATCACCGACCCGTGCGGCCGCACCACCCGCTTCACCTATGACGACGCCGGCAATTGCCTCCGGCTCGAGACGCCGGACGGGCAGCGCTGGCACTGGACCTACGATGCCGCCGGGAATCCCTGCACCGAACAGACCCCGGACGGCTTGATCACCCGCCTGGAACGGGACGCCCGCGGCCGGCTCGTCCGCCACATCCGGCCGGACCGGAGCGAAACCCGGTTCCACTACGATGCCCTGGGCCGGCCCTGCGGCGTGACCGCCCCCAACGGCGGCGAGACCCGCTGGGCCCAGGACCGGCTCGGCCGGGTGTTCGAAACGACCGATGCCGAAGGCGCCCTGACCCGCTACGCCTACCCGCCGGAGTCCGACGGCGCGGCGCCCAAGGCCCGCGGCCATACCGCGCCGAGCCGGGTAATCCTCGCCAACGGCGACACCTGGACCTACCGCTACGACGCCGAGGGTCTCCCGGACGCCGTTACCGATGCCGCCGGCCATACCCGACGGTACCGCTGGGGCGCTTACGATCTGCTGGAAAGCCATAGCGACCCCTTGGGCGGCGTCACCCGCTACCGCTACGACGCCCAGGCCCGGCTCGCCGCCGTCACCAACGCCCTCGGCCAGACCTGGCGCTACACTTACGACCCGGCCGGCCGCTGCGTCCAGGAAACCGACTTCGCCGGGCGTATCACCCGCTATCGCTACGATGCCGCCGGCCGCCTGCTGGTGAAGACCGCGCCCGACGGCCACGACTATTGCTACACCTGGGACGAGCGCGACCGCCTGACCCGCATCGACGCCGGCGACAGCCGCATCGACTACGCCTACGACGAATCGGGCCGCCTCACCCGCGCCGCGCTGTACCGGGGCGACACCCTCGAGAGCGAGACCTGCTTGCGCTACGATCCGCACGGGCGCTTGCTGGAAGAAACCCAAGGGCCGCACCGCATCGCCTGGCGCTACGACGCCTGCGGCCGCCTCGCCGGGCGCACCACCCCGCTGGGCACGGTGGCCTACGATTACGACGCCCTGGGCCTGCTCGACGCCCTCACCGGCCCCCGCGGCGAGGTACATGTCCAGCGCGACCGCCTGGGCCGTACCCTTCAGCGCAGCAGCCGGCCCTTCGGACCCGACGGCCAGCCGGTCCTCGTGCCGGGGCCGCAGTTCCACCTCACCCAGCGCTTCGACGCCGCCGGGCACCTCCTCGCCCAGGCGCTCCGCGGCGACGGCCTGCCGCCGGCCCAGCGCCGCTACCACTGGCAGCACGGCCGGCTGATCGGCCTCGACGACGCCCGCTTCGGACGCACCCGCTACCGCTATGACGCCCGCGACCAGGTGCTCGAGGCCCGGTACGACCCCGGCCCGGGCTACGGCCCCACGCTCGGCGGCCTCTCGCCCGGCCCCGGCCCGCAGCCGGGCGTCACCGCGGAAACCTTCGGCTACGATGCCTTGGGCAACCTCTGCGGACAGCACACTCCGCAGGCGCACGCGGACCAGACCTACACCCCGGCCGGCAGCGTCGCCCGCCGCGGCCAGACCGAGTACCGCTACGACGAACGCGGCCGCACCACCTGCCGCACCGAGCACCGCCCGGGGTTTCGGCCGCACACCTGGCACTACCGCTGGGACGCCTTCGACCGCCTGATCCAGGTCCACACCCCGGACGGCCAGGTCTGGCGCTACACCTACGACGCCTTCGGCCGGCGCCTCGCCAAACACTGCCTCACCCCCGGCCGCGCCGGCCGGCGCCGGCCCCTCGTCGAAGCCCAGTATCTCTGGGACGGCCCCAACCTCGCGGTCGAATGGCGACGCTACGGGACGACTGACGCGGCGGCCGCCCCGACCGAAACCCGCGAATGGCATCACGAGCCCGGCACTTTCGTGCCCCTGGCCCTGGCTTACCAACGCGAGCAAGCCCGCCCCGCCTGGCTGCACGTCATCACCGACCCGCTCGGCACCCCGCGGGAGCTCGTCAGCGACGACGGCGAGGTCGTCTGGGCCGGCCGGCTGCGCACCTGGGGCCGGCTCGACCGCTGGGCGGTCAAGGAAAGCGACACCCGCTTGGCCCGCCGCCTGCCGCGGGGCTACCGGACCGCCGCCAACGATCCCTACCTCGAGGTCGATCTGCGCTTCCAGAACCAGTGGGAAGACCCGGAAAGCGGGCTGTACTACAACTACCAGCGCTACTATGATCCCGACACCGGGCAATACCTGAGTCCCGATCCGATCGGACTCCGGGGCGGCCTCCGGCCGCACGGGTACGTGCACAATCCCGTGGGCTGGGTCGATCCGTGGGGGTTGGCGGGGTGTCCCACTAGGTTTGATCGAAAGACAAATCAATTTCAAGGCGCCGACGGCCGGTTTATATCGCGCGCGGACGCAGCCAAATACGCACGGCTCAATCCACAAAAGCAGGCTAGCCATATATTAGGCACCCCAAATTACACCAACCGCATTAAGCAAGGGAAACCTACATCTGCGTTTTCTGACAGGGCAACAGCAGAAGCTCTAACACGAGAGGCGTTAGCGTTAGGAAACCCAGTACGGAACTCGGCAGGCAAAATTGTTCCAGGACAATTTGAATATGATTTTAATCGTCCAGTCGGTACAGGTTACTTTGGCGGGACTCAAAGCAAGGTTACTGTCCATGTGGACAGCAATGGGATGATCCATGGCCACCCATCTGGCCCGGAGCTTTGATAATGAACATAGACCTAAGACAGCAGATTCTGTCAGATATCACAAAGAGTTATCATAATCTTTCATTTCCGAACTTTTCCTTCATTCTTGAAAGACACAAAGCAGGATATTATTCGGATCTTATCGCCAAATTAAAGGCCACTTTTTCTCTTACAGATAACTCAGACTTTAACTATCACCAATGTTATTCCTTTAGTCTAAAAGCAGGCTCTCAGGAGTGGGGATTAGAGTTATCTCTTGTTGGACGTTACGGATTTTGCCAGCGGCACGGCCACGATAATATAGTCTTGACTGAAAAGACTCCTAAAAACAAAATCGAACATGGCCTGATCGATACGCTATGTAATCAAAACGTTATACTTCTATCTATGGAAGATCTGAAAACAGATTTAGGAATTTTCTTAGTTGATGAGGATATGTCTCTAGGGCACAGTGGTTTTGTGTTTAATCTATTATTCTGGCGAGAACGTTATATCGACGATCTATAATAGACGGTGGCGGGTCAATTTAGTTGAAAGCAGTGGCGATTAATGAAGAGGCCGATCACCCCATCGTGAAGCAACTCAGATTTTGAAAAGCAGATCGTTTTGCGAGTTAAGCGCTTGATGCGAGTGCGTAACAAAAGGTTTTTGTTTTCGATCTTTTGCGTATATTTCTTACCAATGACGTGCTTGTTTGCCGGAATGAACGCAGCATAGCTTGGCCAATCATCGGTGTAATAGGTTCGAATATTGAAAACGCGCAGATTGGCGATCAATTGTTCGCAAACGTCCTCTTTGCGCCGCCCAAACACAAAGGACAAAATGCATCCGGTGGCGGCGTCGATGGCGTACCAGAGCCAACGTGGGTTCTTCTTGCGAGCCACATAGCTCCACTGTTCGTCCGCCTGAGCATCCATCGGCGAATCAAAGAGATGCCTGATTTCCACGGCGATTTCCCGAGAGCCGATGTAAGGATTCACCGTGACCACTTCGGTGGACTTTTTTTCAGTGTAGACATGACTGTGTTTTTCCCAATCCCGAGAACACGAGCGGTATCTCGAATACCACTGCCATTCATCGCCATGTCAACAATCTGTTCTTTGATACCGGACTCGTAGGCCCGGTAAATGTATTCGGTCTTGAAGGTGCGCCCACAGTGCTTGCAACGAAAGCGGGGGTAACCATTCTGTGTACCATAGCGCACCACATCGGAACTTTTACAGTATTTGCACGGAATCGTTTGATAGGCCATTGGTCCAGTCAATGCTTAAGCTAAGAAATAATTGTACATTGTAGTATATAAACTACTTAAACCCACCACCAAGCAGTGGAAGAACTTCATGCCACCGATGGCATGCTCAACGATGACCCGCGTGGCGGCTTGTTTTCTGTTCTGTTTCTTCTGCTCAGGCGTCAATGTCGGATTAGGGTTTTTCTTGGATTTTCTGGGTTTCTTGTGGGGTAGATATATTTGGGTACTTTGATAATCTTTGTCCGCGCCCAGAAATCCTAAGTCAAGCCATAAATTGACCTTCTCGAACCACGCTGAACCCGGTGTGAAGACGTCTTTCATGAGTGTGTAGTCATGTACGCTGCCTGCCACAATGCGGCACAAAAACAATATCCTTCGATTAAAGTCGGAGATTACGAGGGATTTGAGCGTATGTCTTTTTTTTTCCGCTGTAATGCTTTTCCTGTTCAGTTTCATCTTGGGGTCGAACGCAAGCGACCTCCACGCCATCGATCGCTATGTTCTTATATTGATCAATGAGTTGAGAGAATTCTTCTGGGGTTGTTAGCGTGCGCTCCGGCATGACGTTGAGGATTGTCAACGCTCGTCCCAAAACCGGCAGCAACCGGTCGATGTGGGCATGGGCATGTCCGCCACTGAAACCGAAATGAAAGCCCAGAACGTCAAAAGTGGGATAGGTTTTCAGATAGTACAAAACGAAAAACAGCTTTTTCTCGTAAGAATCAAGATAACCTTTAGGGCCGCCCTGTTTGACGTGTTTTATCTCGCCCTTTTCGACACGCTCTCGATCGATGGCGAGAGCGGCCGACTCGAATACTTTGACGAGGGCTGTGAACTTCGCCTTGGGCATTCCAATCAACGATGCCACGATGCGGTCATCGGTTATTTGGCTAAATTTTTCGTAGATCATGGAAGGTTTTTATATTTGGATTTGTTTAAGAAACAATTGGGCTATCAATACCATGCATTAGCATCAGGTACAACTCTAATGAATATCCAAGTCCTTGAAGTGCACAAACGCGATTGTCTGGAGGTCGTATTCCAGGGAGATATTGGTCGAGGTATAGCCAACTGGATTGGCCCGTGTCCGGAGGTGAACGCAAGTTATGAGGTTGAGCTGGAAATCCATGAAGTACTAAAGTGGGGTGAATCGATTATACCGGCTGGTAATGATATTGAACTGATTGAACAAACCAAGATGGGATATTCGATCGTAGGCAAAGTCATAACCGTTGAGGCTGACGGGTGTATAGCAGTTAGGCTTTCTGGGAGTATCGTCTTAGTTGAAACAGAGGGCACTCCTTCAGGATATTCCGGATATGTAAACATCAAGACATCGACATTGTCTTTTTACCCTGTACATACCTAGCTGAGGGGCCACAAAGGGTAGAGTAGAGAGCAGGCTTCCGGCTTCCGCCACAAAGGGGTCAGGTCTTGCAACCCAGCCCTTTTAAGGTGTCCGCTATTGATCCCGGAGCCCGCGTAGGATGCGGTGACGAAGGAACCGCATCGTTCGTGTTGGTCTTCCGATGCGTCTCCAATTGCAAACGGCGTCTTTGGGAGCGCCGAAGTCACCCTTCCAATCGCAAACGGTTGGTTTAGCTGCAACCTTTTCTTCGTCGGTACATTTCACGCAATCGGAGCACCGAAAGCTCTATAGGGTCAGTTCTAACATTCCAACATACTCCCCCCATTCTCGCTATACTCGCTCTATGGCTAGACCCCTACGATTGGAATTTGCGGGCACTCGGTACCCTGTGACTTCGAGAGGCGACAGGCGCGAGGACCTCTATCTGGATGATGCGGACCGGACGCCGTGGCTGGACGTCGTCGGCAATACAAGGCGATTTTGGTCCAGAAGGACACCTACCTTGCTGGAACTGACTAGATAGGTTGTTCTGAATCCGCTGAGAGCGCGGATGATTGAAAGACTCGAAGATCGGCCCTGGAGCCGCTATCGGGCCATGGTCGGCGAAGCGAATGCGCCGGACTGGCTGGATGCGGATGGGATGCTCAGCCAGTTTGGGCGGGAACGCAAGAGCGCGATCGAGGCCTACCGACGATTTGTCAAGGACGGGCAGAGGGCTGCCCAGTCCTCTGGATCAGACCCGGCATCAAGGGTTGTTGGGCGATGATGCTTTCGTCGAGCGCTACCGGCAGGACAAGAAGCCCGAGCCCCGAGGAACTCCGGGAAGTCTCCAAAGCCCCTCGGCGGTCTATCGCTCTGCCCCTTGACGACTATCGGCAACGCTATCCGGACAGAAACGAAGCAATGGCGCGGGCCTACTTGTCCGGCGCCTACACCCTGTCGGAGATCGGCGCTCATTTCGGCGTTCAATATAGGACGGTGAGCCGAGCTGTGCGAAGACTGGAGCAGAATGACCGGGATTAATGTTGGACTGTTAGAACTGACCCTGTTTTCCTTCCCAACAGTCAGCATACCTTTTTAAAAAGCGTCATTGATGAGGGATCATCGCTTCACTTTGCACAGAGCGATGACCGCGTGTGTCCGTGCTGAAGGTGGTCGGTCTTCCATTTTCCGTTGAATGTACGAAATCCGCGCAGGTGAGCCGCCAAAAGACTCGGCTATCTCCTCGAACGAATCGGCTTGGCCGCCGAAGGAGCCCGACGTCAATCCGGCACGACAGGCCGCCAATTCCAGTCGCAGTTGTTTGGTTATGGTTTCGAAGCGAGCGGTGCAAGATCAAGCATTAACCCTATTTTCCCACTCGGCAGAGGGGAAAGGACCTCAAATACTGGACAGAGTTATGCAGACTATTACGGAGGCTGGTATGACAAGGCATTTCCGTCCAAGAAACCGAAGTGAGCTGAGTGCCCGGTTAGGCCGAATGAGTCTGGCCGCCTGGTTGATCGCATGGGGCGGAGCAAACGCTCAAACCGAGGAAAAATCCATGAAACATTCACCGTTATCTCTTTGGCAGGTCGTTGCCGTATTAACCGAGCAATCGCCGTACACCAAAGCCAAGATTGAAGGCTTGCTGCCGGTGACGCTCGTCGAAACAAATAATGCCGGCGGCAACGAAATTTTCCAATTTTTCAAGAGCGACCCTGTTTTGTTGAACGACGGTTCGGTGATCCTCAACATCGACCTGCGAATCAAACGTCAAGGGAGCCATCCCGGCTTCTTGGTCCTGGAGCTCGGTGGAACCTGCGTCCCGCTGGAGGAGGTCCGCAGCCATTATGGCGATCTCCAGATTACCGACATACCTCGCGGCCATTCCTTAGACGAAGAGACTTCCTACACGGCCTATCTGCCTTGGGGAAAATTGTCTTTCGGCTTTGCCGAGCGCAACCCGGATTGTTTAGCCTCGGTTGTTTTCAATCCTAAAACAACCGGCAGGTGACTGAGCGTTACGAGACATTCCCGAGATTCGATATGGATAAGATCGGTTCTGGTCATGGCCCTACATATGCCTTGGAGATGCCTCCGAACGTGAACGGGTCCGCACGGATTGGCCGGACCGACACGGAACGCCTCTCGATGCCCCTTGCCTCACCTCGAGCGCGTGTCCTTACAACCGCGACGACGTTGGAAACGGTCGCGAAAAAACGCTTAAGCAGCCCTCCGGCCGTCATTTTAGAACTTCAACCAATCCAACCGATAAGCGAGACCGTCATGGAAAACATCGGCGAAGGCGTCCTGGCCCTCCCGGCCGAGTGGCATAACGCGAGCCTCCATATCTTCACCGCCCAGCCGCCCGGCTCACCGGGCCTGAGCATTACCGTCAACCGCGACCGGCTGCCGTTCGGCACCGCCCTGGAAACCTACGCCGAAGACCAGCTCGAAAAGCTCCGGCATCAGCTCAAGGCCTTCGAGCTCAAGGCTAAAGAGGCCTTTCAGCTGGACGGGCGCCCCGCCTGCGCCTTGGAATTCGTCTGGCACACCGACGACGCCGGTCCGGTGCACCAGCTCCTGGTGTGCGTGGCCGACGGCCAGAAGCTGCTGAATTTCGCCGCTTCCAGCCAGGGGCTGATGAACGCGTCGCAGCGCGCCGAAGTCCGCCGCATCCTGTTGTCGTTCCGCTTCCACCCCGCGGCCTGACCGATGGCCCTTACCGCCGAGCAACGGATCACCGCCGTCCAGGCGCAGGCGCCGGATGTCGAAACCGGCGAGCGGATCGCCGCACTCTCCCACACCGGCGCCCTCGCCGCCGGGGCGGCCCTCGCCGCCAAGGGCGGCTGGGTCGGGCTGACCGCCTACGGCGCCGGCATGGCCGGGGCCTATGCCGGCGACTGGGCGGCCGACAAGCTGGGCCTCGCCGAGGTCGCCGCCGACGGTCTCGCCGCCTTCGGGCTGCGGACGATCGGGCAGGGCGGCCCCCATCCCGGCGTGGTCGGCTGCCAGGTCGCCCATAACCACGGCTTCGCCGGCTTCCTCGCCACCGTGGCCGTGGGTGCCCTGGCGGCGGTAGCGGTCGGGGCGCTGGTGGTTGCCACCGGCGGCGCGGCCGCGGTCGCCCTGATCGGTGCCGCCGCGGCCGGCGGCTTTGCCGGGGGACTGGTGGGCGGCGCCCTAGGTGGGGCGCTGGCGCAAATGGGCGCCCGCACCGGCCCGATCTCCACCGGCTCCCCGGATGTGCTGATCGCCGGCAAACCGGTCGCGCGCATGACCGATACCGCCGCCTGCAGCAAGGAATCCGCGCCTTCCCCGCTCATCGAAGGCAGCGAGACCATCTTCGTCAACAACCTGCCGATGGCGCGGGTGGGCCACCGGCTCGCCTGCGGCGCGGTGCTCGACGAAGGCGTCGATTCGGTGTTCATGGACCACACCACCGTCGCCTGCGCCGAGCCCGCCCCGGCCATCCCGGTCTGGGGCCGGGTCCTGGTCGACGGGCTCGGCATCCTGCCGCTCGGCAAGTTCGCGGCGGGGCTCGGCCGGCGCGCCAACCGTACCGCCTCGGTCCGCGCCGCCGGCACCCCCCGCCGGTGCCAGACTCATTGCGGCGATCCGGTGAACGTCGCCACCGGCGAATTCGTCGAGTGGCGCACCGACATCGACCTCCCCGGCGTGCTCCCGTTCCAGCTCCGGCGCAGCTACCGGACCCGCGCGGACGCGGCGACCCGGAGCCTCTTCGGCCCCCAGTGGTGCGATTCCCTCACCGTCACGCTGGTGCGGCGCGGCGACCTTATCGACTATCACGACGACGAAGGCGTGTGCTGGACCTTCGATGCCCCTTATGCGGTGCTCGACGCCCATCATCTCAAGGCGCCTCACCTGGCGCTGCGGGACACCCGCGACGCCCCCGAACTGCACGATCGCGAGACCGGCGCCCGCTATCATTTCGACTGGCGGGGCGACACCGCCCGGCTGAGCCGGGTCGAGGACGGCTACGGCAACCATTACCGCCTGCACTATCGGCGGGAGCGCCCGGTGCGGCTCGAACACAGCGACGGCTACACCCTCGATTTCGCCTGGCGGCCCGAGGGCACCCTGGGCGCGGTGTGGCTGCACGAGCCCGACGCTCCGCCGGTGGAACTGGTTCGCTATCAGCACGACGCCCGGGGCCGGCTGATCCGGAGTCAAAGCGACGCCAGCGGCCACCTGGTCTACGCCTACGACGAGCGCCACCGGCTCATTGCCTGGGGCGACAGCGGCCGGACCTCGGTTCAGCTCCGGTATGACGCAGCGGGCTGGGTGACCCGGGTCGACACGCCGCACGGCATCCATGCCGCCCGCTTCGAGTACGACCGCCCCGCGCGGATCACCCGGGTGTGGCTCGACGGCGCCTGCACGACCTACCACGCCACGGCCGACGGGCTCGTCACCCGGGTGATCGATCCCCTGGGCGCGGAGACCGTCACCGCCTGGGATGCCTACCAGCGGAAAGTGAGCGAGACCGACCCGCTCGGCCGGGTCACCCGCTACGCCTACACCGACGACGGCGGGCTCCGGGGCATCACCGACCCGTGCGGCCGCACCACCCGCTTCACCTATGATGAGGCCGGCAACCGCCTCCGGCTCGAGACGCCGGACGGGCAGCGCTGGCACTGGACCTACGATGCCGCCGGGAATCTCCGCACCGAACAGACCCCGGACGGCTTGGTCACCCGCCTGGAACGGGACGCCCGCGGCCGGCTCATCCGCCACAGCCGGCCGGACCGGAGCGAAACCCGGTTCCACTACGATGCCCTGGGCCGGCCCTGCGGCGTGACCGCCCCCAACGGCGGCGAGACCCGCTGGGCCCAGGACCGGCTCGGCCGGGTGTTCGAAACGACCGATGCCGAAGGCGCCCTGACCCGCTACGCCTACCCGCCGGAGTCCGACGGCGCGGCGCCCAAGGCCCGCGGCCATACCGCGCCGAGCCGGGTGATCCTCGCCAACGGCGACACCTGGACCTACCGCTACGACGCCGAGGGTCTCCCGAACGCCGTCACCGATGCCGCCGGCCACACCCGACGGTACCGCTGGGGCGCTTACGATCTGCTGGAAAGCCATAGCGACCCCTTGGGCGGCGTCACCCGCTACCGCTACGACGCCCAGGCCCGGCTCGCCGCCGTCACCAACGCCCTCGGCCAGACCTGGCGCTACACTTACGACCCGGCCGGCCGCTGCGTCCAGGAAACCGACTTCGCCGGACGTATCACCCGCTATCGCTACGATGCCGCCGGCCGCCTGCTGGTGAAGACCGCGCCCGACGGCCACGACTATTGCTACACCTGGGACGAGCGCGACCGCCTGACCCGCATCGACGCCGGCGACAGCCGCATCGACTACGCCTACGACGAACCCGGCCGCCTCACCCGCGCCGCGCTGTACCGGGGCGACATCCTCGAGAGCGAGACCTGCTTGCGCTACGACCCGCACGGGAGGCTGCTGGAAGAAACCCAAGGGCCGCACCGCATCGCCTGGCGCTACGACGCCTGCGGCCGCCTCGCCGGGCGCACCACCCCGCTGGGCACGGTGGCCTACGATTACGACGCCCTGGGACTGCTCGACGCCCTCACCGGCCCCCGCGGCGAGGTGCATGTCCAGCGCGACCGCCTGGGCCGTACCCTTCAGCGCAGCAGCCGGCCCTTCGGACCCGACGGCCAGCCGGTCCTCGTGCCGGGGCCGCAGTTCCACCTCACCCAGCGCTTCGACGCCGCCGGGCACCTCCTCGCCCAGGCACTCCGCGGCGACGGCCTCCCGTCGGCCCAGCGCCGCTACCACTGGCAGCACGGCCGGCTGATCGGCCTCGACGACGCCCGCTTCGGACGCACCCGCTACCGCTATGACGCCCGCGACCAGGTGCTCGAGGCCCGGTACGACCCCGGCCCGGGCTACGGCCCCACGCTCGGCGGCCTCTCGCCCGGCCCCGGCCCGCAGCCGGGCGTCACCGCGGAAACCTTCGGCTACGATGCCTTGGGCAACCTCTGCGGACAGCACACCCCGCAGGCGCACGCGGACCAAACCTACACCCCGGCCGGCAGCGTCGCCCGCCGCGGCCAGACCGAGTACCGCTACGACGAACGCGGCCGCACCACCTGCCGCACCGAGCACCGCCCGGGGTTTCGGCCGCACACCTGGCACTACCGCTGGGACGCCTTCGACCGCCTGATCCAGGTCCACACCCCGGACGGCCAGGTCTGGCGCTACACCTACGACGCCTTCGGCCGGCGCCTCGCCAAACACTGCCTCACCCCAGGCCGCGCCGGCCGGCGCCGGCCCCTGGTCGAAGCCCAGTATCTCTGGGACGGCCCCAACCTCGCGGTCGAATGGCGACGCTACGGGACGACTGACGCGGCGGCCGCCCCCACCGAAACCCGCGAATGGCATCACGAGCCCGGCACTTTCGTGCCCCTGGCCCTGGCTTACCAACGCGAGCAAGCCCGCCCCGCCTGGCTGCATGTCATCACCGACCCGCTCGGCACCCCGCGGGAACTCGTCAGCGACGACGGCGAGGTCGTCTGGGCCGGCCGGCTGCGCACCTGGGGCCGGCTCGACCGCTGGGCGGTCAAGGACGATGACACCCGCCTGGCCCGCCGCCTCCCGCGGGGCTACCGGACCGCCGCCAACGACCCCTACATCGAGGTCGAGCTGCGCTTTCAGAACCAGTGGGAAGACCCGGAAACCGGGCTGTACTACAACTACCAGCGCTACTATGATCCCGACACCGGGCAATACCTGAGTCCCGATCCCATCGGCCTCCGGGGCGGGCTCCGGCCGCACGGGTACGTGCACAATCCCGTGGGCTGGGTCGATCCGTGGGGGTTGGCGGGGTGTCCGCAGACCTTTCCTAATCAGCTTCCTCGTTTCTTGAGTGAAGAATTGGTTCAAGCAGAGCGGCTTGGTGTGCGACCGATTCAACCATCCCATCACGATTTTGCCGAACTGGCAAATTCTGGCTCTCTCGGATTTGCCGTGGCAAACCCTATATCTAGTAGACATTATCGGAAACTAGCATGGTAGTCTGTCATTGAATAACGAAGAGAACTAAGGGCAAGAGTATGGTTTCCTACGAAGACGTGAAGCAAAAGCCGAAGACATTGATGGCCATGACCAGTCTGAAGGCCTCCGAGTTTGAGGAACTCTTGGTTTCTTTTGCGGCGACAGGGGACGAAGAAACCGGCAAGAACCTGACTAAAGGAGGGCGTCCGCCGATTATCGCGAGCATGGCCGACCGGCTGCTGTTCATCCTGTTCTATCTGAAGACCTACCCTCTGCAAGAGGTCATCGCGCATCTGTTCGGCATGAGCCAACCCCAGGCCAACTTCACGATCCACCGGTTGAGCAGGGTGCTCAACAAGACACTTGACGCCCGCGGGCACAAGCCCGCCCGGCTCACCGAGGAGATGCTGTCCAGGCTGGAGCAGGAGACGCGGCAGGACTTGGGCATAGACGGAACGGAAAGGCGCATCAACCGCCCCGTCAACGACCTGGGGCAACGCATCCACTACAGCGGTAAAAAAAATGCCACACCGTGAAGAACAACCTTGTCGGCGGCCTGGAGGACCGGCAGGTCAAGTACTTGGGCTCGACCCATGAGGGCAAGAAGCACGACAAGAAGATCTGCGACGAAGAAGGGACCCGGTTCTCCGACGGCGTCGAGCTGTATCGCGACAGCGGCTTCCAGGGACACGAACTGGCGAATGTCACAGTCCACCAGCCGAAGAAGAGGCCGCGCAACGGCCGGCTTTCGGCCGACGACCAGGAGGCCAACCGGCTCCACTCAAGCATCCGCGTGATCATCGAACACATCCTCTCGGGAATCAAGCGGTGCCGCGTCGTCAAAGACGTGTTCAGGAACACCAAGGAAGGCTACGACGATGTCGTCATTGAATTGGCCTGCGGCCTGCACAATTACAGGCGCTACTGCCGAAACCAGAGTTATTGATAGCCGGCCATTTCCTCTGTTCCGGTTATGAAAGGTGGTTTCCGATAATGTCTAGTGATCTGCAAACAGTACTCGCCGCCCCTGAATGTCGAGCCAAATATGCTGGAACAGTCGTCCTAGATTATAAATTCCATAACAGCGGCGCTTAATCACCTTGATCTTGTTGTTGAGTCCTTCCACAAAACCGCTGGTTTCGCGCCGAACAAAGTAGTTGATAATGGGGTCGCGCCAATGGCCCCAAGTTGTGGCAAAAGCGGCAAAACAATTCAGACCTAATGCCGTGATGCGTTCCAGCCACTGCATTAAGGCCTGTTCCGCCTGGGCTTTGTTGATGCGGCTTTCAAAAATACCGGTCAGTACTTCACGTTGAATATAGACCTCTTTCAAGGTCGGTGCATGCTGAAAGAGTTGTAGCAAGACACCTTGCTGTTCCTCGCTTAAGGCTATCCAGGGTTTACGAAACGCCCACATCGCCCCTTTCAACTGCGCATAGTCATGCTCGGATAATGTCGTTTTCAAGCGCTTCATTTCGGCTTTGCGAGCTTTATCGGCGCAATCGCGGTAATGCTTGGCCACGTGAAAACGATCAACCACTATTGGCACGTTGGGTAGGGTTTCTTGAACCGCATTGCGGTAACCTTCATTCATGTCGATACAGACTTGGCGGACCTGCTCGCGTTGATCCGGTGGTAATGTCTCCAAAAAGGATTTGACCGTCTCTTTTTTCCTGTCCGGCAACACCGCCAGAATAAACTTCTCCCGCTTAACCGTAACACCCGAAATAATCACCACAAAGTCTTTATGCCCTTTCTTCAGCGCAATTTCGTCAATCCCAAGCAATTCCAAGTTTGGCACCGTTGACCAATCGACTTGCCGCTGAACATGGCGGTCGATGATGCCTTCGATGCACGCCACCGTGAGGTCGCGTTTCAAACTGACATCACTCAATGTACTGTTGACCAATTCCCGCAGAATCCAATGCTCGTAAGCCTTGGTATGGGGACTCTTCGGGTCATACCACTCACAACGCTGGGTCGTGGTCGGGCCTTTGTGGCAATGGGGGCATTGAAAACGTTTGGGCTTGATCCGAATCCAAACCGGCCGGTCAAAAATCGGCAGATGCCGCAAGGTAATCTCTTTATCGTAGCCGTGAAACTTATCAATCGTGCGCCCGCACCGACGACACACGGCAGTTTGGCTAGTGCTGACCACCGTAATCACCAAACCTTGAGGTGTTTGTTCGCAATGTTCTACCTGAACATTGGGCAGGTCTAAGGGTATCTGTATCTGCGGTTGAGTCATTTGAGCTTAAAAGAAAATCATGGCTTCCAGCAAAATATCAAAGCCGCTGACATTTCGCTATCCATTCCTTGGCATACTGCATGTAGTGTTTACCACGGGAAATATCGGAGAGCCCAAATTCTGGCCGAATTAAGTGGGCTGTTAACGAGGAAGGAGATCTTCTTGTAATGCCACATTCGGTTCAGGGCGAAGAAATTTCGCATGCGGTATTAACCGGTGGCAGACCGGTCCACGCCGCAGGTGAAGCAGATATTGTATTTGGAGGAGGGCTGAGCTACGGTGTCGAAATCACGCCGAGAAGTGGGCATTTCCATAACGGCGCAGATCCAAGAACCAACGCGAAAATTATTGAAATAGGTCGGGAGGCATTTCATCGATATGGAATTACATTTCCATAGCTCAGTGGAGTATATGAATCATGTTATAGAACTTGCTCCCAGCGAACTCAATGATTGGCTTGACGCTATATTGAATAATAGGTCGTATGCTCCAAAGAATTTCAATTGGTTAGGTTTAGCTGAAATATTGGCACGACGTGCGTTAGAGACTAGATCCCTACAATGGGCTCATCTTGCTATCAGAGTTTATGAATATAGAGCTCGATCTGCTGACAAAGATGAACGCGACTCGCTGTTATGTTCAGAGATGCGCGTACGAGTACATTTTATAAAGCAATTCGGATTGAGCAAGGAAGATGGTCTTCTTGATATAAATACAGTTGTGTCTTGGTTTATGGAAAACACAGATTGTTCTTTGGAATGGGCAAAGAATGTCTCGGATAACTGGCTTGATAAGCTTCAAAAAGGAGAGATTACCATTGAAACCATTAATGCTCTGCGCAAAATCAAGAATCGGATAAATATAGTTAAGAGTCTCGATTCGCTAGGTTTTCTCGATGGATATCCTGAAGTTAGACAATGGATTGCTCTATCATCTCAGCTTCCCTAATAGGGTGGTGAACAACTCAGAAGACCAGACCACCACAAAGGGGTCAGGTCTTGCAATCCCCTACGGCACCCCTAACCCGGCGGCGGCCGCCCCCACCAAAACCCGCGAATGGCATCACGAACCCGGCACTTTCGTGCCCCTGGCCCTGGCTTACCAACGCGAGCAAGCCCGCCCCGCCTGGCTGCACGTCATCACCGACCCGCTCGGCACCCCGCGGGAACTCGTCAGCGACGACGGCGAGGTCGTCTGGGCCGGCCAGCTGCGCACCTGGGGCCGGCTCGACCGCTGGGCGGTCAAGGACGATGACACCCGCCTGGCCCGCCGCCTCCCGCGGGGCTACCAGGCTGCCGCCAACGACCCCTACCTCGAGGTCGAGCTGCGCTTCCAGAACCCGTGGGAGGACCCGGAAAGCGGGCTGTACTACAACTACCAGCGCTACTATGATCCCGACACCGGGCAATACCTCAGCCCCGATCCGATTGGACTCCGGGGCGGCCTCCGGCCGCACGGGTACGTGCACAATCCCGTGGGCTGGGTCGATCCGTGGGGGTTGGCGGGGTGTCCGCTCAACCGGGCACGAGAGTTGGCCAACCAAATTCGCAGAGAATTGACGGGAATATTCAAATGCGTGGAATTTGCTAAGAAACTCAAGGAAGCAATTATCAAGGATGGGCATCACGCCGAGACGATTGAACTACGATCGGACACAGGTCTAATTTATTCAGATGCCGCGAAGAAACCAATCTCGGAGAATGGGTACCATATTGGAATTAAGGTTGGCGACCATGTGTTCGACAATTTAAATCCACGGAGAATCAAGATTGGCGAGTGGATGGATGATCTTGGAGTAGGTTTCCCGGGTATGAGGCCACCGGAAGTGAAGCCATTTTGAGGAGATATGAATACAATCGAGTTGATCAAGGCTATCGAGCGTCGCCCTGGCATGTACGTTGATAGCGATTCACTGCAAAGTCTCGTCTCATTCATTCGAGGCTACTACTTTGCTAGAAGCCAAAGTGGAGTTATCGATGAATATGATCGGCTATTCTCAGAAAAATTTTACCCTTGGCTAAAGGATAAATACTCTTTGCCAGGCGCAGCGTCGTGGGGTGATCTTATTCTAGAGATCGCCTCGATGCAGAATTTAGGAACCCTTGATGCTTTCTTTCGGGAATTCCATGATTTCCTGAAAAATTCTGGTGTTAGATAGCCTGGGTGCAACCATATGAGTCACGCAAGGTGGCTTTGCGCGGCTCGACCTCTAGCTAGTCAAGGAAAGCGACACCCGCCTGGCCCGCCGCCTCCCGCGAGGCTACCAGGCTGCCGCCAACGACCCCTACCTCCAGGTCGAGCTGCGCTTCCAGAACCAGTGGGAAAACCCGGAAAGCGGGTTGTACTACAACTACCAGCGCTACTATGATCCCGACACCGGGCAATACCTCAGCCCCGATCCGATTGGACTCCGGGGCGGGCTCCGGCCGCACGGGTACGTACACAATCCCGTGGGCTGGGTCGATCCGTGGGGGTTGAATAATTGTGCTGCAAACTCAGCACAGCCACATGCGTCAATCGCTGAACTACTTGAATCAGGATATTTACCAGGTGAGAAAGGCGTAATTATTACAGATGGATCAATCCGTTTCGGCGATGTATACAAGTTGAGTGAAAAGGCTGGTGTTGAGTTCTCTATCGTAAGGGAAAGTGTAGATGGTAAGTCTGTCACGAAATTTTATAGCGGAAGTGCTTGGAGCAGCCCCGCTCCCCGTGATGGCCGGCTAATTGGGCATACTCACCCGAATAAAAATGCTTATCAAAAGTGGCCCTCAGAAGCTGATATAAACATAATGAATGCTCGTTATTATCGAGAACTCGCAGTAAATCCATACGCACAGCCGAGACCGAGCCGGATTATTTGGGGTCCTGGAGACACTCACAACACGATATTCTGGCCGACTTTTAGGTAAAGCTAGGATGCATAGGAGTAAAATGAAATGGCAGATGCATTATTAGATGAACGCATTGAAAGCATCTTATTCGGGCAAGGCCTACAGGTCGATGACTATTTTATTGAACAAACCCCGGTATCCGAAGTAATTTGTTACAAGAATCAAGATGGCAGGATCTTTGATCTGATAATAGACGACTCGGAATTAGCCATCGGAGCTATGCAAAGGCTCAAGAGTTTAGGGGTCAAAATGGTTAGGTTAGGAGAGCAGCCCTTTTAAGGTGTCCGCTATTGATCCCGGAGCAACTTGTACGTGGAGACATGGGGCTGTTTGGGATCATCCGGGTTTTTCTGCAGAGGCTTTTTGGGGCCGCGTCCATGTTTTTTGAGGCTGTCCAAGCGGACGTTGCGAAGCCAGCCCGCGTAGGATGCGGTGACGAAGGAACCGCATCGTTCGTATTGGTCTTCCGATGCGTCTCCAATCGCAAACGGTTGGTTTAGCTGCAACCTTTTCTTCGTCGGTACATTTCACGCAATCGGAGCACCGAAAGGTCTATAGGGTCAGTTCTAACATTCCAACATACTCCCCCATTCTCGCTATACTCGCTCCATAGCTAGACCCCTACGATTGGAATTTGCGGGCGCTCGGTACCCTGTGACTTCGAGAGGCGACAGGCGCGAGGACCTCTATCTGGATGATGCGGACCGGACGGCGTGGCTGGACGTCGTCGGCAATGTCTGCGCCCGCTTCAGCTGGATCGTGCAGGCCTATTGTCAGATGACCCACCACTATCACCTGCTCGTGGAAACGGTCGACGGAAATCTGTCCAAAGGCATGCGCCAATTGAACGGTGTCTATACGCAGCGTTTCAATCGCCGCCATGGCAGGGTGGGACACCTGTTCCAGGGGCGCTACAAGGCGATTTTGGTCCAGAAGGACACCTACTTGCTGGAACTGACTAGATAGGTTGTTCTGAATCCGCTGAGAGCGCGGATGATCGAAAGACTCGAAGATTGGCCCTGGAGCAGCTATCGGTCCATGGTTGGCGAAGCGAATGCGCCGGACTGGCTGGATGCGGATGGGCTGCTCAGCCAGTTTGGGCGGGAACGCAAGAGCGCGATCGAGTCCTACCGACGATTTGTCAAGGACGGCAGAGGGCTGCCCAGTCCTCTGGATCAGACCCGGCATCAATGGTTGTTGGGCGATGATGCTTTCGTCGAGCGCTACCGGCAGGACAAGAAGCCCGAGGAACTCCGGGAAGTCTCCAAAGCCCATCGGCGGTCTATCGCTCTGCCCCTTGACGACTATCGGCAACGCTATCCGGACAGAAACGAAGCAATGGCGCGGGCCTACTTGTCCGGCGCCTACACCCTGTCGGAGATATGTATCTGCCAACCCTGGCCAAGAACAATCTGTCGGCACTGGAACCTGGCCATCTCCGGGTGTGTTCTCATATGGCATGGCTGATGAAGCACAAGTTCATCCAGGTGATGGCGGTGCAAACAAGCGTTGATGAATATCCCTGTCCTGCGGCTGCGCAAGAGGCATCATTGCTTGATTTTTTCTCGAACGATGACCGCCTGGCTCCGTGCTGAAACGGTGCTCCGCCGGAAAGCCTTGCTTGCTGTCTCCGCTTCCCTCAAGCTAAGCACTGATCCAGGACTGATTAAATCCTCAAGTAGGAGGAGCCATGTTGCTTCGCATCTGGTGGTTGATCACCCTTCTCCTGACCGCACTCGGCCTCGTGATGGGCGGCGCGCACGTGTTGGAGCTACCGGCGCGGATGCAGTATGAGCCGCAGCTCTATCTGCGTGTCACCAGCACGCTCTACCGCTTCTTCGGTCTTGTAGGCGGACCCCTTCAAGTGCTGGCGCTCCTCTTCTCAATTGGGCTCGTGTGGTTCATCCGCGCTCGCGCGGCGTTCCGCTCCACGCTTGTCGGAACGCTCAGTCTCGCGCTCTCCCTGCTGCTCTGGTTCAGCCGGTGAATGCCGCATGGCTGGAGGCGCTTCGCACCCGCCCCAGCGAGGCGGTGCAAGCATATGCGCAACTGCGGGATCGTTGGGAGGCCGGGCATGTTGCGGCGTTTACGGCGTGGCTGTCTGGATTCACGCTGCTGCTGTACGGCGTACTTCGAGAAATTCCCTGGCTCTCCTCCCGGGCCTAGCGAATAAGGTTACTAATGGTCAAGAAAGCAAAGCCAGAAAAGCGCCCTCTCCCTCTGGGAGAGGGTTGGGGTGAGGGCGATTCGAATAGGACTTTACGTTCTTTACGCACAGTAACTGCCCGGGAATCGCGCCGCCATCCGAACCGGCTGTCGGACCAGCCCGGCGTCGAACTGTGAAAATCGCTTTTGGGATTTCAGGGGCGCCGTGCCTATGCGTGCGAGGAAAGTTCACCGACGGGAGATCATCGGTAGGCTTGGGGAAGGGGATTCCAAGGGGTTCTTTGAATGTCTGGGCGATGGTGGCCGCGACACCAAGGCACATCGCGCGGATACCGGCCGCCCGGCATGGATCGGGCTAGCGGAGTTTTGTGGCGGCATTACTGCATTGCCTGTTTACGCTCCTCGAAAAGCGCGTCCGCACGGGTGATCTTTATTAAGAGTATCGACAATTCATACAGCAGCACGATAGGCGTGCCGAGCGCGATTTGGGAGATCAGATCCGGCGGCGTAATGAATGCGGCGACAAGAAAAATTCCGATGATTGCATGGCGTCGGTGCTCGATCAGCGAACTCGAGGAAATCATGCCGACTTTGGCCATGACCATCAGGAGGACGGGCAATTCGAAACACAGGCCGAAGGCTATGATCAGCTGGATCGAAATGCTCAGATACTCGCTTATGCGTGCTTCGAGTTCAACGGCCAGCGCGGATTCTCCGCTCAACGATTCAAAGCTGAGAAAAAACGACCAGGCCAGCGGCATGACGACGTAATAAGCCACGGCCGCTCCGGCCAGGAATTGAATCGGCGTCATCAGAATCAACGGAAACAGCGACTTCCGTTCATGGGAGTACAACCCCGGAGCCAAGAATCGCCAAACTTGAATCAAAACCAACGGAATCGAAAAAAAGGACGCCGAAAAAAACGATAACTTCAGATAAGTAAAAAAAGCTTCATGCAAGCCCGTATATATCATCCGGCGGTTTTCGACCACTCCGAATGCCCTTTCCAGCGGTTCCAGCAGAAACGAATAGATCTGGTTCGAGAACTCGTAACTGACCGCAAATGCGATTGCAAAGAACAACAGGCAGTAAAGCAGCCTCCTGCGTAGCTCTATTAGGTGCGTAAGCAAGGGCGCTTTCGAAAGATCAAGGTTTTCACTCATGCTTCAGGAGTATCCTGCGGCTAATCTCAACAGCCCGACCGCGACAAGCGTGAACGCTATTCGGATTTTTCCTCGGCTGCCTTTCGTTCGGCTGCCAACCGTTTCAGCTCTTGTACTCGGCGGTCGTGCTCCTCGCGCCTCTTGCTGTATTCTTCGGCGGTCATCGAGCCCGGCACATACGCTTCGGGAAAATATTCCGGCAGATTGCGGATTTCGTCCGGTACGTAGCCGACCCAGGAATCCTTAGTATCGGCACCGCTGGCCCGATCGATTTCCTTTTCCAAGGTTCCGAGACCGATTTGAATATCGCGGTATGCCGATTTCATGCCTCTGACTATTCTGCCGGCCGAGTGCATCAGCCTTGGCAGGTCCTTAGGCCCGACTACTATCAAAGCCAGCACGCCGCAAAATGCCAGCTCCATCCAACCTAGATCAAACATTTGCAAAACCCGGTTAGACGTTTTCTTTTTCCGGCCTGCCCGATTCCGCCTTGGGTCCGGATTGACCCGAGGCCTGCGTTCTTTCAAGTTCGTCGTCCCTCAGGCCGGATTTGAAATTCTTTATGCCTGCCGCCAGATCCGACATCAGCGCGGGTATCTTGCCGCGGCCGAACATCAGCAAGAACAGAACCGCGACCAGCATCAGTTGCCAAATGCTTAAACCCATCCTGCTTCTCTCCGGTGCTTTGTGAAATCGGGTGTCAATGATAGACAGCCGACTGTTTCAACTTTATGACTTTTCGTGCCGCAGCAACCGGGCACCCGGTTGTGCCCGGTTGCCTGATTCGTTGCGTTCAAGCTGCTGTATAGCGCCTCGACCAGCCTGCCAAAGCAGTGAGGCCGGTCAGGAACAACCACACCGCGGCAGGCAACGGAACAGCCGAAACGTTGACGGTCATCTCGTATTGATAAGGACCGGAAAAACCGAAATCGGAACCGCCCACGGCAATCGTGTAGGTACCGGCGGTTGCTAAGAATACGTCTTCCAGAGTACTGCCGGCGAAACCGAAATTCGGCGTACCGTCAATGAACGTACCCAATTCGGAGGTGATCGGGTCCCGAAAGCTGGCGGCATTATCGAAGGCAAAGCCGACAGAGTCGGAAACCGAGCCTTGATACACGCTGATGCCGAAATCGATTTGGGAGCCGACGTTCACTGAGAGATAGCCGGGCTGGTCGATGGTCAGCGTCCAGAAATCCACGCCGTTGGATGCGGGGTTGTTCAGTACCCAGCCGTCCGCGGTCGATACGTCATCCGAGAATGCGCCACCGCCGGTCACATCGCCGGTAATACTGGCGTTGGCAATGGAAGCAGTCGTTAACAACGCAACGATGCTTGTTACGCGAAAAAGATGGTTCATCGTAAAACTCCAGTGTTGTTGAATCGAAGCGTTGAACAGGAATCACGTCCCTGTAGATTCCTGAATGCAACAATGGATTGGGTTACAGCGAACCGTTTTCCCAAGGACCGGTGATGGCGAATGTAACGCCCGGGGTTTGGATGTTGACGAAAAGCCAGCGTCCGTCGAATGTCGCGCCGGCCCACTCGCTGCCGGTGAAATTGCCGGTGGGGCTCGACAGGAAACCGGCTTTGGTTCCCGGATAGGCAGCATCGATCGCGTCGATCCAGCCGGCCTGAAAATTCAGGCGGTTTTCGGCGAACGTGAAGGTTTCGCCGGACTGAGTCAATGCAACCAAACGCTTGGGATCGGAACTGCCATCTTCGCACATCAGTATCGAGCCTCTCGGGCTGACCGCGATATTGTCCGGCCCGCTGACTACGGAAGCATTTGGCGAGTTGAAGACTACCGTGCAGGTTTCCTTGCGCGGGTCGTAGCACAGGATTTGTCCGGCTCCGGACGGGCCGCCGGAGGTCGCACAGAAATAGATCTTCCCTTGATCGTACCAGCAGCCTTCGCCGCGGCGAATGATCGCCGCCTGGTCGGCTTGAGAAAAGCAGGATTCGCTTTTTGCATCGGGATCGGCGATTTCCTGCCAGGTGACGTTCCACACCGTACCTTCGGCAGCACTGCGGGTTTCAACGCGTGCGGTATTGTCCAGCACCATCGCATAGAGCTTGCCGCCGGATTTTAAATCACCCCAGGCCCCCGCCGGCTCGAATTTGTAAAAGCCCGAATTGGAGGTATCTTCGGTCTCGTAAACGAAGCCGGTCGCCGGATCGACCGCAGCCGCTTCATGGCTGAAACGGCCCATTTCGCGGATCGGTTCACCGTCCGAAATGCCGAAACCGGGTACTTCGAAAACGTAACCGTGGTTGAAGCCCTGATTGCCCACGCCCCAGTTATGGAAAGTTTCCTCGCACGACAGCCATGTGCCCCACGGCGTAATACCGCCCGCGCAATTACGGATACAACCGCCGAGGCTGTTATAAGAGGAAACGAACTTGCCGTTGACCACATCGAACAGGAGATTGCTGTTACCGCCCCCCTGCGACGGGTTGTAGACACCCCGGGATCCCACCGGGTGAGTATTGCGCCCAGATGTTCGATTGACTTCGTGGTTGCGGACCAGAGCAATCGTGTTTCCGCGCGCGGCGACTACGCCCATCCCGTCATGATTGGAATTGGTGATGGTACCGTCGCTTTGCGGCTGACCGGTCCAGCCGTACGAGAAATACACGAAACCTGCCGGCAACGCCAACAGAGGCAAACCCGTCACTTCGCAGTTGGTCGGTTGCAGCGGACCGTAATCATCCGAGAAAGGCAATTGCGCCGCTCCGGCACGGCTCGACAGAGCCGCAAAGGCCGTCGATGCGGCGACGGCCGCACCGCCTTTGACGAAATCCCGGCGGTTGATGACGGGTTCAACAAGCGGTTGCGCCGAAAGGGTTTCTGCGACAGCGTTATTCGTATCTGTTCTCTTCATTCGCTTTGACCTCTCAAAGTTGTAAATCGGAAGGATTTTTTGATGAGGGGGGAGGTAAGGCTCCGCAAACCGTTACCCGATTCACATATTGCTGACAAAAGTTGTCAGAATCGTTAATTTCTTATTGCGGTTTTGTAACGGAAGGCCGTCGGTGCCTGGGCCTGGTCGAATTGTTAGTACCGTAGGGGGAGACCGTCCACGGGCGTTGCTCCTTCCAATCGCAAACGGTGTCTCCGGGAGCGCCGGAGCCACCCTTCCAGCTCGAATGGGCGCCGGGCGGTTCGGCTGGCTGCCAAGCACGTCCTGAACGGGGCCCGAGGGCGTGTCCTGAGCTCGGGCGAATCAGCGGTTCCAGTCGAATCGCCCTACAGCAGTGCCTTGAAGACGAACCCGGCGTCCCCTGGTAATATGCGCCAGGATTTTTCAGTACCCAGCATGACCGAGTTCCTCCGCCGCCCGACCCACCGATACGACGATCCACTCGCGCTCGTATGGATCGCCTGTGCCGAACGCGTAGGCTTCCGCATCGAACGCACGCCGCACGCCTATGCCTCAACCGACGGCCGCGGCACGATCCTGATCGGCACCGACGACATTCTCGACCCCGACGATTCTCTGGCGCAGATGATTCTTCACGAGTTATGTCACGCTCTGGTGGAGGGCGAAACCGGCGAAAGACGGGTGGACTGGGGCCTCGGCGGCAGCGGGGGGCGGAATCCGTGGCGCGAGCATGCCTGTCTGCGGTTGCAGGCTTATCTGGCCGACGGCGTGGGGCTGCGGGATTTCTTCGCACCGACCACGGATTTCCGTGTGAGCTTTTGGGAGTCGCTGTCGGCAGACCCTTTCACGGCACCGCCTAAGGACGGCGGTCGCCGCGAGCGTAGCTGCGTGGCCGCGCGCCGCGCCGCCTGGCAGGCGTCGCAGCGCCGTTGGGCGCCCCACCTCGGTGAGGCGCTGACCGCCACCGCGGCTATCGCGGCGTTGGTACCGCGAACTAAAAGCAATAGCCCGGCCAGGTCGGGCACCGGTATCGAGGCAACCGCGATGCCTTCGCTCTGGGGGACGGTAGCCGAACCGCCGCCACAGCACCCGGCGGGGCACGCGTCCATTGCGGCTTATCACGCCGGGCGCGGCTGCGCCGACTGTGCCTGGGCGTTTGGCGAACGGCGGGGACTACGCTGCCGGCACGCGCCCGGCGTGCGGCTACCGAATGACGCGCCGGCCTGTGTGCGCTTCGAACCGGCGGACGAACTCGACTGCCTCAGCTGCGGCGCCTGTTGCCGCGAAGCTTACGATTCGGTGGAAATTTCCAGACGCGAGCCGGTGATCAAGCGTCATCCCGCCCTGGTCGTCGTCGACGGCACTCGAAGCAAGTTGCTGCGGCACGGCACTCGCTGCGCCGCGCTGTCCGGAGGGGGCACCCCCACCGAAACTTACGCCTGCGCGATCTACCCGGATCGTCCGAAAACCTGCCGCGAGTTCACCCTCGGCAGCGGCAACTGTCTCGATGCACGTCGCCGGGTCGGTCTTTCGCTATGAAATGTCCGGTGGGGGGACGATCAGTTTCACGTGGAGAACCGATCCAAAACCTTCCTAACTCCAAGAGGTTTTATTCCAAACCGCTTTCAATAAGGCATTCATTTTTTGTAGGGTGGGTTAGGCCGCGAGGCCGTAAAACCCACCGCGCGACCTCGATTCGGTGGGTTACGCGGAGCTTGTCCTGAGCTCCGTCGAAGGGCTAACCCACCCTACGATTCATGTTCAGTCGAATGCCGAACGGCATTACTCGGCACTTGCTCAAGCTTTACCCGGCAAACATTCTATTTGGGAGTTTCGTTGACCTGAGATCCCTGGTATCGCACCGAGGAGACGACGGCCAACACGATGAACGTGACGCCGATCAAGCCGGTAACGACTTCCGAGACGTGGTAATAGATGCTGCCGAGCATGATCGCGGCGAGGGCGCCGATAGCCCAGTGAGCGCCGTGTTCCAGATAGACGTATTCGTCCAGGGTTCCCTTGTTGACCAGGAATACCGTCAGGGAACGCACGAACATGGCGCCGATGGCCAGGCCCAACATGATGATCACGACGTCGCGGGTGATGGCGAAGGCCCCGATGACGCCGTCAAAGGAAAATGAAGCATCCAATACTTCAAGATAAAGGAACCCCGCGATGCCGGCGCGTTTGGCGGTTCCTACCGCCGCTTCGCCTTCCTCCTCGCTCTCGAAAAGGCTATCCAAGCTGCTGACGGCGACATAAAGGACCACGCCGGCCACGCCCGCGGCCAAAACGGTCGAGCGGACGCTGTCGTCGATCGGCAGATAACGCTGCAACAGGAACAGGACGATCAGCGCGCACATGACCTCCACTGAATCGAGTTTTCCGAACGACGCCAGTTTCTTCTCGATGATGGCGATCCAATGCACGTCTTTGGCTTCATCCATCATATAGGTGAAAAATACCAGCAGCAGGAACATGCCGCCGAACGCGGCAATGCCGGCGTGACTGGCCTCCAGATGCTTGGCGTATTCCTCGGGGTGGTTTAGAGCCATCAGCGCGACATCGCCCATTCCTTGCCCGCTGGCCACCGAAACAATGATGATCGGGAAAATCAGGCGCATTCCGAATACCGCGATCAGAATACCCACGGTCAGAAAGATCTGCTGCCATTTGGCATCCATGTCTTTCAACACGGAAGCGTTCACCACCGCATTGTCGAACGACAGGCTGACTTCCATGACCCCTAAAATCAGAGCCAGCAGAACCGCCGATAAGCCCGCTCCCCAGGGATCGGCTTCGGGATGGCGCATTCCCCAGAAAAAGGCGCCGATTAAACAGACGATCGTGATCAAAATCGAATAACGGAAGTCTTTCATTAGAGATATCTTTCTTGGTGGGTAGTTCTTGTTGGATGATTTTAGGAAAAAACATCGGATTGCTCGACGATATGTCGCGCCCATGAACTATGTGTCGCCACTTCGCACATGGAGCCCCCAAAATGGAACACGGCCCGGTCACTCTGCAGAATGAGCCGCGCCGCTTCCAGGTCGCTCGGAGCGATTCGATATCCGGCTTCGATCAGCGGAACCTGGCTGGGATGAATGGCGGTTTTTCCGCACAAACCGTGGGCAATGTCCTCTTTCACTTCGGCCTGCAGAATCTCCGGGCAGTCGATGTGTTCGAACACCGGCGCGGTTAGCTCGAAACCGTAGGGTTTGAATACGGTGACGATCTGAGCGATGGTGTGTCCGATCGGCGTCCGGTAGATCGTCATGTCGCGGGGACGCCGGATTCCCAGGATCGACAACAGGTCGTTACCCCCGATGCGCAAGGCGAGAATCCGCTTCTCCAAGCCGTGCTCCAGCAAATGATCCCGAAAAGCGGCCATCTTTCGAACGTCGAAAGCATCCTTGGTTTCGAGGGTCGGCATGGTGAGGTAAGTGGTACCCTGCACTAGGCCCATGTAGCTGTCCACCGTACTACGATCGACCTTGGGAAACACGAAGCCGTCAAGTTTCTCCACGCCGGGCAGGGACAAGATACGCTCGAGGATGTCCGGGTTGCGGACCCGAACGAAACGCAATAAACGACTGGCGGCAGACATCTGACCGAGACAGTCGCCCAGGTTTCGGAGTGCGTGTTCGAGCGCTGCAGGGGCGATCGCATCCTCCGTGCAGAAAATGACCGAACGCAGCTCCGGCCATCTGTGGCCGTTGGCGATGTCCAGCAATGCCCGATGGTTTGCCGGCACGTATAAGGAAGCCCCCAATCGATGTGCATTAAGCATCGGTTATACCTTTTATGAGAGAAACCGCCCGGTAGGGCAGAGCCGTTTCCGTCGTCCAGACCACCCCTTTTTCGCGGGCCAGCTGGAGAAGATGGGCCACTGCCGGATCCTTTTCGTCGCGAACGATGACGCGCTCGGGGACGCGTCGCAACAGAACCCGGGTGGCTTCGCCGATACCGGGCTTGACGAAATTGTGTTCCGCAATGCCGAAACGCGTTCTTATGTCTTCGAGCAGCCGCTGCGAGCGGCTGTGCCCCGATTCGGGATCGACCGGTGTCGGAGAAGGTGTATGCCCCTGGTTTACCCATTCGGACACATCCTTCAGAATTTCCTCGATAAACCACGCCGACAGGTCGTGCGGCTCGAATTCCCGGTAATAAACGCAAGCGTGGAAGTCATTGGGGCCGATTTGTCCGTTCAGAATGGAACGGCTGATCAGCCCCGACACCGTGGAATTCAAAATGCTCGACGGTATCAGGTAGTCGTCGTCGGAGGGAGCGATTCCCACGCCGGCGAGATCGGTCAACACGAACAGAGTGGAATCCAGGCGCGTACCGTGGCACGCATTGAAGTCGTGCGCATATTTGTGCAGTTCGCGGGCAATCACGCCCTTGCCGCTCCAGCCGTCGACGAAGACGATGCCGCCTTCGGACCGAGCCTCGTCATCGAGCATGAAGCGAAGTGCATTGGCGTCCACGCCCCGGTCGCGGATGATGGAAATGGAATAATGCTCGGCGTCCCGCCCGAAAAACCGCCGCAAGACGTGCTTGAGCGCCACTCCGATCGGCGTGCCGGCCCGCGCCAGCGAGACCAGCGTGATTTCGCCGTTCCGACGCGCTCCGATGATGGCCGCGAGATTGAGCAGATCCAAGGCCATGCGGCGCCGGTTGAGGGCGAACGCTTCCCGGAATATGTCCATGTAGCGTGGCGACGGCAGATTCTCGGGGCTGAGCATTTCGCTGTAGTGGCGCCGGCCGCTCTGGATCAGGCGTTCCTTTTCCGCGATGCCGATAGGCTCGATGCTGATCGGCTTCAGCAGAAACTTCACATCCTCGAGGCGGTAACTGCCCGAAAAAAATGCGGCCGGCTTCGGCCCGGCGGCCGTTCGGTGCAAATTCCGGTGCGACATGAACTTGTAATGTCCTTCTATCGTTGAGGAATGAACCGGCCGAACGTTCGCTCGAACAGCTGCGAGGTTCGGGGCGTCACAAGATAATCGCATTCCGCCAGAAAAGCGCCATCGATTTCGCTGTCACCGAGACCGAAGGTGAGGATCTCGCCATGCTCCCGGCGCAGGCGGCCGATCAGATGACGCACGGCGTTTTCCTTGCCGAGCGCCTTGGGTAGTACGGCCAGATTGTTGCCGTTCCGATGCAGGCGGTAGGCTCCCGCCTGAGCCTCCACCCAGGGTTCTACCGCTTCCCTTTGCAGCTGATCCAGGTGATCCTCCCGGCCATTTCGGAATTTCGCGACCAGATAGAACGTGAGATCGAAATCTTCGATCAGGCGGACGCGCACATCCAGTCCCTGCTCCGCCGCGAAAATCCGGGCCGTTTCGAGGGCATGCTGGAGCCCTTCGAGAGCGTCCCGTGTCGCCGGGAGCATCCGTTCGGACCAGTCTTTGTCCGGCTTTCCGGCTGCGTCGATGATGACGCCGCCGTAGTCGAGAATGCGCCAGCTCCGAAACGGCAGTTCGACCCGGCGATAGGCTTCCCAATCCCTTGCCGTCGTCGGGATCACCGTCATGTTCGTTTCCAGAAGACGCCAAAGCGCTCGCTGCTTGGCCGTCATGAACGAGTGCGCGCTGCCGTCGCGCAGAAAAGCGGCAGGGTACAGATCGTCCTCGACCGGGCACTTGGCCCGGCTCTGAAACAGGGTATCGTCCAGATCGAGGAAAACGTACGCTTGCACGATCAGGTCAGTTCGAATTCGGCCGGATTGAGGCCCAGTTCCATGGCAATCTTGCGGGCGACGCGTTTTTCATTGTCGTCGAAATTGCCGTCCGCGCCGGCGATGCAGATGATGAGGCGCATGATCAGGCGAGACGCGGCGTCGTTGTTCTTCATTTTGCGCAAGGCCTCGTAAGCTTTGGCTTCGCCCAGGTCCTTGTCGAACTCGATCTGGCTCACGGCGTTCTGAAAGGCATCGATCAATTCCTTGGCGGAAAATACGGACAACGCTTCATAATTTTCGATGAAGCGCATCATTTTCTGCTTTTCTTCCGACGAAATGATGCCGTCCGCCATCGAAACCAGTACCGACCCGCTGACCGCCGCGTTCAGAAAGTCGCGATTCTTGAATTTCAGCGCCTCGTTCTTGAGTTCGCTGGCCTTCTGCTTCAAGGAATTGAAGAAATTTTGGAAGCTCATTTGTCTTTTCCTCGGTCAATTGAAAAAGTCGCTGGCGATCGCGATATCCTGGTTCACGCCACAATACCCCTGTGCCGCGCCTGTTCCAGCCACAAGGGAAATTTGTTCAAAACACGGTCGTAAAGTTCGCTCTCGGCAATTTCGTGCACGTCATCCAAGGCGAAAAAATTGCCGTTATCGACAAGGCGTCCCGATAAGGTATGCAGTTTTTCGAGAATGCCGTAGTTGCGGTAGATTTCCGGCAACATCAAGGCCCGCTCCTCGGCGAAGCTTAGTCCTTGCTGCCCCTGGTCCATCTCAACCCCCAATGGTGCGCCTCGTCCAGATCGAGATGCCCGCGGTAGTAATCGAGGAGCTTGGTGATGGCCACCGATCCACCCCGGTTCTCCAGCATCGCGATGCCGCACATGGTCCGGTCGTTGCGGTGCGAGTCGAGCCGAACCTCGATTTCCGGCTGTTCGGGGGTCTTGATCGTGATGATGGCGTCCGCTTCGGACCAGTTGGGTACGCCCTCGTAGATGAAGGCATAAACCAGGATGCGTTTGACTTCATCCCAGTGCTGGCCGTTGATGCGCAGATTCTCGCCTTCGCTGCGGGCCCCGCTGCGGTCGTCCGCGTCCAGCGAAATATAGGGCAGATGGTGATAGTCGCCGAAAGCGTTCCCCAGCGCCTGCACCACGCCTTTCTTCCCGTTCTGGAATTCGAACAGGCATCCCAGGTCCAGATCGATGTTGGCGGACTTTGCGACGCCGAAGAAACCCTTCTTTTGCGATCGCATGTTCCAATTGAGATTGATGAGAATTTCGCCGTGCGCGGTTCCGGGTTTCTTGTCCAGAGAAACCGTGTTGCCTCGTTTCTCCAGGGTGATCTTGCTGAGATTGACCGGTGGAGCGGCCGGTTTGGGCGGGGCGGGGGCGGCCTCCGGCGCGACTTCGCCGCCGAAATGCCGGACCAAAGCGGCCAGGCCGCCGTTAAAGCCCTGTCCCAGTGCACATAGCCGCCAGACGCCGTCCTTGCGGTAGATTTCCAGCAGCATCAAGGCGCGCTCGTCGGCAAAGTCCGCTCCCGTGAACGAAAAGCGCGCGGCTTCCCGCCCGCCATCGAGGAGTCGCACGTGGCCGCTCTCGATCGCCGACATGGTCCCGGCACCGTCGATGGCCGCCGTGATGGTCAATCGTTCGATGGCGGGCGGGAGCCGGCCGAGGTCGACGGTGAAGCCCGCCGTATCGCCGGTAGGCGTCACCGAACCAACCCCGCCGCAAGGCGTCATCGGCTGGTTGAAGAAGGTCATGTAACGCTCGTCGGAGAGCCTGCCCCGGCCGTCCAAGCCGAAGCAGGCGAAGTCGATGACCAGGCCGGGAGCGTTCGCGGTGACGCCAACCGTGAACGTCTGGCCGTTCGGAATCAGATCGGCGATTTTCGCCCGTTGTCCGCGCGATAAGTTCATGGTTCCTTCTTGCTTCAGAAAAAAAGTGGAATCCGGCTTAGCCGACGTTGACGCCGTGTTGCAGGGCCAAGGCTTTCAGTCCTCCGGAATAGCCCTGCCCGACGGCTCTGAATTTCCAATCGCCGCCGTGACGGTAGAGTTCTCCGAATATCATCGCGGTTTCGGTCGAATAGTCTTCGGACAGATCGAAGCGAACCACTTCCTGGTTGTTGTCACGATTGACGATGCGAACGAAGGCATTGCTGACCTGACCGAAACTCTGCCGGCGCGCCTCGGCGTCGTGGATGGTGACTACCACGACCAATCTTTGCACCTCGGGCGGAACCTTGGAGAGGGTAACATTGATGGACTCGTCGTCGCCTTCACCCTCGCCGGTCAGATTGTCCCCGGTATGTTCGACCGAACCTTCCGGTGACTTCTTCTGGTTGTAGAAAATGAAGTAAGCGTCGCTCGGGACCTTGCCGTCTTCCTTGACCAGAAACATGCTCGCGTCGAGATCGAATGGCTGTCCATCGGTCGCGCGCGCGTCCCAGCCGAGTCCCACCAAGACGTTTTCGAGATTGGGCGCCTCCTTGCTCAAGTTTACGTTGCCGCCTTTTTGAAGACTGATGCCCATAAGGTTTCCTCCTCGATGTTGTGAGTGAAACGAATACTCTCCTAGGGAGCTGAGAGTTCTGCCGGCTCCGAATACCGGAAAGGCAGACAAGCCGGTCCAAGTTGCCGGAGGAGGTCGGTTAAACCTTCCGGCGGTGTTTCATGACAAACGATGATACGCCCGTAGTGATCCGGGTCGACGTTATACAAGTAATTCGGGATACCTTCGCCGTAGTTGTCGGGAAAGACCAGGCGCCGGCCGATATCGGCGCCCGCCAGTATCGGCGAACGGGTAGTGGCTTGCACCGCCACGTCGAACCCCAAGGTTTCCAGTTCGAGGCCGATCCTGAAAGCGGCATGCATGAATTCTCCGGTTCCGAGGACCAGTACGCGCGCGCCGGCTTCGAGTCCGCTTACGAGCCCGCGGATCGTTTCCCCGGCCGGAACCTCAAGATGCCGGTCGATGCCGAAGCGACCCAGCCGGTCCGCCACAAAACCCGGTTCGCAGGTGTTGGTGCCGACGGCAGGCGGAGCCTTCCCGGCGTAAACCTCTTCCGCGGACTCGAACGAGAAGGCGCCGTGCAAGGCCGCCACGCAGTGCACCGGCAGGCCGACCCGCTCGGAAAAACGTTCCGCGCTCCGCTCGCCGCTGAAATTGGTAATCGCGACGAAATGTACGCGTTCAAGCTGGGGATTCCGTGCGCGATAAGCCTCGACCAGGTTGCACAGGGTGGAACCGGTACTGATCTCGTCGTCCACGATCACCATTTCGCGCGCGGTCCGGAATAAATCACGGTGATGCGCGTCCAGCGGTTCGTAGAGATACTGGTCCGGAGCATGGCAATGGCTTTCCTCGAAAGCCAGAAACTTGCGCCCCGGAATACGGTAACGGGTGGAATGCAGGAATAGGGCATGAGCGCCAATTCGCCGTTCCAGGGCCGCTTCGAAAACTCCTTGCCCCAAGCCGGTCGCCGTTTCCGCCATGGCGACGAAGACCCACGGACCGGCGCCGAAACCCAGCCCGGATGCCAAGTGCCGATGCACGCGCCGCATGGTCGAAGGCACGGCCGGCCAGTGCTTGCCCAGTACTTTGCTCAAGAACAGAAAGCCGCGTTTTCGATTGTCGCGCGCGGCGAACCCGCAAAGCTCCTCGAGCGAAAATGCGGCCTCGCGCACTTTCACCGTGAGCACCCCGGTTTCCAGCGCGGCGTGGTGCAGGGCCGTCATGCCTGTTCCATGACTTGCCAGGCGCGAGAGATTTCCATTGCACCCGCCGGAAGGCGAACGCCTTGACTAAAGTTCTTATTGAACCGGACGCGGACCATCATCCCGACGTCGATCACAAGTGCGGTCGAATTTGCGGAAGCAATTGGTCAAAGGTCCGGCCCTCGCCGGTTTCGCCGATGGCGTGCATTTTCCATTCGTCGTTGTGCCGGTAGACCTTGGCCATGATCATGGCGGAGTGGCTGCCTTGGCAGCTCAGATCGTAGCGCGCGATTTCGGAATCATTCGCGCCGTTGACGATGCGGCAGAAAGCATTTTCGACGCGGGAGAAATCCTGGCCGGTGTAATTGTTCACGGTGAAAACCAGGCTTTTCACATTGGCCGGAACGTTCGGCAGTTCGACGACGATCTGCTCGTCATCGCCGTCGCCCTCGCCGGTCAGATTATCTCCGGTATGCTGAACGCTGCCGTCCCGGCTGCGCAATTGACGGAACCAGACTGCATCGAGAAGATTGCCCTGATCGTCGAACAAGAGGCACGAAGCATCCAGGTCGATGTTTCCGCCGCCCCCGCCCCCGAACAAGCCTCCCAGAAGCCCGCCGCTCTTCGCTTTGGCGGCATCCCAGCCCAGCCCCATGACGATCCGGGTCAAGCTTCCGTTGGCTTCCTTTTCCAGCGAGATTTTTTGCCCTTTTTGCAAATTGACGCCCATCTTTGATACCTCGTTATTAGACTTGCATTGGTCAGGCGGAACCAGTCCGTCGTGCTTGGCCGACGAAGAGCTCGCGGTTACGCGAACACACCACAACCGAGCCCTGCCCACGAAACTTGAGCACCAACCCTTCGCCGGAGGTCATCGAATTGACCAAAGAACCGAAAAGGCCGCCGCCGGAACGCGCGACACCCACCTCGTACTGTAGGGTAGAAGACCAGGCGACGGCATGATTGTTGTCGATGACCACATCTTTGCCCGGCTCGACGTCGAGCTTGAAAATCGACCCGAAACCCGAAACTGCGATTTTGCCCTGGCCTCTGGCCTCCATCACCACGAAGCCGCCGGTGCCGCCGAACAGCGCTCCCCCTAAATTGTTCAACCGCGAGCGGATGTCCACGGTAGACTCCGCCGCCACGAAGGCACCGTCGGCAAGCGTGTATGCCGCACCCGCGGAGACATCCAGAAGTTCGATCCCTCCCGGCAGAGCGGGGGACAGGAGACAGTCGCCGTCCCCGTCCACCGCCTCGATTTCCTGCTGGAAGATCGATTCGTCGTTCGCGAAACGCCGCAAGAGGGCCTGTCCCAGGCCGCCCCGCATCTGTCCCTTGATCCTCAGCGTATCCTCCATCATGACCATGGCGTCGGATTCGCAAAAGATCTTTTCGCCTTTTTCGAGACTTACGTGCAGAAAGGGATCGACATCCCCGGTAACGGTGAAATGTGGCATGCTTTTTTGGCTCTGGTTTCCGGAACCGACAGCCGTTCCGGCCGGTTCAAGGTGCTGGTCAGCCGACGTTTACCCCAAAATCGGTCGCCAAAGCTTTGAGCCCGCCGGCAAATCCCTGCCCCACGGCCTTGAACTTCCATTCCGAACCGTGCCGGTAAATTTCGCCGAAAATCATGGCGGTTTCGGTCGAATAGTCTTCCGAGAGGTCGAAACGGGCAATTTCAGTATCGCTGTCCTTGTTCAGCACACGCATGAAGGCATTCCGCACCATGCCGAAATTCTGTTTGCGGCTCTCGGCCTCGTGGATGGTTACGGCGAATACGACACGCTGAATACTAGCGTCGACCTGCGGCAGATTGATGAAAACTTGTTCGTCGTCGCCTTCTCCGGCGCCGGTGGTGTTGTCTCCCGAATGTACTACCGCACCATCGGGTGAGGTTTTTTGGTTGTAGAAAACGAAATGCGCGTCGGACAGTACTTTGCCCGATTCCCCCACCAAAAATACGCTGGCATCCAAATCGAATGCCGCGCCATCGGTGGAACGGGCGTCCCAACCCAACCCGACGGTAGCATTAACCAGACCCGGATCGGTTTTGCTCAGACTGACGTTACCGCCCTTTTGCAAGCTAATGGCCATTTCTTCTCCCCCGTGTTTGATTGTCTAAAAATGGTTAGTGCCGACTGGCGCCGACATATTGTTCGTCCTATGCCTTCCAGGCCGCACAAAAAAGCGGCCGCTGCTGAAGCGCTTTATAGTACCGGTGATTTCATAGGCCGAAAAAGCCTTTTACCGCAAAAAGAGTAGTCGACAAATTTTCTTTAGGCCAAGCTTGTCCATCTTGATACGGGAACGCCGTTGATTGCAAGCCGGATTCGGGTCCGGATGGGCAGGTTCACCCTAAAAACCGCAGTTCAATTTCCGAAATGACCGAAATTTCCTCATCAGCCGCCGCATTCCCTCACCCCAACCCCTCTCCCAGAGGGCGAGGGGCTAAACCCTTCTCCCGAACTTCAAAACGCCCTCTCCCTTTGGGAGAGGGTCGGGTGAGGGTCTTGGAGAAGGGCTGGGGATGAGGGCCTAGCGCTTTTCAGGTTGTATCCAACTGCCGGATTTAGGTTCACTCCACGGTGACCGATTTCGCCAGGTTGCGCGGCTGGTCCACATCAGTGCCTTTGATCAAGGCGACATGGTAAGCAAGCATCTGTAACGGGACCGTGTAGACGATCGGCGCTACGATCTCCTCGGTCTCGGCGACACGCAGCAAATTGACGCCCGGTGCGCTCTCCATGGGCACGCGCACGTCGGCGAAGACATAAAGTTCGCCGCCTCTCGCCTGTACCTCCTGCAGATTCGATTTGAGCTTTTCCAGGAGTTCGTTGTTCGGAGCGACCGCCACAACCGGCATCTCGGCATCGATGAGCGCGAGGGGGCCGTGTTTGAGTTCGCCGGACGGATAGGCTTCGGCGTGAATATAAGAAATCTCCTTCAGCTTGAGCGCGCCTTCCATGGCAACCGGGTAATGGGCTCCGCGCCCAAGGTAGAGCGCATGCCGCTTTTCCCCGAAGCGCTCCGCCCATTGCTCGATTTCATCTTCGAGAAGTAGTACACGCTCGATCTGTTCAGGCAGGTTTTCAAGCTCCTTGACGATACGCGCTTCCTGCTCGGGCGCAAGTCCGTTGCGCTTGCCCAGGGCGACAACCAGGAGGAGCAGGGCCGTCAACTGCGTGGTAAACGCCTTGGTGGATGCGACCCCGACTTCCGGGCCTGCACGGGTCATCAGGGTCGATTCGGATTCCCGGACGATCGAGCTTTCCGGCACATTGCAGATCGCAAGCGTGTGCGCGTAGCCGAGCTTTTTCGCTTCCTTGAGCGCCGCCAAGGTATCGGCGGTTTCGCCGGATTGCGAAATGGTAACGAACAAGGTTCCCGGCGGCACCACGTTCTTGCGGTAACGGAATTCGCTGGCCACCTCCACGTGGCACGGAAATCCGGCGATCGATTCTATCCAGTAGCGTGCCACCATGCCGGCATGATAGCTCGTGCCGCAGGCCACGATCTGCACGGACTTGATGTGATCGAAGGCCTTTTCGGCATACGGGCCGAAAGCCGCGTCGAGTACCTTTCCGGCGCGTATACGGCCATCCAGGGTTTTTTCGATGGCTACCGGCTGCTCGTGGATTTCCTTTTGCATGTAATGGCGGTATTCGCCGCGCTCCACGGCATCAGCCGCCAGTTTGGTTTCGTGGACGGGCCTTTGTACCGCGTTTCCGTTCCTATCGTAGATGCAGACCGCTTCCGTGGACAGATCGGCGATATCACCGTCCTCGAGGAAGATGAAACGCTGGGTTTCGCCGACCAGGGCGAACACATCCGAAGCGATGAAATTTTCGCTTTCGCCCAGCCCCACGACCAAAGGACTTCCGTGGCGCGCGGCGATCAGCCGCTTCGGCTCCGCGATACTGACAACGCCGACGGCATAAGCGCCTTCCAGCACCTTGCAGGTCTCCTTGACGGCTTCGAAAAGGCTCAGGCCCTCATCCAGAAATTCGTGGATCTGGTGGACGATGACCTCGGTATCGGTTTCCGAATCGAAATCGTATCCTTTCTGTCTGAGCCGGTCTCTGAGATCCTCATGGTTTTCGATTATCCCGTTGTGAACCACGGCTACGGACTCGCGGCAGATATGCGGATGGGCATTGCGTTCCGAGGGAACCCCATGGGTCGCCCAACGAGTGTGGGCTATGCCGACTTTACCCTCGACTAAGGAAGTTTGCAGCGCGCTTTCCAGCTCTCTGATCTTTCCCTTCCTGCGTAATCGCTGGAGTTGCGCTGAATCGTCCAGGACCGCGAGCCCCGCGGAATCGTAACCGCGATATTCCAGGCGGCGAAGTCCTTCGATGAGGACGGGCGTAACGACTCTGTGTGCAACGGCACCAACAATACCACACATGGCTTCAACTCCTTTTCTTAACGGGTCGCTGCCAACCCTCTACGGTTATTTGTTTCGCCCGGCTGAGGGTCAGGGCGTTTTCCGGCGCGTCCTTGGTGATCGTTGCGCCGGCGCCTATGGTTGCATTCTTGCCGACTCTGACCGGCGCGACCAGCTGGGTGTCCGAACCGATGAACGCACCGTCTTCTATGACGGTTTGATGTTTGTTCGCGCCATCGTAATTGCAGGTGATCGTTCCGGCGCCGACATTGACGTCACGGCCGATGATGGTATCGCCGATATAGCTGAGATGATTGACCTTGGAACCACTTGAGATCGCGGATTTCTTAACTTCCACGAAATTACCGACGTGGACGTGATCGTCGATCCGCGTTTCCGGCCGGATACGTGCAAAGGGGCCGATTCGGGAGCCCTCACCGATTACGGCGTCTTCGATGACGCAATTCGGCAGAATTTCCACATTGTTGCCGATCTCGCAATCCCTGATTACGCAATTGGCGCCGATGCGAACGTTATCACCGAGCTTGATCCGGCCTTCCAAAACGACATTGACGTCGATCTCCACATCGCGTCCTACGGCGTCGATTTGGCCCCGCACATCGAAGCGGGACGGGTCGCGCAAGCTTACTCCGGTTCGCATCAACTCTTCAGCGAGTCCGCTTTGGAAAACCCGTTCCAAATGCGCCAGCTGCGCGCGATTGTTGACTCCCAACACTTCGTTGGGGTCGCTCGGTTGAACGGTTTCCACCCGCACATCGTCCGCAACGGCCATGGCGATCACATCGGTAAGGTAATATTCGCGCTGGGCATTGTTATTTTCCAGCCGGCCCAGCCATTTCTTCAGATGCCGCCCGTTGATGGCGAGAATTCCGGTATTGACTTCCCTGGTCTCGCGCTCTTCGGCCGAAGCATCTTTTTCTTCCACAATCCTGAGCACTCGCCCCTGGGGGTCACGGACGATCCGGCCATAACCGTAAGGATCGCCGAGATTGACGGTCAGCAGCCCGATTTGATCCTCGCCCGCCAAAGGGAGCAGCTTTTTCACGGTCGCATCGTTCAGCAAGGGTACGTCCCCATACAGAATGAGCACGGTAGACTCTTCCCCGATAGCGTCCGCGACCTGCATGACCGCGTGCCCCGTGCCGAGTTGTTCCCGCTGTTCGACCCAAGTCACCTCCAGGTGTTCGAGACTCTTGAGAACCGTCTCTCCACCGTGTCCGTAGATCACGGTGATCTTGTCGGGACGCAACCGATTGGCCAAGGCATAGACGTGTTCCAGCAGAGACTTATTGCCGATTTTGTGGAGGATTTTGGGAAGGGACGAACGCATTCGCGTTCCCTGGCCGGCAGCCAGGATGACGATTTCCAAAGGCATCTTCCGTTTTTCCTTATTGAAGAAGCGGAAAATAAAAGATTAACTCGACCCGACCGGTCATGCCGATCGGATCTTCTTCTTTATATTAACGTGAAAAACGAAAAAACCCAGCAAAATACAGGCACCGCATGCCCCGTATTCTGCCGGGTCTCGAGAATTCCGGAACTTAGGCGCGGCCTTTCCGGTATTTCTCCAGGGTTCGAAGTTGCATGACGGCTTCGGCGAGCTGCGCTTGCGCCAGAGCGTAATCGATTTTGCCGGACTTATCCGACAGCATCTCCTCCGCACGCCTCTTGGCTTCCAGCGCCGCCGCCTCGTCAATGTCCCGGGCGCGAACGGCAGTGTCGGCGAGAATAGTCACGACCTGCGGCTGCACCTCCAGCATGCCGCCCGAGATGAAAAACGGATGGACTTCCTGATCGCTGACCTTTACCCGTACCTCGCCCGGCTTCAGGCGGCTGAGAAAAGGGGCGTGCCGTGCGGCAACACCCACTTCGCCCATTTCGGCCGGAGCTACCACCATTTCCGCGAGCCCGGAATAAATCTCCGCCTCCGCGCTCACGATATCAACGTGGATCGTCATAGCCATAGTGCTTTTCTCATAGAATTAAGCGGCAGCGCGCTTGGCTTTTTCCAGGGCTTCGTCGACGCTGCCGACCATGTAGAAAGCCTGCTCCGGAACATCGTCGTATTCACCTTCGACGATGCCCTTGAATCCGGCAATCGTGTCCTTCAACGATACGTATTTGCCGGGAGAACCAGTGAATACCTCGGCGACGAAGAAGGGCTGCGACAAGAACCGCTGTACCTTGCGAGCACGCGATACGATCAGCTTGTCTTCCTCGGAAAGCTCGTCCATGCCGAGGATCGCGATGATGTCGCGAAGCTCTTTGTAACGCTGCAAGGTACTCTGCACCTTGCGGGCGACCTGATAGTGCTCCTGGCCGACGACCAGCGGGTCCAGCTGGCGGCTGGTCGAATCGAGCGGGTCTACAGCCGGGTAGATACCCAACTCGGCGATCTGCCGCGACAACACAACGGTGGCATCCAAGTGGGCAAAAGTGGTTGCCGGAGACGGGTCGGTCAAGTCGTCCGCGGGAACGTATACGGCCTGAATCGAGGTGATGGACCCGATCTTGGTCGAGGTGATCCGCTCCTGGAGTACGCCCATCTCTTCGGCCAGGTTGGGCTGGTATCCCACTGCGGAAGGCATGCGGCCGAGCAACGCGGATACTTCGGTACCGGCCAGCGTGTAGCGGTAGATATTATCGATGAACAGCAGTACGTCGCGGCCTTCGTCCCGGAAGTACTCCGCCATGGTAAGGCCGGTCAGTGCAACGCGCAGACGGTTGCCCGGAGGCTCGTTCATCTGGCCGTATACCAGCGATACCTTGTCGAGAACGTTACTTTCACTCATTTCGTGATAAAAGTCGTTCCCTTCGCGGGTGCGCTCACCGACACCGGCGAACACCGAATAACCGCTGTGCTCGATCGCGATATTGCGGATCAGCTCCATCATGTTCACGGTCTTGCCGACACCGGCGCCGCCGAACAGGCCGACCTTGCCGCCCTTTGCGAACGGGCACACCAGGTCGATTACCTTGATGCCGGTTTCGAGCAGTTCGTTGGCAGCCGCCTGATCCTGGAAGCTCGGGGCTTTGCGATGGATCGCCCAACGCTCTTTTTCACCGATCTCACCCTTTTCATCGATCGGTTCGCCCAAGACGTTCATAATCCGGCCCAGCGTTTCCTTCCCAACGGGTACGGAAATCGGGGCACCTGTATTCGTGACCTTCAGCCCCCGCATCACACCGTCGGTGCTGCCCATGGCGATCGTTCTGACTACGCCGTCGCCGAGTTGCTGCTGGACCTCGAGCACCAAGTCTTTATCATCGACTTTCAGTGCGTCGTATACTTTGGGAAGGGTCTCGCGTGGGAACTCCACATCCACCACGGCGCCGATAATCTGTACGATTTTGCCCGAACTCATGACTGTCCTCGTAAAACTCTTGCGTTTATTCTGTATGGATTCGCTTAGACCGCAGCCGCGCCGCCGACGATTTCCGCGATTTCCTGGGTAATGGCCGCCTGCCGCGCTTTGTTGTAGATCAGCTGTAACTCTTTGATGAGTTTTCCGGCGTTGTCGGAAGCGCTTTTCATGGCGACCATGCGCGCTGCCTGTTCGCAGGCATTGTTTTCGACTAACCCTTGGAAAACGATCGACTCCACGTACCGAACCAGCAACTGGTCCAGCACTTCCTTGGCGTCCGGTTCGTAAATGTAATCCCACTGCCCTTTACGTTCCTCGCCGATTTCCTCCGGCCGAATGGGAAGCAACTGGACCAGCCGCGGCTTTTGAGTCATCGTGTTGACAAACTCGTTGTAAAGAACGTGCAGCTCGTCGATCTTGCCTTCGGAATATTCGTCGACCATCGTTTTTATGACGCCGATGATATCCTGCAAATGGGGCCGGTCCCCGAGCCTGGTTGCCTGGGCCAGCACATTCGCACCGATCGAGCTGAAGAACGCGGTACCCTTCTGGCCTATCGTGCTGAGGGTGACATCCTTATTTTCTCCGTTCCAGCCGCGCATTCTACGCAGGGCCAGTCGGAAAAGATTTGCGTTGAGCCCCCCGCACAAGCCCCGATCGGACGAGATCAGGATCACCCCGACCCGATTCACCGGCCGCTCAATGGTGAACGGATGTTTGTATTCCGGGTTCGCGTGTGCCAGGTGCTTGATGATCTGCGCTATTTTCCGGGAATACGGACGGGTCGCCTGCATTCTGTCCTGGGTCCGGCGCATTTTGCTGGCTGCCACCATTTCCATGGCCCGCGTGATCTTCTGAGTATTCTTGATACTCGTGATCTTCAGACGGATTTCTTTTCCGACGGCCATTGATCAATCCCTACCAAGTATGGGTTTCTTTGTACTTCGTTATGGCTGCGTGCAGCGACGACTGAATTTCGTCATTGTAGTCGCCGGTCGCATTGATCTTTTCCATGAGATCGACATGTTCCGATTTCATGTAGTTCTGCAGGCCGTCTTCGAAATCCCTGACCTGGTTGACCTGCAGGTCGTCCAGGAAGCCTTCGTTGACTGCGAACAGAGATACGGCCATTTGAGCCACGCTCAGCGGCGAGTACTGACTCTGTTTCATAATTTCGGTAACACGCTGACCGCGTTCGATCTGTTTCCGTGTGGATTCATCGAGATCCGATGCGAACTGGGCGAATGCCGCCAGTTCACGGAACTGAGCCAGGTCGAGACGTACACCGCCGCCTAACTTTCTAATGATCTTGGTCTGAGCCGCGCCACCCACGCGTGACACGGAAAGACCGGCGTTCACGGCTGGACGCACACCCGCGTTGAACAGGTTGGTCTCGAGATAAATCTGACCGTCCGTAATCGAAATCACGTTGGTGGGAACGAAAGCCGATACGTCGCCGGCCTGTGTCTCGATAATCGGCAAAGCGGTCAGCGAGCCGGTCTTGCCCTTGACCTTTCCGCCGGTCAGTTTCTCAACCTCGGCGGCATTGATTCGGGAGGCGCGCTCGAGCAGGCGCGAATGCAGATAGAATACGTCTCCCGGATAGGCTTCGCGTCCCGGCGGACGGCGCAGCAGCAGGGAGATCTGCCGATAGGCCCAAGCCTGCTTGGTCAAATCGTCATAGATGATCAGTGCATCCTCGCCGCGATCGCGGAAAAACTCGCCCATGGCGCACCCGGCGTAAGGCGCGATGAACTGAAGCGCGGCTGACTCGGAAGCGGAAGCGGCCACGATAATGGTATGAGCCATGGCGCCGTGTTCCTCGAGTTTCCGTACCACGTTGGCGATCGAGGACTGCTTTTGGCCGATGGCGACGTAAATACACTTAACGCCGGTGCCTTTCTGATTGATGATGGTATCGATGGCGATGGCCGATTTCCCGGTCTGGCGGTCGCCGATAATCAATTCGCGCTGGCCGCGGCCGATCGGGATCATCGAGTCGATGGACTTGAGACCGGTTTGCAGTGGCTGGCTGACCGATTGTCTAGCGATAACGCCGGGCGCGATCTTTTCGATCGGCGAACGATCCTGCGCTTCGATGGGACCCTTGCCGTCGATCGGCCGCCCCAAGGAATCCACGACACGCCCGAGCAAGCTTTCACCCACCGGAACGTCGAGAATGCGTCCGGTGCATTTCGCGGTATCGCCTTCGGCCAAATGTTCATACGCACCGAGCACGACGGCGCCGACCGAGTCCCTTTCAAGGTTCAAGGCCATACCGAAGGTATTGTCCTTGAATTCGATCATTTCACCCTGCATCACTTCGGTTAGGCCGTGGATACGGACGATACCGTCGGTCACACTGACGATAGTGCCTTCCGTGCGGGCTTCGGCACCGATATCGAACTGCTCGATGCGCTTCTTTATGAGTTCACTGATTTCAGATGGGTTCAGCTGCATGTTTCTTCTCGCTCTAATTCCAGAGTCTCTTTGCTAATCGTTCAACCTGGCCGCGTATGGATGCGTCTATCACGCGGTCGCCCGCCTTGATGTAGACGCCGCCGATCAAAGATGGATCGACATCGACACGCAGACGCGCCTTCTTTGCCAAAACGCCCTCCAGCACCTTGGACAACCTGTCTTGTTCGGTGTCTTTCAAGGGAAATGCCGTACTGACGTCGACTTCGATATATCCCTCATCGTCGGCTTTATACTGGTTGAATAGCTCAGCGATGTATCTAACCAGCCCCAGCCGGCGATTCTGGATCAACAGCCGGACGAAATTTTGCGCCTCGGAGTCCAGGTGATCTTTGCAGAGACCGAGAAAAGCCTCCGAAAACTGCTCGCGGTTCGCCTTCGGATTGGCCGAGGCTTTAGCTAACTGCTCGTCTTCCATAAGCATCCAGACGAAAGCGAGCGCTTCACTCCACTTTTCAGCCGTTCCCGTTTCTTTGGCCCTTTTGTAAACCGCAACGGCATAAGGCCTCGCCAACGTCGTTAACTCGTCCATTATGCCTGACCCAATTGCTTACCGAGGTCGTCGATGATTTCCCGGTGCTTCTTCTGATCCACTTCTTTCTGCAGGATTTGCTCGGCCGCGGAAATGGCCAGCACCGACACTTGTTGACGCAATCCTTCTTTTGCCTGTTGCAATTCGCGCTCGATTTCGGCCTTTGCGGCGGCGACAATTCGCTCGCCTTCCTCCTTCGCCGACTGCTTCGATTCCTCGACCACCTCGCCGGCTCGCTTCTGCGCGAGATTGACGATCTCTGTCGCCTGATCCTTGGCTTCCCTCAACAGTGCGGTTGCGCGCTTCTCGGCCAACTCCATTTCGTGCTTGCCTTTTTCAGCCGAAGCGAGACCGTCGGCAATCTTTTTCTTGCGCTCCTCAAGGGCTTGCATCAAAGGCGGCCACACGTACTTCATGGTGAACCACACCAGAAGCGCAAATGTGATCATTTGGCCGATCAGAGTAGCGTTAATACTCACAGCGCTTTCCTCTTTAGGTTATTTGCCGTTAAAGCGTCGCAATCGCGGCTGCGTTAGCCTTGGAGTGCAGACAGGAACGGATTGGCGAAGGTGAAGAACAGGGCAAGACCCACGCCGATCATGGTTACGGCGTCGAGCAGACCGGCGACGATGAACATTTTCACCTGCAGCATCGGAACCATTTCCGGCTGACGCGCAGCACCTTCAAGGAATTTTCCACCCAACAAACCGAAACCGATTGCGGTTCCCATGGCGCCCAGGCCCAGGATGATGCCTACGGCGATTGCGGTCATGCCAGATACAGATGCGATTTCCATTGTTCCTCCGAATTTTCGAACGTTAGGGTTGGTTGAAAGAGATTAATGATCTTCGTGGGCCAAACTCAGGTAAACGATGGTGAGAACCATGAAGATGAAAGCTTGCAAAGTGATGATCAGAATATGAAAGACCGCCCACGGAAAACTCAGTATGGGCTGCACATACCAGGGCAGCAGGGCGATCAGGATGAAAATCAGCTCGCCGGCGTACATGTTTCCGAAAAGACGAAGGCCGAGCGATACCGGTTTCGCCAATTCCTCGACAAGCTTGAGAATCAGGTTGAACGGAATCATCCATACGCTGTGAAAAGGGGTCAGAATCATTTCTTTCCCGAATCCGATCGGTCCTTTCACTTTGAAGCTGTAGAACAGGATCAGAAAGAACACCGAAATCGACATGGCAAAAGTAGCATTCAGATCGGTGCTGGGAACGACGCGGAGATAATCGAGACCGATGGCCTGGCCGATTCCCGGCAGCAGATCGACCGGGATCAGGTCCATCGCGTTCATCAGGAATACCCAGACGAAGATGCTCAGAGCCAAGGGCGCGATCAAGGCGCTACGGCCATGAAAACTGTCCTTGACCTGAGTGTCGACGAATTCGACGATCATCTCGACGAAGTTCTGCAAGGGACCGGGTACGCCGGACGTCGCTTTTTCAGCCGCCTTGCGGAATAGAACGACAAATAGTCCGCCCAGAAAAACCGAGAAAAACAGGGTATCCAGATGCAGTGTCCAGAATCCTTCGCCGGTCGATAGAGGGGTGAGGTGATGAACGATGTATCCCGTTGCCCCGCCGGAGCCATGCTCTTCTGTTGCCATATTTCTTTCTCGTTACCCTTCGATATCGCGCATCAAAAGCGCACACCAAAACACCACCAACACCGATACGAAACCGGCAAATAATGGCAGGAATAAAATGTTAGGCAGTTGGAAAATTAAAATAAACAAACCGGCGGTTATGATTATTTTTATGCTCTCGCCGATATAAAACGATCTTACGATGTCTTCTGCCGTTCTTGTTCTATCGGAAACTCCGAATTTTGCGGCGAAATAGACATTCGGCAGAAAGGCAATGAGCCCGCCAAACAGCGCTGATCTCGCTACCGGCCAACCAAAGAAGGCCAAGGTAACACCCCCGATCAGTGCAATCGTAAATAGCTGCATCAATAGAACCCGCTTGACGGCGAACAGCAATTTTTTCGCTGTCATGGAGAGTCCTTACGAAAACGCTTCGGAATGATAACAATCAAAATGTTGAAGATCAACGTTACATGTTTTATTTCAAGCGATCGAGTACGCCCTCCAGTTGATCCAGGCTGTCGTAATGAATGACCAGTTGTCCGGCCCCTTTCTTTCCGTGCTTTATCAGTACCGGGGCACCGATTCGCGTGGCGATGCGTTCTTCCAGGCGGCGGATGTCGGGATCCTTGATCTCCGGCTTTCGTGTCTTCTGCCCGTCCCGCAGCTTTTGAACCAGCAGTTCAGTAGCGCGAACACTCAACTTTGCCCCGGCGACTTTACGCGCGATTTCGGCCTGAAGTTGAAACTCCAGCGCGAGTATCGCACGCGCATGGCCCATTTCGATGGCGCCGGTTAATAGAAGATGTTTGACTTCCGGATGAAGTTCGTTCAAACGGAGCAAATTGCTTACGGTTGCGCGGGACTTGCCGACCGCATCGGCAACCTGCTGGTGAGTCATTTCGAATTCTTCGAGCAGGCGCTTGAGGGCTTCCGCTTCTTCCAGCGGATTCAGGTCTTCCCGCTGGATATTCTCGATCAAAGCGATGGCCAAGGCGGCCTGATCGGCAACCTCTCGCACGACGACGTGTAAGTCGTGCAATCCCGCCAGTTGCGCGGCCCGCCAGCGCCTTTCGCCGGCGATGATTTCATAATGGCCGTCGCCCATCGGCCTAACCACCACCGGTTGGACGATGCCTTGGGCACTGATCGAATCGGCCAACTCCTGGAGTCGCGCCGGATCGATGTCCTTGCGTGGTTGAAAGCGGTTCGGCCTGATCTGATCGATGGAAAGCGTTTTGAGCTTCTCGGTTTCGTTTTCCAGCTTCGCGCCGCCCAACAACACATCGAGGCCGCGGCCGAGTCCTCGTTTTTTTGCCGTCATGATTGGAATTTATTGAAGAATGGAAGCGATTTTGCGCGATTTTTGATTGCGCCGGACGATTTCGCCCGCCAAAGCCAGATAGGCGACGGCTCCCCGGGAGGATTTGTCGTACTTCAGAACCGGCAGTCCGTGGCTGGGAGCTTCGGCCAGCCGGATATTACGGGGTATGACGGTGCGGAAAACCTTGTCGCTGAAATGGGCGATCAATTGAGCGGACACGTCGTTCGCCAGCCGGCTGCGGGGATCGTACATCGTGCGAAGCAAGCCTTCGATACGAAGTTCCGGATTGACCGAGTCGCGGATATCCCCCAGCGTATCCATCAGATCCGAAAGCCCTTCCAAGGCATAGTATTCGCACTGCATGGGGATCAGGACGCTATCCGCGGCAATCAGGGCATTGAGGGTCAAGACGTTGAGCGAGGGCGGGCAGTCAATGATGACGAACTGGTAATCCCCACGGCAGTGATCGAGCGCCTCGGCAAGTGCGCGCTCCTTGTCGGGCTGCTGCATCAGCTCGACCTGGGCGGCGGTGAGATCCGCATTGCCCGGCAGTAGATCGAATCCGATGTCCGTCAAGGACTTGATTGCGTCGCGTGCGGTGGCCTGGCGGATCAAGACGTCGTATGACGAGACATCGAGATCTTGCTTGTCGATGCCGCATCCCATCGTCGTGTTGCCTTGCGGATCCAGATCCACCAACAAAACGCTATGCTTGATCGCCGCCAATGACGCCGCCAGGTTAATGCTGGTAGTGGTTTTGCCGACGCCCCCCTTCTGGTTGGCTACCGCGATTATTTTGCCCATGGTCTCCTCAACCGACAGCTATTTCGATCAAATGACGTTCAACGTCCAGACCGGGGATATTCAAGATATGAGTATCAACCACACAGTCTTTCAAAGAGCGGATTTCGTTTTCGGGCAGTTGCCCTTTCTGAGCCAATATCATGCCTCCGGGAGCCAGCATTCTTCGCGTTCCCGCAAAAATTTCGGCAAGGTTCGCGTAAGCTCGCGCCAATATCGTGTCGAAGCCGCGCTCCGGATGGTACTCTTCGACGCGCGAAGTGACGACTTTCGCGTTGGAGAGGCCTAATTCGATTATGGCCTGCTGAACAAAACGCGTCTTCTTCGCATTGCAATCCAATAAAATGAAACTCCTGTCGCCGCTCATGATGGCCAGGGGAATTCCCGGCAACCCGGCGCCCGTCCCGACATCCAGTATTCGTTCTCCGTGCAGATAAGGCCAGACGGTTAGGCTGTCGAGCAAATGCAAATCCACCGCTGTCCGCGGGTCGCGAATGGCGGTCAAGTTGTAAAGCCGATTCCATTTCTGGACCAAGCGCAGAAAGGCCAGGAGCTTTTTGCCTTGTTCCGGCGTAAAGGGAATCTCCAGGGCGGTCATTCCTTCCGCCAGCCGTTTGCCGAGCTCGTCCACTTAAGATCAGGCGCTCTTCTTCTTGAGATGTACCAGCAGCAAAGAAATCGCCGCCGGCGTGACGCCCGGAATCCGCGCCGCCTGACCGACGGTTTCGGGACGTGTCTGTTTGAGCTTTTCCTTGACTTCGTTGGATAAGCCGATGACGTTCCGATAATCGAGATTCTCCGGCAAGCGCCAATGATCGTAGCGGCGGGAGCGCTCGATTTCCGCATGCTGGCGATCGATATAGCCCTGATACTTCGCCTGAATTTCGATTTGATCGAGCACTTGCTCGTTTTCTTCCGCGGCCAGACGAGCGGATATCGCTCGCAGATGTTCGATGCGAATCTCCGGCCGCCGCAGCAGCTCGGCCAGGCTCGACTCGCGCGGCAGCGGTGCACTCAGGAAGGGGCTCACGGCTTCGGCTTCCGGCGTGTTCGGCCTCACATAGTCTTTTGCCAGGGTGGCCCGGATCTCCGCGATCGTCTGCTGTTTCGCTTCGAAGACACGCCACCGCTCGGCATCGACTAATCCCAGCTCGCGGCCTTTTGCCGTCAGCCGCAGATCGGCATTATCCTCGCGCAGCAGAAGCCGGTGCTCCGCGCGGCTGGTGAACATGCGGTAGGGTTCGTTCGTGCCCCGGGTGATGAGGTCGTCGATCAGAACGCCCATGTAAGCCTCGTTACGGGTGGGTGACCAAGGATCCAGATCCTTCGCCTTGCGCGCGGCATTGAGTCCGGCGATCAAACCTTGCGCCGCGGCTTCCTCGTATCCGGTCGTGCCATTGATCTGCCCGGCGAAGAACAGGTTCTCGAGGTGTTTGGTCTCAAGCGAGGATTTCAGGTCGCGGGGATCGAAGAAATCGTATTCGATGGCATATCCCGGACGCGTAATATGGGCGTGTTCGAAACCGCGTATCGACCGCACCAATTCGTACTGCACGTCGAAGGGCAGACTGGTCGAAATGCCATTGGGATAGATTTCGTGCGTGTCGAGACCTTCGGGCTCGACAAAGATCTGATGCGAATCCCGTTCCGCGAAACGCACGATCTTATCCTCGATGGACGGACAGTAGCGCGGCCCGACCCCTTCGATCACTCCGGCGTACATCGGCGAACGATCGAGGCCCGCGCGGATGATGTCGTGGGTCCTTTCGTTGGTGCGGGTTATGAAGCAGGGCACTTGGCGGGGGTGCTCGTCCCGTCGGCCGAGGAATGAGAATACCGGGACGGGTTGATCGCCCGGCTGCTCCTGCATGACGGCATAGTCGACGCTACGCCCGTCGATTCTGGGCGGCGTGCCGGTTTTCAGTCGCCCGACCCGGAAAGGCAGTTCGCGAAGGCGCGCCGCCAACGCGTTCGACGGCGCATCGCCCGCTCTTCCGCCTTCGTAGTTTTCGAGACCGATGTGAATCCGACCGCCCAGGAAAGTGCCCACGGTAAGAACCACCGCACGCGCCCTGAATTTGAGCCCCATCTGCGTGACCACACCGGTTGCGCGATGGTTTTCCACGATCAGATCGGAAACGGCTTGCTGGAACAAGGTCAAATTCGGCTGCGTTTCCAGAGCCCGGCGCACCGCCTGTTTATAAAGCACCCGGTCCGCCTGGGCGCGCGTCGCCCGCACCGCCGGACCTTTACTGGCATTGAGCACGCGGAACTGGATTCCGGCGCGATCCGCAGCGCGCGCCATCAGACCGCCTAGAGCGTCGATCTCCTTTACCAAATGTCCTTTGCCTATCCCGCCGATGGCGGGATTACAGCTCATTTGGCCGAGAGTTTCGATGTTCTGAGTCAGCAGCAGCGTCCTCGAACCGGTCCTCGCGGCCGCTAAAGCCGCTTCCGTACCAGCGTGTCCGCCACCCACCACGATGACGTCGAATTCGGTGGAAAAATGCATGAGAGTCGAGAATTCAGACAGATAGACCGTTTTACACTTGTCGGAAGTGCTCGCATAGATTACTACATCAGGCGCCGAAATTGGCACTGCGTTCGCGATCCGATACGCTCAACGCAGCCCGGAGACATATCCGGGCGCGTACGCCGAGACATTTATGAGGACGAAGGTCCATCCGAGCCGGTTAAAGCGGGACGAAACCGAAGCGCCGAGTTTATCCGCCGCTGTCGGAATCGAGGCTCTGATCGGTTCAGGACCACCTCGACAGTCATTTTGCCGGTGAGGAACATGTCCCCGTTTACGATCTCGATTTGGCTCAGCTGCTTGCCGGGGTGTTTGCCGGTCAGACGCAGCTATACTTCGTTGCAATTACGGTTTCCCCGATTCGTATGCATCATTCGCTCAACTCACTTATCGAGACCGCCAATTCCGTCATACTCGGCAAGCCGCGCCAAATCCGCCTCGCGATTTGCTGCCTTTTGGCACGAGGGCACTTGCTCATAGAGGACGTACCCGGCGTCGGTAAGACGACTCTTGCGCACACGCTCGCCAACCTGCTGGGCCTGAAGTACCAGCGAATCCAGTTCACCAGCGACCTGTTGCCGGCCGATATCGTCGGTTCCTCGATTTTCGACGGAAAAAACCATACCTTTCAATTTCAGCCGGGACCGATTTTCCATCAAATGATCCTCGCCGACGAGATCAACCGCTCCACCCCCAAGGCTCAGAGTGCGCTGCTCGAGGCGATGGAAGAACATCAAGTCACGGTCGACGGAGAAACCCGTGCGCTGCCGGAACCGTTTTTCGTCATCGCCACTCAAAATCCGCTGTATCAGATCGGAACTTTTCCTTTGCCCGAATCGCAATTGGACCGCTTCCTGATGTGCATCAGCTTGGGTTATCCCGACAGCCGGTCCGAACGCGTTCTGCTCAAAGGCGAGGAACGCTCCGTTCTGCTCGAAAAACTTCCGGTATGCTTGCCGGCGGACGAGTTAAGGACTTTGCAGGAAGAGGTCAAGACCGTTCACGTGGCCGATCCGCTGTTGGATTATCTGCAAGGGCTGATTGGATATAGCCGGGAATCGGGTCACTACGAATGCGGATTGTCGCCCCGCGCCGGCCTGGCTCTGTTGCACGCCGCCCGAGCGTGGGCCTTCATCGACGAGCGCGAGGCGGTCCTGCCCGAGGATGTACAGGCGGTGCTGGCGCCGGTTTGCGGACACCGGCTGCGTACCGCGTCGAGGGGGGCCACGGACGCCGACAGCATCGTGGCTCCGATGCTTGAGCAGGTCGCGGCGGTTTGATATGGCGGCACTTTCGCTTCGGGAACGGTTGGATCTCCGGCGCTTTTTCCGGGGCGAAAAGGCGACCGACGGGCCGATTGTCCTGTCCCATCGACGAATCTTCATTTTGCCGAACCGATACGGTTTGGCACTTGCGCTGCTGCTGCTGATACAGTGGCTGACCGCCATCAACTACGGCAACAACCTGGCCTTCATCCTCACTTTCCTGTTAGCCGCCGCTGCCATGGCCTCGGTCTTGTACGGCTATCGCAATCTTTCCGGGCTGATCGTGGATACGGGGAAAGCAAATCCCGTTTTCGTCGGAGATCAGGCGCTGTTCGAACTGAGACTGAACAATCGGGCGGATATGCACCGCTATGCCATCGAGCTGAAACTCAAAGGTGCCGAGACGATTCGAATGGATATTCCGGCCGAAGGTACCATTCCGGCAGTCCTTCGCGTTCGAGCCGAAAAACGCGGCTGGCTGGAACTTGACTCGGTGATCATCAGCACCACTTTCCCACTGGGAATCTTTTACGCCTGGTCGCCGATCAATTTGAATTACAGGATTATGGTTTACCCGAAACCCGCGCGGGAAAGACTGCCTTTCCCGCGTTCGGGCGGCGATCATCTCGATGGCCGGGCGAGCCATTCTTCCGATGACTTCCACGGGTTTCGAGCCTATCAGGCAGGAGATCCGTTCAAGCATATTCATTGGAAAGGCCTGGCCAAAGGGGGGGATCCCCTCATCCGGCAATACACCGGCGGAGAAACGGAGATCATTCATTTGAGCTGGACGGATACCCGGGAAACGGACACGGAAGCACGCTTGAGTCGCCTATGCCGCTGGCTGTTGGATGCCGAACAGGCGGAGGTCCGTTATTCCTTGCATATGCCGGGAACCACGATCGCCGAGAACCGCGGCGCATCGCACTGTCGGAAGTGTCTCGAGGCACTCGCCTTATTCCATTCATGAAGACTGCCGCGCCTCCCTTCATTCCGGACCGAACCCAGGAAAACCTGCTCTTGTTCAGTGTTTTCTTTGTTGCCGCGCCGCATCTCCTCAATCTGCGGTGGGATATCGTTCTCTATTTTTGCTTGATGGCGGCCTGGAAATTTGCATCCGGATATAGGCCCGCCCTGCAGCCCGGACGTCTGCTGCTGTTCCTCCTCACCGTCGCCGGCGCGGCCCTGGTCTATGTGGATTACCATCGCTTTTACGGACGCGAGGCCGGGTCAAGCCTTTTTCTCGTCGGGCTGGGACTGAAATTGATGGAGATGAGGAACCGGCGTGATGTTTACCTCGTGGTCTATCTTGCTTTTTTCGTTGCGCTTACCCAGTACCTGTTCTCCGAGAGTATCGCCTTAGCCGTCTATACGCTGGCTGCGGTCGGCTTGTTGTTTTCCGTGCTGGTCGGGTTGAACGCCGGTCCCGTCTTGTCTCTCAAAGCGCGATTCAAGCTGGCGGCTTCGCTGGTGGCACAAGCCCTGCCGATCATGATCGTCCTCTTCATGTTTTTTCCGCGCATCGCGGGACCTTTGTGGAGGCTTCCGGACGAGCCGACCATTGCAAAAAGCGGCCTGAGCGACACGATCGAACCGGGCAGCGTGAGTCGCCTCGCCTTATCGCGAGAGCGCGCTTTTCGCGCCGATTTCAAAGACTCTCCACCGCCGCCCGTCGAGCGCTACTGGCGGGGACCCGTATTCTGGCATACCGACGGAAAGCGCTGGACCCTAACACCGGAACGAGGCAAGAACAAAGTTCAGACGGCTGAGTTTTCGGGACCCGCTTACCGTTACACGATAACGCTGGAACCGCAGCGACACCGATGGGTTTTCGCCCTGGATCTTCCGAAGGTCATTCCGGGCGATCTCTCGCAGACGCCCGAATATCTGTTACTGGCTCAGGGGAACATCGGTGAACGCCGGCAATACACCATCACTTCTCACTCGAAGTACCGAACCGGCGAACTACGCTCCGAGGAACGCGACCGCGGACTGCAATTGCCCGAAACGCCGTCGCTGCAAGTAGCCCGCCTTGTCGATGGCTGGCGCCGATCCTCGTCGAATCCGAGAGATATCGCGAACAAGGCTCTGCTCCATTTTAAGGAACAGCCTTTCGTATACACGCTGAACCCACCCCCCATTCGCGATAAGCAGGTGGATACGTTTCTTTTCGAAACCCGCAAGGGCTTTTGCGAGCATTACGCGACGGCATTCGTTTATTTGATGCGCGTCGCCGGGATTCCCGCCCGGGTGGTAACGGGGTATCAGGGAGGGGAATGGAACCCCGTCGGGAAATTTCTGGAAGTACGGCAGGCCGATGCGCATGCCTGGGCCGAGGTATGGTTTTCCGGGCAAGGCTGGACGCGGATCGATCCGACCAGTGCGGTGGCACCGCACCGAATCGAGCACGGAATCGATCTGGACCGCCAAATGGCCGATCAGGAGGTCAGTTTCAACGCGATGGAACGGACATTATTCGGTACCCAATTCGATTTGCAGGACTTGTATTTTCGAACGCGTCTGGTTTGGTCCAGTATCGATCACGCCTGGAATCAATGGGTCTTGACCTACAATCCGGAGAACCAGAAGCGTTTCTGGAACGCTCTGGGTATCGTCGATTGGCGTGGATTGATCACCTGGTCGGTCTCACTTTTGGTCTTCTGCGGCATCCTGATCGGGCTGTGGCGGCGGCCCCGCCTCAATTCCAGGCCCGGCGATCCCGTCATGACAGCTTATCAGCGGTTTCTCAAGAAATTGGCCAAGAACGGGGTCACCAAACGTACCGGTGAAGGACCGCGAGATTTCGGCGCTCGCGCCGCCTCCGAAAGACCCGAAGCCAAAGTAGCCATCGGAGCGATTACCGAGCTTTTTTTGGACGCGCGTTACGGACGGCAGATCGCTCCGGGCGATGTCGAACGCCTACGCCGGCGGGTAAAAGCGTTCAGAATTTGATCGGCACATCATGCTGATTTCTCCACTTTCAGAAGCACCCCTTCGGCAGCTACGACCCGAACCTTGCTTCCCGGCTCGCAGTCCTCCCCTTGTACTTTCCAGGTGGAGTCGTCGACACGAATCCAACCCTGTCCGTTGACGATCGGATATTCGAGCGTAAACAGGCGCCCAACGTACTGCGCGGCGCGCCTGTTCAACAAGGGCTGATCGGTTTCGAGGGGATGTTTCCTGAGGAATAGCCGGAAAACCACGATGCTGACGACCGACATCACCGAGAACAGAATCAGCTGAGACTCCCAGGAAAGTGTCGGCACGATCAGTTTGATCACCCCGACGACGAACGCCGATTCGGCCATCCAAAGGAAGAATATCCCCGGTGCGAGAAGTTCGACGATCAGGAGAAATACTCCGAAAGCCCACCAGTGCCAAAAAATGATTTCGAATTCCATTAGCTTGCCTTTTTGGAAAACGCTTCCTTCGAAGGAACGTCCAGAACCTGTTCCATCATACAAAGCTCAGCCAGTCAGATCGAAACATCACCTGAACGATCCACATCGCCAAACATAAACAAGCAAAAGAAATTTCTCATTTTGTTATAGAAGCGGGGATGATTCGTTAATGCTGCCGCTTTTGTCTTTAAAAACAAATACCTATTGACTGTATAAAGGTGTGTCGAAAACAGTGTACTCCTGTGGCTGAGTTGTGGATAATTTTGCCCCGTAAACTCACGTTCGGGTTCGACGCATCCTGTCCACAAACTTTAACAAAGTTTTCAAAAGGAGCGGAAAGTACGCGGCCAGTGTTTGAGCTGAGCAAGTGACAGATTTTTGGGCCGTAACTGAATGTACGGTAGATGGATATGCGAAACTTCGACCGACCTGGCAAAAACGATGATCAGGAGGTCGCCCCAGGAGAAAACATGTACCGGCTATCACATAAAGAGTCTGCGAATGTAACGGACAACACGCAATCCTATTCTTATCACAGCAAGTATCGCCGCTCTTCCCGGACGAGACTGATTTTTTTCTTGTCCATCGGTTTGATCGTTGAAACGACCGCCCTTTTGGTTCTATTTATCCAGCTGATTCTAAGCGGACAGGAAAACCTCGAATTGACCGTCGTGGAGAAGAAGCAAAGTCAGGAGCTCCAGCGCCTGCAGCCCGAGGTTGAAAAACTGCGGACCGAGCTTGCCGCTTTGACTGCGTCACGCCTGCCGAACCTGACCAAGCTCGAGTTCGATAAAGTGATTCCGCTCGATTTGGGCTATGTGAAAAATATTGTTTTCACGGTTGCAGGCAAGGACTCGGATAAACATTACGAGTACAAGATTGTCATGCACAATTCGGAATTGACCCTGATCCATCCTGAAGTCGACATTCTTTTTTTCGATCGTGTCGGCATTCAGGTTGGCCTTTCCAGAATCGGTTTCCACGAAGACGGCACACCGAATCTGGATATGCTGGAGCGGGGCGAGGTCCGATCATTCTCGGCGATGGTCGATTTGATGGATGATGCCAATCCCGAATATTTCCGGGTCAAGATTCACAAATAATTCCCCGATCAAACGTACAAGGCACTGGCGAGGCGGCTGCGATACTCCCGGGTCAATTCGTGGTCATCGCCGAGAAACTTGAAGATGGCGAGGCACGCTTTTCGCGCACCGTCGTCGTCGTATTGGCGCGCGCCTTTAATCACTTCGATGAAGCTTGATAACGCAGCTTCGAAATCAGCGTTCTTAAGGTGCTCTATCGCCGATAGATAAACCGGCTTTAGAGGCGCATCAGGCAAGGTTTCCGGGGCTACGGCATAGTCGAACAAGCGGGCAACGGTACGGATACTTTCGGCGATGTGATATGAATCGGAATCCGCGCCAATGCGTTCGACGACCGCTGCTGCTTTCCTGTGATCCGAGGCGAGCAGCAAGCGTGCCAGCATGACCGCGGCATCCTCGTTGTCGGGTTCCACTTCGAGCACTTCTTCCAGAAGCGTAACGGCCTTGTCGGGGTGACCGGCAAGAACTTCGTTCTCGGCTTTCTTGAGCGTGTTCCTGAGCGGGCTGGGCAGGGCGCGGTTCAACCACTGTTCTATCATGCCTTCCGGCAAGGCACCGGTGAATTCATCGACCACCTGACCGTCGACGAAGAGTTTGACATTGGGAATGCTGCGTACCTGATAACGAGTGCTGACCTCCGGCAACTCTTCGGTGTTGATCTTGACCAGCACGAAGCGATCCGCATTCTTGTCGGCGATCCTGTTCAATATCGGGCCCAGGGTACGGCAGGGCGCGCACCAGGGTGTCCAGAAATCGACCAGCACGGGGATGCTGTAGCTGCGCTGAATCACATCGGTATCAAAGTCTTGAGTGCTGTCGGACATAATCGTTTTGCCTGAGTGGATGATTTTTGATGGATCTCTCTTTTATTTTCGCAAAGCTGAACTATTCTTCCAGGGACGCACGGAGCCTTTAAAGTCGAGTTAAGAAAAGAACAACCAAACTTCGTGCCACCCCCGGCGCTCCCCGATTTGTCGAGTGCGCGTCTCGGTCGTCGCTAAGCTTTTCCTGTCCCATAGCCCTTCCGACACGAACGCCAGTCAATCGGACCCAGATTCCTAGCGCTGCTGCGAACAACGAACCGTTATATTTTAGCGACAGGGCGTGATCATCGTGCAGAACGATTTCCTCATCGGACGGCAACAAATCTTTGACGGCGATTTGCGTGTTTTCGCCTATGAATTGTTATTCCGTGACATAAACGGAAATTCTGTGGAAACGTTCGGGCCCACGGCGGCGAGCAACCAGGTGATCGTGGACAGCCTGCTCGAGTACGGACTGGATAAAATCGTCGGAAGGCAACTGGCCTTTATCAATTTGACGCGGGACAACCTGCTCTCAGAGACTCCTTCACTCCTCCCCAAGGACAAGGTCGTGATCGAAGTGCTGGAAGATGTACAGGTCGACGACACTTTGATTCAGGCCCTGAAACGCCTGGTACGCGATGGGTACAAGATCGCACTCGATGATTTCGAGTTCGAGGAACGCTGGCTGCCCGTGGTCGAAATGGCCCATTTCATCAAACTTGATATCCAGAAAGTCTCACCGGCAACGAGCGGATGGGTAATGGAGCGCTTGAAGCCACTGCCCATCCGCTTTCTGGCGGAAAAGGTGGAAACGCAGGAGCAGTATCTCGAATACAAAGCGCTGGGTTGCCAATATTTTCAGGGGTATTATTTCAGCCGGCCGAACACGGTGCGCGGAAAACGTTTGGAAACCAACCAGCACACGGTTCTGCAGCTGTTGGCGAAGATCAATCGTCCGAATATCTCGATACCCGAGCTGGCGCGCACGATTTCCATGGACGTAGGACTCACCTACAAGCTTTTGCGCTACATCAATTCGGCATACTACGCATTACCAAAACAGATCGATTCCCTGAAATTCGCCATTACCTATCTCGGAATCCGCGAGATCCAACGCTGGGCATCCTTGATCAGTCTGGCCAGTTTTTCCGACCGTCCAACCGAGATCTTAAAAATCGCGTTGATTCGAGCAAAAATGTGCGAGTCGCTTGCGGTTTCCCTCAAATTGTCGAACAGCGAGCAATTTTTCCTGGTGGGCCTGATGTCCACCATCGACCAACTGCTGGAAGTTCCCCTGGACGAAGCGGTTTCCGGTCTGCCATTGTCCGGGGAGGTAAAAAGTGCCTTGGTTTCTCATGCCGGACTGGCTGGGGAGGCTTTGAGTTGCGCCGTCAATTTTGAACGCTGGAAGTTGGATGCGGCGCATTTCGAGGATCTCGGCCTGTCCAAAATCGGCGAGATTCACCTGGAAAGCGTCGGCTGGGCGAACAAGATCGCCCAGGTGCTGGAAAAGTAGCCGCCGCCATGCCCATGTCCTCATACGGGGCATGGATAATAAGACCGAATCGGTTTAACGTTCCTCGCCCTGTTTCAGTTCGCAATGCTCCAGTTCCGGCAAAGGCGCTTCGGAAACGCTGATGCCCTGCTGCTTGAGTGCGCGTTTAAGCGCTTCGATCTGTTCGTCCAGCGCCTGGATATGATCGAGCATGTGATTGATGGCATGAGCGACCGGATCCGGCATATCCGGCGTCAAGCCATAAGCATCGAAGCGCAGTTTGCTGGCAATGGCCTGCCGGCGCGCTTCTTGGGCTTGCCGATCGGCACTGATCACATGTCCCGGAATTCCGACTACCGTGGCCCCCGCCGGGACGTTCTTCAACACAACCGAGTTGGAACCGATACGGGCGCCGTCGCCGACCGTTATGGGACCGAGTATTTTCGCCCCGGCGCCGACTACGACGCCATTGCCCAGGGTCGGGTGCCTTTTTCCCTTTTTCCAGGATGTTCCCCCCAGCGTCACTCCGTGATAGAGCGTGCAATCATCGCCGATCACCGCGGTTTCGCCTATGACGACACCCATGCCGTGATCGATGAAAAAACGCCGCCCTATTTGTGCTCCGGGATGAATCTCTATACCGGTCCACCAGCGAGCCAAAGTCGAAATGAAGCGAGCAGGCCATGTCAGCCGGCAGTTCCACAGCCGATGGCTGAAGCGATGAGCCAAAATGGCGTGTACCCCCGGGTAAGTGGTGAAGATTTCAAAATAGGATTGGGCCGCGGGGTCGCGGTCGAAGATGCAGCTGAAATCTTCTTTTAGTCGTTGCCACATAAGAAATCAATCACACCTGAGGTCTTTTCCGAAACTGAACCGCCGTCAAAATGCCGCGCAGAAGGTGGATTTCCTTTTTCTCAAGCATAGCTCGGTTAAAGATTCGCTTGAGTCGGCGCATCACCGAAGGTCCCGTCTTCTTTTCGTGGAGAAATCGGACATCGTACAGCGTACGCTCCAAGTGCCCGTAAAAAGACTCCATTTCGCCCGCCGTGGCCGGGGCCTGTCCGGCCTTCTCGCCTACAGACCGCTGCCGCGTGGCGAGAAAAAGCTCATAGGCCACGATCTGAACGGCGGCGGCGACATTCAGCGAACTGAATTCGGGGTCGCAGGGAATATGCAACAAATGATGGCATCGCTCCAGTTCTTCATTGGTTAAGCCCGAATGTTCGCGTCCGAACAGAATCGCGGTCTTTGCACTGTCGGCACTCACCTGATTCGCGCACTCGCGCGGGTCGAACTGCGGCCAGGAAATGGTACGTAACCGTGCACTAGCCCCGATAACGACAGCACAATCGTGGATTGCTTCCTGCAAATCCCGGCAAACACGAGCCGCGGCGAGAATATCGTCGGCCCCGGACGCCCGTGCGGTCGCCTCTCCGCTGGGAAAGACCCTGGGTGCGACCAGGGCCAAATCGCGCAGCCCCATGTTTTTCATGGCACGCGCCGTCGCACCGATGTTGCCCGGGTGCGTGGTTTCAACCAGCACGATCCTGACATGGGACAAGCGATTCATGCGTCAGCAAGAGCCCTAACCAAAAAGGGTAAAATACTATCAGAAATTTGATACTCTAAACTGTTTTCCAACCAGAACCGATTCCAATATGGATCCCATGCTCACGATTGCGGTTCGCGCGGCTCGAACGGCGGGCGACATCATCGTTCGCTCGATGGACCGGGTGAACCTTCTCACGATAACGCCCAAAGGACGCAATGACTTCGTCAGCGAAGTGGATCGCCAGGCGGAACGTGAAGTTATTCACACCCTGCAGAAGGCATATCCGACCCATGCTTTTCTAGGCGAGGAAAGTGGCCGCCAAGGTCCCGCCAAGACCGATTTCGTCTGGATCATCGATCCCTTGGACGGAACCACGAATTTTCTGCACGGGTTTCCTCAATTCTGTGTGTCCATCGCGCTAGTCCACCGAGGACGCATCGAAAAAGGCGTGATCTACGATCCGCTCCGGCAGGAACTATTTACTGCCGCACGGGGTGCCGGCGCCTCGCTCAACAATCGGCGCATCCGGGTGAGCAAGCAAAGCGGCTTGAGGGCCGCCTTGCTGGGTACGGGCTTTCCGTTCAGGGACCAACGCCATGTCGAAGCCTATCTCGGCATGATGCGCGATCTCATGAAAGACACGGCCGGAATTCGCCGTGCCGGCTCGGCCGCGCTTGATCTCGCCTATGTCGCGGCGGGACGGTTGGACGGCTTTTGGGAAATCGGCCTGAAGAAGTGGGACATGGCTGCGGGCTTGCTTCTGATACAGGAGGCGGGCGGCATCGTGACCGATTTGGAAGGCAAAGACAAATTCTTCGAGTCCGGAAACGTTCTGACGGCGAATCCCAAGCTACACCAGATCATGGCGAGCGTTATTGAACCCCACCTGACCGAAGGCCTGCGCCATTCCGACAATTCTCTCGGTGATCCGTCGGAGTAACTCGATTTTAGTTCCCTGGCGGCGTCTTTTCTCCGTGCACCGCCAGGATCCGTTGCAATTGATCGCTGTTGAGCCTGAGATCCAGGTTCCGGGGCGGAAACGGAATCGGGATTCCCTCGCGGCGGAATATCTCGTCGATTTCAAAACAAAGATCGCTGGCTACGGCGTCGGTTTTCCCGGCGTCATAAAGCAGCGCGATCAACTCGAAATTCCGGGTATTTTCGGTAAACCCTCTGAATAAAACGGCCGGCGGCGGAATGCGGCGGATTTCCGAATGATCGAGCGCGATTTTCAGGAGAAGTTCCCGCACGCGCTTGGCATCAACGTCGTGCGACAGGCCGAGCGGAATCACGATACGCCCGACGGGTTTATCGGCGTAGGTCTTGTTCGTCAGCACGCCGGAAATCAGCGTGGAATTCGGGATGAATACCGCGGCGCGATCCAGGGTCGTGATTTCGGTCGCCCGCACGCTGATTTTTTTGACGTGTCCCTGGTGATCGCCGATCACGACCCAATCGCCGGTCTTGATCGGACGCTCGATCAGAAGAATCAGCCCGGACACGAAATTGTTGACGATGTTCTGCAGGCCGAAACCAATACCCACCGAGAGTGCTCCGGCGATAATGGCCAGATTGGACAGGTCGATACCCAAAGTGGAAATCGCCAGCATCGCGGCGATGGTGAATCCGAGGTAGCCGGTTCCGGAGCGGATCGAATGGCGCACGCCCGCATCCAGCCGCGTCCTGGGAAAGATACGCTGTTCCAGAGTCTTCTGAACCATGCGCGTGACCGCGAGCAGTCCGGCGAAAAGCACCAGGGCGAGCAATACGTCGGCGAGCGATAGTGTGATATTGCCGATCTTGAAACCCAAAAACAGGCTGTGGAGCCAGGCGGTGAGGTCTTTACCCGCGGCACCCCACAGTATCAGCAGCAGGACCAGGCCCATGGCCAGGATCAGCAGGTTTAAGATGCCTCCCAGCCAGAACTTGAGCATCTCCACGCCGTCCTCGCTCAGAGCGAGGCTGTTGCGGATTTTTTCTCCAAAGAGCGATGTCCTGCTCAAGGTTTGGTCGATCAGTTCGGAGTTGATCTTGCGCAGCAGGAGAACTGAAAAATAAAGTCCGGCGGTCAGCACCAACTGAGTGGCCAAATAGCGCGACAAGACGACGTAGCCGAGCAGGCCCGATAAGGGAATGGCGTAGACCACGACCTTCAACACCTGCCGAAGCGTCCGCCACGCCGGGCTGAGTGCGGCGGAAAGCCAGACCTCGTTGCGAAGCAGATTCAGCAGCAAGCCCGCTATCAGCAGCCCGAACAGGAATTTCTGCAAAAGCGTGGTCTCGACCGAAGCGTTGAACTGAGTTCCGATCTCGCTCAATGTCCGGTCGAGGGCAAATATAACGGCCAAACCCTTTACCGTACCGCTGATTGCCTGGGCTCCGCCATCATGGATGCGAACCAGACGCCACTCCGGTTCGAACGGGGCGAGTGCCGCCCGCGAGAAGCTCACCACGAAAAAGAGGGAAATCAGCGCGATCAGAGCGGTTCTGGCTACTGCGAAGGTCGATTCGGTCAACAAGTTTGTATATGAAAGGCTCAGAAAGAGTGCCAGTACGGCAGCAGACGGCATGAGAGCCCGAATGAACCCGAGGAACAGCGCTGTTCTCAGACGCTGTCCGTAAGTGGGCTCCGCCTCGAGTTCGATATAGCCGAACTTCCGTATCAGCATCCTGCGCAAGGGAAACGCCAGCAGGATAGCCACGCCCACACCGAGGCCCAGCCGCCAGCCGACCGCTCGGAGGTCCCGCGCGAACGTATCTCCGGAACGCAAGTTTCGAGCATTGTGGACGATAACGGTCAAGCCGGACCTCAACTCCGCCCAGGCTTTTGCCCAGACGGTCGGAAGCAGCGGCGAGACTCCCCGCTTTAGCACATGCTCGGTGAAACGGATGCGCCGCAAGGTCTTCACCTCGCTTGCAAGCCGTCCGGCGCGGGCAATAATGAGTTCGGCTTCCTTGATCGCGCCTTCCGCGGCAGCGAGCCGTTCATTCATGGCTTTGCGCTTTTCCGCCACGGTCGGCGCCTCGGGCGGTGCCCCCTCGGCCGGCGGAGGCCCTAATGCGGCGAGTTCGTCGCGTATCGATTGTACTTTCGGCAGAGCTTCGTCCGAAGCCGTGCGGGCATCAATCTGAATAGCCGTCAATTCTTCCCGCAGTGCGGCAAGCCGACGGTCCCGGATGTCGGGCTTGGTCAAATCCTTTTCCGCCTCGTCCAGGATGTGTTGCCAATCCTTTACTAATTCGCTCAAGGGCCGCGCCTGCTCGATGTCGGCGGACCAGCCGATCCCTAAGTGGGCCAGGAGCGACGTTAACAGAATCACGGGCCACAGGAATTGCATCTTGCGGTACCGGTCCAATCCGTTCAATGTTTGCCGAGTCCTTGTCTAAATGCCCAAACTGTCCCACAGCTGATCGATTTTCTGCCGAACGGCCTCGGTCATCGCAATGGGCCGCCCCCACTCCCGAACCGTCTCCCCGGGACACTTATTGGTTGCATCCAGCCCCACTTTCGAGCCCAGACCTGAAACCGGGGAGGCAAAATCGAGATAGTCGATCGGCGTATTTTCGACGAGAACCGTATCGCGCGCCGGATCCATCCGCGTCGTCATTGCCCAGATCACGTCTTGCCAGTTGCGAGCGTCAATGTCGTCATCCACGACGATGACGAACTTGGTGTACATGAACTGTCTCAGGAACGACCAGACTCCGAGCATGACCCGTTTTGCGTGGCCGGGATATTGTTTTTTCATGCTCACCACGGCGAGCCGGTAAGAGCAGCCTTCGGGCGGCAGATAGAAATCCGTGATTTCCGGAAATTGCTTCTGCAGGATGGGCACGAAGACTTCGTTTAGAGCCACGCCCAGAATGGCGGGTTCATCAGGAGGCCTTCCCGTATAGGTACTGTGGTAGATGGGATTCTCTCGCTGCGTAATGCGTTCGATGGTGAATACCGGAAACTCCTCCACCTCGTTGTAATAACCGGTATGATCGCCGAACGGACCCTCTTTTGCCGTTTCACCGGGATAGATGAAGCCTTCCAGTACGATCTCCGCAGTGGCGGGAACTTGAAGGTCGCTCGAAAGACAATTGGCGACTTCGGTCTTGGCCCCGCGCAAGAGTCCCGCAAAGGCGTATTCCGAGAGCGAATCCGGCACCGGCGTTACCGCGCCCAAAATAGTGGCGGGATCCGCGCCGAGCGCAACCGCAACCGGAAACGGCTCGTTCGGGTAAACCTCCTGCCAGTCCTTGAAATCCAGGGCTCCGCCGCGATGCGCCAACCAGCGCATGATGACCTTGTTCTTGGCGATGACCTGCTGCCGGTAGATTCCCAAATTCTGTCTTTCCTTGTGCGGACCACGGGTGATGACCAGTGCCCAGGTGATCAATGGTCCCGCGTCGCCCGGCCAGCAGGTTTGAATGGGATACCGGCCGAGATCGACATCCGATCCTGCAAAAATAATCTCCTGACAAGGCGCGTTTTTTACTTCCCTGGCCGGCATATTCATCACCCGTTTAAACAACGGGAGCTTGTCGAACATATCGCGCATGCCTCTCGGCGGTTCCGGCTCCTTGAGAAAAGCTAGGAGCTTTCCGACTTCCCGAAGCGCTTCCACCGATTCCTGTCCCATTCCGAGGGCAACCCGGCGCGGCGTTCCGAACAGGTTCGCGAGTACCCGGATGTCGGACCCTTTCGCGCGTTCGAAGAGCAGTGCCGGCCCCCCGACCTTGAGGGTACGGTCGCAGATTTCGGTCATTTCGAGATATGGGTCGATTTCGACGTTTATACGTCGAAGTTCATCGCTCGTCTCCAAATGAAGAATGAATTCACGCAGGTCGCGGTATTTCATGGGATGAGAATTCGGATGTTGGTGAAGCCGGCTATTGTAACCATGGCCTGAAGTTCCTTTTAGGCCGGAAGAGCTGAAAACAGTTCATCTTGCGCGCAATTTCAAACCTGCCTGTGCAAAACTTGCCAAAAAGCCTGTGAGAAAGCTGTACCGAAGCGATTGAACGTTTGATCCGTCGCTCTTATCCACAGCTATTACCCATGGCTACAGGATTTTTCATCCACAGATAATTTTCTTATAACCTTTCGTTTTTTAAAGAGAAAAACCGTCATTTAAACAAATGCACCAAGCTTACAGCTAATTCAAGATAGATTTTCTACCTGATTACAGTTGGGACTACCGATTCAAAGTGTCCCATTTGGCATCGAGCTGAAACACAATCGCTTAAGCGATTGCTCGAACCTTTATTTGATGCATCGTTTGCCGGGTTCGAAACATTTGTTCGGATTCAACAGTCGAAGGTCACGACTGGCGACAGAACGATGAGGTGTGCCATGACCGGCAAAACATTCTTTGCCTTAGTGTCGATAGGAATTTCCGTGTTCGCCGGAGGCCGGGTTTCGGCCGAGTTCGACCGCGATAGGAGCGGATCGGGTCAAGAATTAGGTTTCGGGATCAATTACCTCGATAAAGCATTCAACAACGCGATCTACAGCTACCCAACGCTCGACGGTACCGTCGTCGAAGTGAAGAAACCGGAAATCATTTATGTGAGCAAAGCTTATGGGCCATCTATCTATAGCTATCCCGGAACCGGGCCGCGTACGGTAACGGCATTCAATTTGCTTTACGTAAATCCTGCCTATGGTCAGGCCATTTACAGCTATCAGGGCAACTATCAAATTCCGGGGCGATTTTCCTTGCCGCGCGGATGGATAGACTGACATTCACTCTGCAGAGAGACGGGAGATGAAGGAAACTTGTCCGGACAGCGTGCGCTCGTATTTTCACGCATAGACTGTAGATTTTTACGAGAGCAATACTGGCTTGCGGTTTCGCGCAGGAAGAACATGGGTTGGTCGGCGGGCCGGAAATTCGGTTTCGTCAGAATTTTCGGCTGCCGGATAGCCCGCGTCTTCGGTCGGCGCATAAGGATATGCTTCACCGGTCGAAGAGCTGCTTCTAATCAAGACTCTAGGGAAGAGGAGTTTACGATGGGAAGACTCAACACGGAATTCCACTATTCGGACTATTTACGCCTCGATGTGCTTCTTAACGCCCAGTTTCCGGAAAGCTCCCGGAGCGATCGAGAGGTCCATGACGAGACCTTGTTCATCATCTCGCATCAGGTCCATGAACTCTGGTTCAAGGAAATTCTGTACGAGTTGAAATCGGTGCTCGATTTGTTTTCCTCGATGCCCTTGGACGGACGAAAACTCGGATCGATAACCTCCCGTCTGAACCGCCTGTTGGCGATCCACAAAATCATCAATCGCCAAATCGAAGTGCTTGAAACGATCTCTCCTCTCGATTTTCTCGAGCTTCGAGATTTCCTTCTTTCCGGCTCCGTGTTCGAGAGTTGCCAATTCCGCGAGATCGAGCTGCGCCTCGGTTTGGCTACACGTGTACCTGCCGAAGCGCTTAACCGTTTTCGGCCCGAAGAACGTGAGGTCCTTCTGAAGGCTCGCGAAGAAAAAACCTTATTCGAGGCGGTCGATGATTGGCTTGCCAATATGCCGTTTAGATATCTCGAGGGCGCCGAGTTCTGGCCGCGTTACCGGAGCATCGTTCGGGACATGTTGGAAAACGACCGGCGAATGGCCCAGAAAAACCGTTTTCTGGCCGGTTGGGACAGGCAGGGACAGCTCGGCAGGCTGGAGAATGCGCGTTATCGTTTCGACGCGCTGTTCAAGCCGGAAGAGTATGAACTTTTGCGGGATGAGGGAGTATTCCAATTCCGCCGGGCAGCCGTGCTCTCGGCCCTGTTCATCCTTCTTTACCGGGACGAATCTCCGCTGCAAGCCCCCTTCGGTGTGCTCAAGACATTGATGGATATAGACGACCAGCTGATCGCCTGGCGGATCAATCGTTCTCTGTTCGATCAGCATATGCTGGGAAACAAGATCGGGCTTGGAGGCAGGATTACCCACGATTACATCCGCGAAATGATGGAAGAAAAAAGAATCTTCCGAGATTTGTTCAGCCTCTCGACCTTTCTGGTGCCGTACTCGGCCTTGCCGGAACTGTCTCAAAAACTCAAACAAAACCTAGATGTTCATTTTTGCCATCGTTCGAACGGGTAACGACTATCGACGATCATGCGACGGACCGCTTTCGATGCCGAGGTTCGGTCTTTCGACTGCCGCCCTGAAGCACGGCTCTCGCTCCTGCGACGTAGGGGCGCTAGGCGAAATAATTTCGAACCGCTGCCTCGATCAGATTCCATGGCACGATAAACGGTTTTTTCGAAATCTGAATGGACAGCGTATCGCCGCTGATCTGGTAATGCCCTTCGATACCATTGCCGGCGAACTGTCCTTTTTCTTCGTCTCCAACAAGAAGAAGTCCCTTGTCTCGCGCCGCCTCTTTCGCCTTGGCCACAATTTGCTCCGGCGACTGGTTCAGCTTGACCTGCACTACTTTACTCATGATCGGGTTGCCCAACGCTGCATTTTGATACGGCTATATTAAATGAACTCGACAAGTCCGGTGCGGCAGCCTCGGCAAAAAAATCTCTCCTTACGAGGGCTACTCGGAACGCATCGGATTCCCATGTCCCTAGTTAACCTTTATTATCAACACTGATGTGAAATATGACGGTAAAGTTTCAGCCGCGCGTTTGCTGGGTGGGATGCCAAACCAAGATTTTGTCGAAAAACAACAATAGGTCTCGTCAATTACGCGATCGGACGGGAGGAGAGTACAACACAATGCAATTGGAATACATCCTTAAATCATACGCACGGTATGCACCGGTGTACGATCAAACTTTCGGTTGGATGCTGAGCTTCCGGGGTCGTTCGATGGCGGCCGGTGTCACCAACAAGCGGCCGGGCAAGATTTTGGAAGTGGGGGTGGGCACGGGTATCAGCCTCGGCTATTACCGTAAGGAGCATGAGGTACACGGCATCGATATTTCTCCCGATATGCTGGAGAGAGCACAACAGCGCGTAGCGAAAGGAAACCTGACCCAGGTTTCCAGCCTTCGTATCATGGACGCCCGGGATCTGGAATTTCCCGACAATAACTTTGATGCCGTGGTCGCGGCTTACGTGATGTCGGTGGTACCGGACCCGGAAAAAGTGATTCGGGAAATCGAGCGTGTGTGCAAACCCGGTGGCGATGTGATCATTGTCAATCACTTTGCGGCCGAAAAGGGTTTTAGACGGGATATCGAAAAATTCCTGGCGCCTTTGTCGAATAAACTGGGCTGGCGTCCGGATATGCCCGTTCAGGAAATCCTGGGCAATACGTCACTTCGGGAGCTGAAGCGACACATGCTTCCGCCGCTCGGGATGTTCACCATGCTGCATCTTCGGAAGGATCCGGATGCGGCGGTGTTGCAATAGACCCAAAAGCGGCGGCTCAGGCAAGCATGAGTGTAAAAAAGGTGACAGAGAGTCACCTTTTTTAAGGTCTTTACAAAGAGCCGGCCTTGGCTTCAGATTTCCACCAGCGAGTTCCTCAGCTTTTTCATGGCGGTATTTTCCAATTGGCGAATACGTTCGGCAGACACCTGATAGCGTGCCGCCAGATCGTGCAAGGTCAATTTGTCTTCGCTCAGCCACCGGCTGGTGACGATGTCCCGGCTGCGCTCATCGAGCTGCTCGATGGCGGCCGCCAACTGCTGTTGCTTGTGTTGTCCCCAGTCGTTATTCTCCAGCAAATCCGCCGGATCGGCGTTTTCCTGCCGGAGGTAATGGATAGGGGCCGAGATTTCTCTGTCCTCGCTGTCGCCTTCACTGGGTTCGAAAGCGATATCCTGGTTGTTCAGGCGGTTTTCCATTTCATAGACGGTGGCGACATCCACCCCCAATTCATCGGCGAGGATATTGGCTTCGTCGCGACTCAGCCATCCCAGACGGTTCTTGAATTTGCGCAAATTGAAGAACAGTTTCCGCTGGGCCTTGGTCGTGGCGACTTTAACGATACGCCAATTCTGAATGATGAATTCGTGGATTTCAGCCTTGATCCAATGAACCGCAAAGGAAACCAACCGAACGCCGACCGCGGGGTCGTAACGTTTCACGGCTTTCATGAGGCCGATGTTTCCCTCCTGGATCAAATCGGGCAGCGGCAAACCATAGCCCAGATATCCGCGGGCAATGTGGACAACGAAGCGCAAATTGCCGAGCACTAACTGCCGTGCCGCTTCCAGGTCTTCATGCTCACGGAAGCGCTCAGCCAATGCGCGCTCTTCATCGGCACTGTAACGCGGCATCGCGTTAACGGCGGAGACATATTCGTCGATGGAGCCGAGCGAGAGATTAACCGGAAGAGTTAATGCGTTGCTCATAAGTGTCCTCAGTTTTTGATTCCAGTTTTAGATTAGCACTCAATAATACCGAGTGCTAATAGTATGTCTAGAAAACCTCGGCAATCAAGTAGGATCGAGTTCCCGCAAGTGATAAGAAACGACTATCCATGCCCCGATTATCCCCAATAAGACTGCTGTTCCGATCAGGAGTTCTGTTTCCGAAAAGCCGAGAAAGGCGAGTGTGTAAGGGCTTCCGTAGAGTTCCGCCAAGCGGCGGGTCGGACCGCGCAGGAACAACAGAAAGGCGCTGACCAACAGCCAGGCGAGGGTTCCGCCCAGAAAACCGTACCAGAACCCGGCATAAAGAAAAGGACGACGAATGAAACGGTCGGTCGCGCCGATGAGTTTGGCGACCACGATTTCCTCGCGGCGGTTTTGCAGTTCGAGACGGATGGTATTGCCGACTATGAACAGTACGCCGAGACTCAAGAGTGCGCTGAATACGACCGTGCTGCGCTGAGCGATGGTCAGAATGGAATGCAGCTTGCGCATCCACTCGGTATCGAGCTGAACGAAATCGGATTCCGGCAGAGAGCGAAGCTCGGCAAGTAGTTTTTCCACGTCGTCGGGATTAGTGAGTGAATCCTTTGGCCTAATGCTGATGACCGCCGGCAGCGGATTGAAATCCAAGGACTTCAAGGCATCCCCGAAACCGCTGTAGCTTTTCAGCTCCTGTAAGCCCGCCTCTTTGGTAATGAGTTCGGCGGTTGCGATTTGCGTATGGTTTTTGAGTGCTTCCGCAACCTTGCCGCCTGTTTTGTCGCTCAGATCGGGTTTCAGGAACAGGGAAATCTGATTCGTGGCCTCGAGGGTCGAACTGGCCTGCCGGGCGTTTTTGACGAACACATGGAAGCTGGCCGGTATGGTCAATGCGATGGCTATCACCAATACCGTCATGGTGCTGGCAACAGGGGTTCGACGCAGCCGGAGGAAACTCGACTTCAGGGTTTCTACGTGCAAGTCGATGTAGGCTTGCAGCCAGTTTCCGGGTCCGTTGGCCGTGCGCCTGGCATAAACCGCGTTAATGCCGCGCCTCCTACGACGTTTCTGCTTGATTCTTGTGGTAGACACGTTCAGCCGCCCTCGATCAATCGGCCTTGTTGCAGTTTGAGGGTCCGACAGGCGAACCGGGAAATCAGATCGAGGTTGTGACTCGCAACCAAGAGCGTCACGCCGACCTGGTTGAACTCCTTGAACAAATCCATGATCTCGGACGCCAGGGCGGGGTCCAGGTTGCCCGTCGGTTCATCGGCCAGAATCAAAGAGGGTTTGTGTACGATGGCCCGGGCGATGCCGACCCGCTGCTGCTCCCCGCCGGACAGCGCCAAGGGATATCGTTTTTCCTTGCGGAGCAAACCGACCTTGTCGAGTGCGGCCCTCACCCGCCGGGCGGTTTCCTGCTGGCCGTAGCCGGCAACGAGCAGAGGCAGGGCTACATTGTCGAACACGCTTCTATCGTGCAGTAAGCGGTAATCCTGGAATATCAGACCCAGTTTGCGGCGCAGCAAAGGCACTTGTCGCTTGGAAATTCGGTTGATGGGCCTGCCTTCGAAGAGAATCTGTCCCTTGTTGGGGCGTTCTATCACCGGGATCAGCTTCAGCAAGGTACTCTTTCCCGCCCCCGAGTGGCCGGTCAGAAATGCCATTTCACCTTTTTCGAGTTGAAAGGAGACATCCGAGAGGACTTCGCCACTATCGGAATAGCGTTTGCTGACGTTGATGAATTGCAGCATGGAAAGACGGAGTTCAGGCGAGAGCAAAAGTGTGCCCGCCCATGCCGGTCAAGGTACGGCAGATCACGTGCTTCAGATCCTTCGAACTGTGGCTTTTCCTCGACGAAGTCATTGATTCTCCCCCCTAGCTGATGAGCATATTGTGGAAACGCCCTATCGACATACCACGGGCGCAGCAACGATCGGAAACGATTTTCGATGCACGCTGAATGGAAATTTTCGAATTCGGCTTTTGGCGGCGGCAGAGCTGCATGTTGTGGATTGTAGCCCAGATTTGGAACCGGACCCGATTGGAGAGTACCGCTTTCGCTCCCGGTTTTGCAAAGGCCTGGAGACATGAATTAGGATCATGTCTAGGCCAGATCACATGGTTATGGCGGAAGCCGGTTTCGGCCTGGACTCCGGTAGAGAACAAAATTTAACAACGATACGCGAGGTTATGATGCAAAAATTCGCATGGATGGCCGCGGGCGCGGCCCTAATTTTATGCTCGGTGGCGGATGCCGAAGAGATTAGAGTGGAGATGAACAAGATCGATCAAACCGGGGTCGGGGAGTCGATCGGCAGTATCGTCGCAACGGATACGGCTGCCGGGCTGAAGCTTGCCCCGGATCTCAAGGGTCTGCCGTCTGGGCCGCACGGCTTCCACGTTCATGAATTCCCGGACTGCGGCGTCAAGGAGAAGGACGGAAAAGCCGTGCCCGGACTGGCTGCGAGCGGCCATTTCGATCCGGACAAGTCCGCAAAACACGCGGGTCCCGAGGGTGATGGCCATGCTGGGGACTTGCCGGTCTTGAAAGTGGCCTCGGACGGTACGGCCAAGGAAGCGGTAACCGCCAAGCGTCTGCGCCTAGCCGATCTCGAGAAACGTTCCTTGATGATTCACGCGGAAGACGATAATTATTCCGATAAGCCGGGCGGCGCCCGCATGGCGTGTGGTGCGGTGAAATAAGATTGCGGGGGCCGGCGTCGCACCGGGCGCCTCATTCTAAGGGTGGCTGGAGTTCGAAAACGACCCGGCCGCCCAAAACCGTGTGGGTGACCCGGCCTTTTGCGGATTGTCCCCAGTACGGCGTATTCCGGCCGCTGCTCCGCCAGAACGAGCTATCGACTTTCCAGATATGCGCTGGATCGAAGATACAGGCGTCGGCCGGCGCACCGACAGCAAGGCTGCCCGTTTCGATGCCCATGATCGAGGCCGGGCCTTCCGTGACAAGGGCTATGGCTTGACTAAGGGAAAGGACGTCTTCGTCGACCAGCTTGAGCGTTAATGGGAGCAGCATTTCCAGGGAAGCCATTCCGGGCTCGGTGGACGGAAAGACGTCCAGCTTGGCGTCGGGCTCGTGCGGTTGGTGATCCGAACAAATCGCCGTTATTACGCCGCTTTTCAGGGCGGCGCGCAGAGCATCCCTGTCGCCGGGACTTCGTAATGGGGGGCTGACATGACACATCGCGTTGAATCCGTCAATGTCGAGTTCGGAAAGATGCAACTGATGGGCAGCAACGTCCGCGCTGACCGGCGCGCCCTTTTCCCGCGCCTTGGCAATCATTCGGGCGGCCCGTGCGCAGCTCAACTGCGCAAAATGAACGCGCGCCTCGGTGTGTTCGACCAAGGCCAGAACCTGGGCTATAGCCACCGTTTCTGCGGCATCCGGTATGCCCGGCAGGCCTAGGCGGGTTGCCGTCGGGCCCTCGTGGACGCAGCCGCGGTCGGCGAGCCAGGGATCTTCCGGACGGATGACGACCAAAAGGTCGTGGCTGGCCGCATACTCGAGCGCCCGGCGCAGAACCAGCGTATTCGCCATCGGTGAATGGGCATTGCCGAGTGCGACACAGCCGGCGCGCTTCAACGCGCTCATTTCGCTCAAATCCTTACCCTTGAGACCGCGCGTCAAAGCGCCTACGGGCAAAACCCGAACTTTGCCGATTTGTTGTGCTTTTTCCTGAATCAGGTTGACCACGGCCGGCGTATCGATGACGGGATCGGTGTCGGGCGGACAGCATAGCGTGGTAATACCACCCGCACTGGCGGCGGCGCTTTCGCTGGCGATAGATGCCTTATGCTCCAGTCCGGGTTCGCGCAATCGTGCGCAAAGATCGATGAGGCCGGGACAAACGATCCGTCCTTCGGCGGAAATGACACGTTCCGCGGTAAAACCGTCCGGCGCGGTCCCGACCCCCGCCACGCGCCCTTCGGCCAGGTAGAGATCGTGTATCCCCTCGAGGCCGTTCGCCGGATCGATCACATAGCCGCCGCGGATGACGAGGCGTTCGGTCATCAGCTTCGGTCCCCGGCAGAGGCCTCGAGATCGGGCCGCATGGCCATGGATAGAATCGCCATGCGAACGGCGATTCCGTGGTCGACCTGCTGAAGTATGACGGAATGGGGTCCGTCGGCGACCTGGGAGTCGATTTCCACACCGCGATTAATGGGTCCCGGATGCATCACGATGACATCCGGCTTGGCGCAAGCCAAGCGCTTTTCGGTAAGCCCGAAGCAGGCGAAATACTCGTGTTCGGTCGGGATGAAAGCCCCGCTCATGCGTTCTTTTTGCAGGCGCAACATGATCACGACGTCTACATCGTTCAGACCTTCCTCCAAATTGTGGAACGTACTGACTCCCAAGGATTCCACCGCAGCCGGCAGCAGAGTCTTGGGACCGATCACCCGTACTTCCGCGACGTCCAGGGTGTTGAGGGCGTGTATTTCGGAGCGGGCGACGCGGGAATGCAGAATATCGCCGACGATCGCCACCTTCAGCTTCGAGAAATCGTTTTTGTACTTGCGAATGGTGAAAACGTCCAGCATGGCCTGGGTCGGATGAGCATGGCGGCCGTCTCCGCCATTGATGACGCTGATGTGGGGCGCGACGTGGCGGGCGATGAAGTGGGCCGCGCCGCTATCCGTGTGCCGGACCACGAACATGTCGACGTGCATGGCTTCCAGATTGCGGATGGTGTCCAGCAGGCTTTCCCCTTTGGACGTGGCCGAGGTGGCGATGTTTAGATTGAGTACATCGGCGGACAAGCGTTTGGCGGCCACCTCGAAGGTGGTGCGCGTGCGCGTGCTGTTTTCGAAGAAGAGATTGACCACGGTCTTGCCGCGCAGCAGCGGCACTTTCTTCACGGTCTGCTCGGTCACGCTGGCGAAGGATTCCGCGGTGTCCATGATCTTGACCAGCAACTCTCGGCTCAATCCCTCGACAGTCAGAAAGTGCTTCAGCCGTCCGCTGGAATCGAGTTGAAGATTGGCGGTCTGCGTCGGAATCATGGTTGCGAAGAAACCAAATGGACGCGCAATTGGAGCGGACTCGGACCACTGAGCGTAATGCGCTGATCGGCGGCAAGGCTGATTCTTTGTCCTACGCAATCCGGACGAATCGGAATCTGACGTCCGTTTCGCTCGATCAGGATGCCCAGCAAGACTTGGGCGGGGCGGCCGTAGTCGAAGATTTCGTTGAGTGCTGCGCGAATGGTCCGTCCGGTATAGAACACGTCATCGATCAGCAGTATGTTGCGGCCTTCGACGCGAAACGGCAGCACGCTCGGGCTGACTTGAGGATGCATACCGGTTTGAGAAAAGTCGTCCCGGTAAAATGAGATATTCAATAACCCCAATGGTTCCGCCAGACCGAGGCGGGCATGCAAGCGGTCCGCAATCCAGGCTCCGCCGGTGTGAATGCCGATCATGGCCGGGTCGGCAAATTCGCGCGCCGTCATTTCTTCCCGCAAAGCGTTTTCCAGCCGGTCGAGCAAGGGTTCGACCTGCAATGCCGTATCAGGCATTTCCGAAATCCCGCTGTGTCGTGTGGGCCAGCCAGGTTTGTAAAATCAGTTGGGCGGCAAGTTCGTCCTTGACATCGGCGAAATCGGTCGACCGTTTGGAGCGCCTGCGGTAAAAAATCTCGCGAGATTCTCTGGTCGACAAGGTCTCGTCCATAGTGTGGACAGGAAGGTGATAGCGGCTTTCCAACTGACGGCAGAAGCGCAATATCGGCTCGATGATAGGGTTTTCTTCACCCTCCGGATTATACGGGAAACCCACTACGAATGCCGATGGCCGCCAAGTCTTGACCAGACGGGATATGGCATCCCATAGGGCTTTGCGGCTGGTCACGCGTATCGTTTCGAGAGCTGTCGCCGTACCCGTTACCCGTTGTCCTACGGCCACTCCGATGTTTCTTTCCCCGAAATCGAAACCGAGATAGGTGGGCTCGTTGGTTTCGTGCCGTACCGGATCGACAAAATCCATAAATCAGCCGTGTCCTGCTTGAGCGGTGAGAAGAGAAATATCCACGCCCATCAGCTCCGCGGCGGCTTTCCAGCGATGGGCGGGTGCAAAATCGAACAGGATCGAGTCGCTCGCCGGCGCGCTCAACCAGGAATTTTCGACCATTTCCCGTTCCAGCTGTCCCTTGCCCCAGCCGGCATAGCCCAGCGCTACCAGAACCTTTTGCGGTCCCTCGCCGACGCTCAAGGCTTCCAGGATGTCGCGGGATGTCGTGAGAGAAATGGAGTCGGATACCTGCATGGTGGAATTCCACTTTCCGCCGGGTTCATGGAGGACGAAGCCGCGCTCGGCTTCCACCGGACCGCCGAAATAAACCGGAATATCGCCGACGGAGGATTTACCGACGTCGATTTCCATTTGTTGCATGACGTCGCCCAAGGTCAGTTCGGACGGGCGGTTGATGATGATACCCAATGCGCCTTCCGGGCTGTGCTGGCACAGGTAAGTGACGGTGCGGGCAAAAAAGGGGTCCGTCATCCCGGGCATGGCGATCAGAAAGTTGTTGGTGAGGTTCGCGATCGCTTCAATCATAAGCATAGTATCGGGGTAGACCGGTAGTGCTGCAAGTCAGTTCACGGAAAGGCTTAATTTTCTTTGCCTTCTCGGGTTAAGTTCGTCCTGACAGCACAGTCCGTTCCGTGGAGGTGAAAGAGCAACTGCGGAGATACCGAAAAAGACGGTATTTCAGGCACAGTGAAGCCGGCCGTATGCCCGGAACCCGCCGCTCGGGGCGGGTTTTGCATCCTCCGGGACAAAGGCCCCGAGTCAGACCACGAAGGTGTCCATGAGATCGATCATGAATTCCATCTCTTCGTCTTCGACGGGTTCCCAGCGAGGAATCTTAAGCGCCTCGAGAGCGCTTTTGCCTTTCTCGTTGTCTACCATGGCCAGCAGCGCTTCGAGTAGCCGATCGTGGCGATCGGCAAGTCTCGGACTGATCATCAGCGCGTGATGGATCACCTGAATCTGGCTGCTGACCAGTGCCCGAAGCTGCTTGCGTATGACCGACGAGAGATCATTGAATGCTTCGGCGAGGAAAATGCCCACATCGCAGTTGCCCTTGATCAATTTCTTCGCGACCAGCACATAGGAATCGCAGATATGCATTTCGACCGAAGAGGCATCGAGGTCGGCCGGTTCGAGCATGATCATGCCCATCATATGGACGTCGGGATCTTCCGTGGTCGCCAGCTTGATCGAGCCGGGCAGACCTTCCACCTGAAGATAGGGGCTTTCGGCACTCACCGCGATAACCGCCTCGTCGGCTTTATCCGCGGGTTTGACCAGGGGCTTGAAACCTTTTTCGCGCACCAGTATGGCGGCATCGTAGGGGTTGGCATAGATCAGATCAATCTGGTCGGACCGAATGGCGTCGCGCTGACTATGGAAGTCGTCGTACAGCTGTAAATGAAATGGTTCGTCCAGGGCTTTTTGCAGCCAAGTATTGAAAATGAACCAGCCGGACAGGTGTTCGGGCGTGAAATCCGGGCTTACCGTGAAAACGTGGGGCATGGCGGCAGTCCTCGCGGCGTGGAGACGCTCAAAACAAGGTGGGGTAGAGTCTCATGCATTCGGCGATTTTCCGTCGCGACGGTTTGCGCCGAACCGACGTGTAACCAATGACCTTGGTGGCCCGAATATTCGGAATGACAGTGGCCTTTACCCAGTAGAAACCGCCGTCCTTGCGTAAATTCTTGACGTAGCCCTGCCATTTTTCACCGCGTTGCACGGTATCCCAGAGTTCGCGGAAAGCCGCCTGCGGCATATCGGGATGCCGCAGAATATAGTGAGGTGCTCCGATGAGTTCTTCCCTGGAATAGCCCGACATGTCGACGAAAGATTGGTTGACATGGGTGATGATGCCGGTCGGATCGGTACGCGAAACGATCAACCGGCCGTCCGGATAGGGTGATTCGATCTCGGTTACCAGCACTTTGCGGCGAGTCCCGTCAAAATAATTCAGCGTGTGTTCGCGATAGGCTCCAACGATGTCTTCGGGCTTCATGTCTTGCATGGCGCCTCCTGGAAGAACGGTTAGGTTAATGGACCGGACGTCGGTCAGATCAGGCCGGCAATGCTTTCCGCTGCTCGTTTCACGTCCAGAAAGATCAGCCCCAGTTTGGCATTGGGCTTGGCCATCACGGTCAACACGGCTTCCTTTCCCGCATAAGTCATCAGCACATAGCCCTTGTCTCCCTTGATGAGAACCTGTTCGAGCGCTCCTCGCGCCAGCTCCTGGGCGGTTCTGTCTCCTAGGGACAGCATGGCGGCGCTCATGGCACCGACCCGGTCCTCGTCCAGGTTTTGCGGCAAAACCGCCGCCATCATCAGGCCGTCCGTGGAAATGACGCCGGAAGCTTCGATGTCGGCCGATGTGCCGTTCAATTCACTCAGGATGGAAGTCAACATTTCTGCACGCATAACTGAACCTCGCTCGCATTTTCGAATGGATTCCGGAAAGTTCGGCCTAGATCCGCCTGCGTCAGGCACCGACGCCGGCGTAGCGGCGGCTCAGTATCCAGACCAGGGTGACGAAATCGGGCCGGTTGAACCTCGGCATTCCTGCCGCGACCAGCACGAATCGCTCCTTTCCCAGGTAAAGCGGCCAAAATCCCACTTTACTGTTGCCGGCTGCGTCGACGACCGACCAGGCGCTCGAGTTGAGCCCAAGGTTATTCAGCAGCAGACCGGAACGACGTTCGTGCAAATTGGCCAGATCGGCGCTGAGTGCCGATAACTCCTCCGCGACCTCGTGGGGAAAACCGTGGGTCGCGAGATAAAATCCCTGGCTATCGGCCAACAAGACCTTGGCCTGGCTGCTGAGTTGGCCCAGAAGCGTCGGCAGTATCTCGGAAAGGGGTTGGTTCGGGCATTCCAGAGGCGCTTTCAGTCCTTGCAGCCATCGTACTTCTTGCGCGTAATGAAGCATGGCATAGGCTTTTTCGGCGTCCTCGATGTTCGACCACTTCTTGAGGCCGGTCAGGGTAAGCGCGGGGCTGGCCTCCATCTGCAGCAGATTTCTGATGAGCTGTTTGGCGGGGGAGTTCGCCTTGGTTGTTACCGCGTGGTAGGCGCCGCCCGGGGTGGGATGAAGATAAAGTTGCTCCGCGAGGACATAGTCCTTCATTGCTCCTCCAGCCCCGGATCGATCGAATAGAGCAGCGCCTGGACCAGCAGAGAAACGTCTTTTCGGCGTCGGGCATCCACCTCGAAGATGGGCGGATTCAGCCCGGTCGTTTCCAACTGGCGGTGGTAGTCCGACAGGCCGGGCGTTGCACTGAGATCCATCTGGGTGACGCCTATGACCAGACTCGTGGTCTCGATGAAGCCCCCGAACTTGTTCAGAAAAAAGCGCAAATCCTGAAAAGGATCGGCGCGGGTGTTATCCAGGAGCAGTACCAGACCGATGCCGCCGGTGGTCAGGATGTCCCACATGAAGTCGAACCGCTCCTGGCCGGGCGTGCCGTACAAATGAATCTTGTCGCCGCCGGGCAAGGTCATCATCCCATAGTCGAGCGCGACCGTGGTCGAGGCTTTCCGGCTTTTGGTCATATCGGTGGCGAGTTGATCCGTTTTGACCGGGGGAACATCACTGAGCGCGGTGATGGCGGTCGTTTTTCCCGCGCCTACGGGTCCTGTGAAAATGATTTTGTTGTACTGAATCACGATTCGGTTCCGATTCCGTCAAGACATTTTCAAATGTTTCAAAATCTTTCCGAAGAAGGACGTTCGCTCCGGCTCGGGTTTGGCCGGCGGCGTTGGCGGTTCCTCTCGGGCAGCCTGTTGCTTCGGCCGCTGTTCTATCAGCCGCAAGGCATGAGCGGCGCTGATAAACGCAAATACGTACTGTTGCCGTATTCCCAGTATCTGTGCGACTTCGCATACGGTATGGGGACCGTGATGCAACAGTGCGGCGATCCGCATGGTGTGCGGAATCAGCAGGAAACGGGTCAGATTGGGCCAATATTTCAGGGTCACCTCGTCCTGAAGCGAAATGTCCGCGGGGATTTTGCCTTTGGAAGTCCAAATGGCCATCTTCCACAGAAATGCATCCAGCGGGATCAGCCGCTCCGGATCGAGACGGGCCTCGCCGGTATCGATCGGCGTTACTTTCAGGTCCTTGACGGTTCGCGCACGTCCTCCGCCGATATCCATATGCGCGAGATGGGTCATGGGAATGGCGCAGGCGGCGCGTAACTGAGCCTCATCCGCATTGATCCATAGCCGGTGGATCTGCGGAAAGATGATCAACGGCTTCCACGGGGTTTCCACCCGGAGAGCCTTCTGATGCGACAGGGCGAGCGCGCAGGCCGATTCGAAGTTGCCCTGCAGAAAGTCCTTGGGATTGTAGCGGACCGCAGCGGCCTGCTCCGGGTTGTTCGGATCGATGTCGTCGCGGACGCCCATGTAGCTCATGAAACTTTGTTCGTCCAGGAGGGAGGCTACCTTGGATACGGACATATCCGACTTTTCCGTCATGGCGACGGTCCGCAGCGGGATAGTCCTGGGTTCCGTCTCGGGCTTTTCGGCGTTAAGAGGCTTACGGCTTTCGAGAATCTGCCGAACCCGTGCAATCGCCTGCAACATGCTTTCGGTCTGAATGGGTTTTTTTACCAAGACCGATTCAGGCGGAAAGGCGCGGTCGCTCAGAGAAAGGAGGATGAGGACGCGGTCGGGATGGCTCTTCCGTTCGAGATCCAGCAATTCGGTTCCCCGCTGCGCGTCCAGGTCGACCACGCAGGCATCCGCCTTTTCGCCGTCCTCGACGACTTCGGCCTGCTTGCGGCAAGGGCCGCTCAGGAACATCTTGAACAGTCTTGCATTCCGCTCGTCCATGCCTAAAACTGCCAACCGTATTGGCGCGATGGCTAAATCGGTCATGAGGTATGTGCCTTTCTCAAATATAGTTCGCAGTCATCCCACATCTCCGGCATGACGTCCATGATCTGCAGAAGCGTTTCCCGGGTACGCAAGAAATTGTCGAGATCGCCGGTTGCTCGATACAGCATCAGTAACTCTTGGTGCAAATCGGTTCGGCCCGGCTGCCGGGATACGGCCTCTTCCAAAACGGCTCGGGCCTGGTCGAGCTGGCTGTACTCGATATGTTCCCCCGCTTCCAGCAGCGGGTCCCTATCGTGATCCTGGGCTCCGACGGATACCCGAACCAAACTCGTTGAGCCGATAACGCCGGGCGCCAGAACCGATTGCCGAGTCGGGGGCAGCTCGCCCCAGTCGGGCAGGAAGTCGGAACCTAGCCATCGTTCCAGGCGCGCGAAGCAATCTTGCTTCAAGCGGTCCCGCGCACCCGCCAGTAATCGCTTACGTAGTGTGTAGCCTCTGCATCCCAGGGCGATGAAGAGGTCCTGCAATGCAGCGTACAGTCCGTCCTGGTCGTGTCGATGGTAGTGGAAGAAAATCCTTTGGGTGTGCCGGAGCAAGTTGTGGGGAACAGCCGACACGGCATGGGCCAGAAAATCCGCGACTTCATTCTCCATCCCAGCGCAGAGCGGGTTCAGCTGGGACGAATCCTCGATCCGAAAAGCCGGCTCGGCGAAATATTCCAGACCGAAGTCCGGGTCGAGGTCACTGCATTGCGGCGATATCGGTCGCTGATCTTGAGAAAGATAATCGGCCATCGATGCTCTTTACATAAAACGGCTAGGCAATCACGTTGAAGTAAGTGGACGGAGCTTTTCAGGGCTGGCGGACAAAGTCCCTTGGCGAAGGCTAGTCAGCAGACCCAGGCATCACGGCCGGACACGTCATCAAGAATAGTCGTTTTTTTGGGGAAGGCCAGGCAGCTGACGCCTGCCTTTAATGGTGTTCCGACGATCCGGCCGTGAAGCGAGCTTGCCGCGAAAGCCGGGAGTGAGTCAAGGGCCGGTTTCGAGACGGTTATCGTTCTCGAACCGCCAGGTGCGGGTGATGATCAAAACGTCCGCCTGCTGCCGCAGTTCTTCGGGAAAAGGAGCGAAGGGGGCCGCAAGTTGCACGATGTTCAATGCGGCATCGTCCAGCACCTGATGGCCGGACGAATGCCGGACCTTAATGCTGTACACGGTTCCGTCCGGCTTGATGCCGACGCTCAGAAGCAGGCTTCCGGAAAGATTCTGACGGCGAGCCTCGCCCGGATAGTTGAGATTGCCGATGCGTTCGATCTTTTCCTGCCAGGCCTTCTCGTACGCCGCTGCCTTGTATTTATGGGCGTTCACCGAGTTGATGTAAACCAGTTTGGGGCGACGGGCATAATCTTCCCTCGACTTGTTCAATTCGGCGCTCAACTCGGCAATCTGCTGGCTGAGCGCTGCGGCCGTGAGTTTGACGGGCTGCGGCTCGGGTTGTATCTCGTTACCCCGGTCCACGGCGATCTTCTTTTCGGCGTCTTTCTGGCTCAGCACGGGTTTGAGTTTGGCTTCCCGGACAGGCACGGGGCTGGGTGAATTTTCGGTTTGCCGGCCTTGTCCTTCCTGCGGTATCGGCTCGTTCCTGGGAATTGCCTTTTCGGTGTGGGTTCCGCTGCCGAACTGGTTCTCCGGGGCTAGAAAATCGGCTTTTTCGGGTGCCGCCCGGGAAGGGTTTCGCACCAGCGCGATAGTCAAGGATTTCTTGATCTCGGGCTGCTTGGGCATTTGAAAAGCGACGCCGAGAATGAGGATGGCGTGTGCAATGCCTGCAAGCAGCAGGGCCAGAAGGAAGCGGTCGGAAAAAACCCGTTCGGTACTCATGATTAGTAGTCTTCGCTAAACTCGCACGACAGACTCGATATGATTCATCAGTGAGGCACTGATATTCAAGCCGAACAATGTGTCCAGTTCCTGAACGCAGGTCGGACTGGTTACGTTGACTTCGGTCAGAAACTCTCCGATGACGTCCAGTCCGACGAAGACGAGTCCTCTTTCCCGAAGCGTCGGACCGACTTGTTCGGTGATCCAGCGATCTCGCGGGGTCAGTTCCCGGCCCTCGGCTCGGCCGCCGGCGGCCAGATTTCCCCGGACCTCGCCCTGGGCGGGGATGCGCGCCAGCGCGTAGGGTACCGCCTCGCCGTTCACGACCAGGATGCGCTTGTCGCCGTCGACGATTTCCGGCAGATAGCGTTGAGCCATGACGAAACGCGAATTGTGCCGGGTCATGGTTTCCAGGATTACGCTCAGATTGGGGTCCTCTTCCGCGATGCGGAAAATCGAGGCGCCGCCCATGCCGTCCAGCGGTTTCAGAATGATTTCGCCCTGTTCGTGCAGGAATTCGCGGATCTTGTGCCCTTCCCTGGCCACCAGGGTCGGCGGGCAGCACTGCGGGAACCAGGCGGTAAAAAGCTTTTCGTTGGCATCGCGCAGCGAGCGCGGTCTATTGACCACGCATAGCCCCTGGTTTTCAGCGCATTCCAGGAGATAGGTGGCGTAGATGTATTCCTGGTCGAAAGGCGGATCCTTCCGCATCAAAACCACATCCAGCGCGTCCAGCGGTGCTTCCTTCTGATCGATGAAGCTGAACCAGGAGCCTTCGTTGCGCTCCACGCTCAGCCGGCGCATTCGCGCGTGGGTACGTCCGTCGCGCAGATAAAGATCGTTGAGTTCCATGTAGTAGAGCTCGTAACCTCGCGACTGCGCTTCCAACAGCAGGGCGAAGCTGGTGTCTTTGTGGATTTTGATTTTTCCGATGGGATCCATCACGATCCCGAGTTTTAGACTCATATCGTTTTTCCGTAATAACGCAAGCGCGGCTTGACTTTAAAGCCTTGAATCATATATAAAGCCAAGTTTCCGTTCCAGCTAGGCGAGTTAGAGGTCAATCATGTCCAGAGTATGCCAGGTGACGGGCAAGCGCCGTATTGTAGGCAATAACGTCTCGCACGCTAACAACAAAACGAAGCGCCTGTTCAACCCGAATCTGCACCACCACCGTTTTTGGGTCGAAAGCGAAAACCGTTGGGTGAGCCTTCGCGTTTCCAGCCAGGGAATGCGCATCATCGACAAGAAGGGCATAGACGCCGTTTTGGCAGACATCCGCAAGCGCGGCGAAAAAGTTTAAACGAGGTCTGAACCATGCGCGACAAAATCAAATTGGTATCCAGCGCCGGTACCGGCCATTTCTATACCACCACCAAGAACAAGCGGAACATGCCGGAAAAGATGGAGATCAAGAAATTCGATCCCGTCGTCCGCAAGCATGTCCTGTACAAGGAAGCGAAAATCAAATAATCCGTGATTTGTCCGGGTCGCGGACCCGAATGATATCCGTGATCCGGCGCGTCGCTCGCCTTCCCTGTCGGCCAAGGCGTTCGCCCCCTCGTTCCACGTTAAATCCGGATTAGCGTTCTGCTCGGAGCTGTTCGAAAAACGTCCAGTAGGCCGGTAATCCTTTGCCGACGAAGCCCCTCTCCCGATGAGCCGCTGTGAAAAACGTTTCACAGTGCCGCGAACGCCAGCCCCTCAGAGCGATTCGAAAAAACATCCGAGCTCTTCCAGCAATTCCCGTTCCTGCTCCGTTCGTTCCGGATAATCGGAATGACCGGCTTGAAGCACGAACAAGCGTTTCGGTCCCGGCAACGCATTATAGATGGCAAACTGGCCTGGCGGTGCCACGAAGGGATCGGACAAGGCCGCGGCGACATGAACCGGAATCCGAATACGGCGAGCGGCACAGGCCGCATCGTAATACCGCAAGGTTTCCAGCACGTGTCCGTGGCGCCGCTCGTATCGCCGAACCGCCTCGCCGCTGCCCAGGGTCGGGAGCGCGAGACGCAAAGGATGATGACCGAAGGTCGGGACGTTCAGATGGGCGATCCGGACGCGCGGCTCCCAAGGCAGGGCCAGGGCGCCGATGCCGCCGCCGAAGCTGATACCGAGATACCCGATGCGGCCTTCGATCTGGGGAAACACGCTGAGCAAGGCCGACACCGCCAGCCATAAATCCTCGACGCAGCCGCCCAGGACATAGCTCTCGCACCGTTCGATTCCGTGCAGTACATGGCGGGCGGGATTTTGTGGCAGGCGCGGATCGCGGCTCAGGGAAAGTCCGCGGAAGCAGGGAAACAACATGGCCGCTTCGCCCACCGAGAGATGGAAATCCGGCGCATCCCGGCCGCCGTAGCCGTGACCGACCACCAGCCCGCGTCGAATCGGTCCGTGCTTGGGTTTCAGCAGCCAGCCGCCGATGACGAAATCGCCGGTCGATCGATAGCGGACATCGTAGACATCGAATTCCGGATGGTCTTCGGTAGCGCGCGACAGCTCCGGGTCCGGAACAACGCTCAGCGCGCGCCGGTAGCGGGATTCCCAGAACTCGGCGAAATCGTCCGGTTCATCCGGGCAGCCGATTTGAAGCAGCGACTCCAGTGTGTAGCCGTAGGTGGGATCGAACGGAAGTTTGGCGGAGATCATGGTTTTCCGATGGGCATATGCATCGCTCAGCGGGTTCGATCACGGCAGGCCCGCGCGGCGAGTTCGAGCTTGTGCAGCAAGCTGCGCTTGAGGTCCTCGAAGTATTGCGCCGAATCGTCCAACCCTGCGCCGTAGGCGAAACGAATAAGCGGGTCCAGCAGCCAGGCTTCGGTGGGCGACAAAGCGGGTTCCAGAGTGCCCTGCCGATATCTCAGCGCCACCCACTGCAGGCTCGAGGGAATGTGCGATTCGTGCCAATGGAGGCTTTTCATACACTGGGTGCAGATCTCCTCGAAACGGTCCTCCGGTCCGTAGACCTTCACCGCCAAACCGACCTGGAATACATGCCAAAACAGATCGCGAATCGCTGCCTGGCGTTCCGGCCCGATCATGTCCCGAATGGCCAGCACGGTGAGGCGGCCGCTGTCGTCGATGGCATAACGCTGGCCGAGCGCATTGGTGGACAGATTCAGCATGGCCTTGTCGAATTCCAGCCGCGTCGCCGAGCCATCGGCCTTCGGCTCGAACCAGCCGCCCCGTTCCTGCAGAGTTTCGCAGCAGCGCCGGCGTAGGGTTTCACTCCCGCCGCCGATTTGCGTGATGGCTCGCGGCCCCGGCCGATACACGGTTGCGCTGCCGGAACCTTCCCGTATCCCGGACTGCAAGGTCACCCCGCGCAGCAGCCGCCCCACGATCACGCCCATCAAGTCCGGCCAGAGCTCGGGCAATCGGCCGAACAACACCGATTCCTCGAGTTTTTCCACGAACCACAAGCGCAGGCGCTGATAATAAATGCCGTTCGAACTGAGCACGACCAGCGGAAACGGCAAGGCTGCGGGCTCCAACTGCCCTTTCTGGTAAATGCGCTCGAGAAGCTCCACCAAATTCCCCATGACGCCGGTCAGCTGGTCGGGATTCGGGCAAACCAGGACCGCATCCGGAAGGCTGTTGTCTTCGTAGCAGGCCAGAAGATCGGGCTTGAAGATGCCTTCTGTCGGTACATGATGCAGCCCGTCTTCGTCCGCTATCGCAATTTGCCCTCCCTCTCTAAGCGCCTTCCCGCTTGCCGAACCGGCGCGCTCCAGAAAATAAACCCCGCCGTCGATCTGTCGGGCGTGCCGTGTAAGGTGGTAGAAAAAACTCACCCCGAGGGCGCCCGCGGGTAGAATTCCCACGCGGCCGGCTTTCGCTGACGCCATGTTTCAGGCCTCCAGGCTCGAGAGGACTTCGGCCGCTTTCTTGAGATTGGACACCTTGATGATCAGCCGCAACTCCTCCTCGCGAGCATCCTCGCTGCCGTAAGCGTAGTCGATATTGATTCCGGCCTGGTTCAGCGCACTGCCGACGGCTTCCAACTGGCCCGGCCGATCCTTCAGGATCAGAACGATCACATCGGCCTCCAGCGCGACGTGCCCCTCGCTCGCCAGTTGAGCCTTGCAGGCCGCGGGATCGCTGGTGATCAGCCGGATCATGCCCTGCTCGACATTGTCCACCACGCAAATATCCTTGATGTTGACCCCGCATCCCGCCATCAGCCGCCCGATGGCGGCGAGACGACCGGGCTTGTTTTCGATGGCTATGGAGAGTTGGCGCTGAATCGTGAAATCCATGGCTTGTTCCGATCGAGGGCGTTAAACGAAGCATATCAGCTTTAAATGTGAGGAAGGCATACAGCTACGCTTCCCGGACCTAGAAGAAAATTTGGTTTCGCCAGTTGTCTCGCCTCCTGCGAAGCCCCTTACCGGATATTCCCGCAAACGCTCCGTGGCCCAGCGGCGGGACTGTGTGCCGCGCACCGAGCGCACCCGGTAGCCCACGGCGAGAATGGCATCGAGCTTGTATCGACGTTGCGGCTGGCTTTGCGGTTGCCTTTCTGGCGAGCTGTTTGGAATTTCCGGACGGTTGCTTCCGGGTCAAGCTGCTGTTCCTCGTAGATGTTCTGCGGGTGTTCATTGAACATGCGATCATCCTTCTGAAACAAGTCGGCCATCAGAGCTCGACTTAACCATAACGTGTCGTCGGCGAAGCGGCATTCGACGCGGGTACGGCCGTCTTCGGTTTCGTAGAGGAGGAATTCGCCGGACGGTTTGTTATCGTTCATGCGGCTTGCTCCGAAACATCGTCGTCCCAAATAAGCCCTAGCTCCGTTTCCCATGCCGCCAGTCTCGCTTGCTCGAGGAGGGCAGCCAGCACGGTACTGTGCACTTCGTAATGCGGCTCGGTTGGGGACAGAACAGCTTGTTCTGTTTGGATATGGGCTAAGAGTTCGGCCTGCGTGTAATGTGGTTGATTGTGGTGTTTCCGTAGTTGCCCGCGTCGGTGAAAGTCGCCCCGCCGTTTAATATATTCAGCCTTGAACTCGCGCGTCCAGCGTTTAGCCAAGTTGAGTAGCTGATCGAGCTTAGCAACCCTTGTCGTATCGTCCGGGTTTGTTGCCGATGTGCCAATCGAGAGCGTTTGCAGATCGTAGTCCAATCGAATACAGCCGCCGGCATTCCGCCAATAGGGGTGGAACCAATCGGCAAAACTGCCATTGCTGTGAACCGGTTTCGAGCCTTTATTGTCCGTGGAATTGCACGTGGCGCAGATGGGCAGCAGGTTATCCGCGCAGACGCTGAGCAGAGGATAGGTGCTCTTGGCAATCCAATGGTCAACTTCGATATCTTCGAGCGGGCCACCGCATAAAACGCAAACCTCTCGGGCACCCGGATTCGGGTTCAGCCGGTGTGTATTCCGAAACGTTTGGACGAACTGAGCGTATGTCACGCCTCCGACCGTCACCGGAGTACCATCAGCCGCGTAAGGCAGCCCGCCGCGCAAGCCTTTTTCGTAGAAAGCCTCCATCAATTCCTTGAATGCCAGCCAAGCCTCCTTAGAAATGGGTGGGGTGGCTATAGGCCAAGCTGGGGGGGAGGACTGAAACTGGCTCGCCAATTCGCTAACAACATTAACCCGCTGTTGTAAAAGTCCCTTGTCGGCTATCGGCAGCGAAGCCAAGGTTTGTGCACGTGCCAGCAGTGACTTCTTCGCGTCTACCTTCTGTAAAAACGCCCAAAGCCAGTCCGCCTCGATTTGCGTCGGCACTCGTGGCGGAACCAGATTAGCCTGGCTGATATCTGCCGCGGCGACAGCCGGATCACAAAGCCAAGCTGCCAGATGCTCTTGCAGACGACGACAAGCACGCAGGGCGGGTGAGCAAGGCACATGGTGGATAGGCTTAAGCATTGCCGACGCCTTTCCATCGGTTCAACAGCGTGCGCAGTTCGCTGCGATAAAAGCCGGAGCCCATGCGGGCAATCAGTTTTTCCAGTTGCTGAATATCCTCCGCTGTTCCGGTGGCCTGCCGCAATTTTCGCTCGATGAATTCCTGTGCCCTTTTGCCGATGCTGTCGTCGGCTTCGAACACCGTCATCATCAAGGCGCTGGGATCGGTGGCGAAGGTTTGTTCGGTTACGGAACGAGTCTCCGAGCCATCGGCGGTTTTCCGCACCATCACGATTTCATCATTGAACACGTCGCTCAACACGATGGCCGAATGCGTGGAAATCAGCACATCGTTGGCCGTTTGGCCGATGGCATCGTCGATGATGTCGACGATCTCGCGCTTCCACTTGTCGTTGAAATGGGTTTCCGGTTCGTCCAGCAGCAGCAAGGCGTCCTGCTGGCCTGCCAGCAGATGAAACAGCGCCATGCGCCCCAGTACCATTTGCTCGCCGTCGGACAGCTCCTCGAAGCGCAGCACGCCGACGTCCTGATTCCTGACGTCGCTATCCGTTATCTCATCGAGCTTGGGTTGCCGCCTTAGACGCAGCTCGACATCGTCGAATAGACCGGCTTGATGCAGTTCGACTAGCTTCATGAACAGCTCGAAGGTCGTAGTGTCCGCGCCGCCCAGTAGCGCCCACAGGGCTTCGCCCTGGGTAGTGCTGATGCTAAGGCCGTCGTTAGGCCGGAGTGTCTTCACATCCTGGCCGTTGAACTGCCCTCTGAGGTCGAAGAACAGGGTTCGGCGCGACTCGGTAGGGTGCGGTTCGGCGATCACTTCCCCGGCGCACAGCAGCCAATCGTGGGCGGTTTCGCAAAGTGCGCGCGGCCAAGCCTTGGGTTGCAGACGGCTGCGAAAGGCGACCGAGACGAGGTGGTGCCAACCGCCGCGTTCCAGCAATTCTTGCAGCGGCGACAAGTTGTTGTCCCGTTTGCGCAGCTTTGCCATGACGGCATCGTATTCTGGGTCGCGGAGATGGTCTGTCGTGTCGATTAAGGACTGCGGCAATGCGACGGCCAGCAAGGCGCATTTGAGCAGCGCGGGCGTCAGCAGAATTGGACGGCGGAAAAGGTTTTGCCCGGCTGGAACGGATTCGATCGCCGAACCCTCGCCGACAGAGTCTGCGGCTGTCTGGAGCGCAAACTCGTGGGCAACGCTCCAGTCCGCCGGGCGTTCTAGGCTCGGATCGTAATCTTCAGCTTGCGACACTAGGTCCACGCTATCGCTATCCTGGCTGCGGCTCCACAGGTTGTGCCACGGCTGCATGGCGCCGGTGGTGTACGCCAGTACAGCGTTCGGCAGCGCCATCTGCGGCGGGGTCGCGGCGCGGGAGGGCCAATCGCCGGGAGCGATCACCGGTGTAAAGCCACGCAGAGGCGGTTCGGCGTTTTCGCGCAAGCGGAGCAGAGCCGACTCGAACAGATCAGCGTCCGCGTTATCCGGCCAGGCGAACCGTTCTGCCGCCCATAAGCTGGCACTGTTGCGGCTGCCGGGGCAATCGAGCACCAATGTGCGATGGTTGGTCGTGCCGCGAACACCGAGTTCATAAATCAGGCTTACCGGAAACTGCGGCACGCGCTGATCGGCCAGAGCTAGAAACACTTCGGCTATGGCGCGCAGCAGGTTGGACTTGCCGCTGCCGTTCACACCCACCACGAAGTGGATGGCGCACTCCCGTTTCAAAGGCGAGCCGCTGGCGAAGCGCACCGCGATGTCCTTGATGGGCGGATAGTCCTTCAAGCGGAGATAGCGCAGCCTCATGCCCCAGTCTCGGTCTGGCCGGTGTTCAACTCGCGGCGTAGCCAGTCCGCATCGCTCTGCCGGGTATTTTCGTCTTCACGCAAGGGGCGGAAGGCGGTCAGGTATTCCGTTTGCTGGGTTGCTGCGTTGAACTTGGGCAGACTTACCTTGGCGATCAGCCCCAGCGCCGCCAACTGCTCCAGAGTGCGGCGGACGCGGTTGGGCGAGGCCTCGAAACGCTCGATACGCCGGGCGGTGTCGGGATTGGTGCAAAAATCATCGAATACTTCCGGGTCATCGACAAACACCAAGCGTTGCCAGTCTTGGTGCAACATGTTCCACACCTCGAACTGGAATTCGCTCAGTTCGTCGATCAGCCAGCGGCGGGCGGCGCGAATATGTTCCGAGGAGTGCTTGATGGAAATGTCAGGCGAAGGAAACAATGCAACGTAGCTTGAATGTATCCTCGTGCCCCGAGCATGGAGGATGTCGTCTCTTTCTCTGGCGGCTTGTGTGATTGCTGAATAGTGATCCTCTCGCCATTGGGCGGTGAGCTCTCCTATGAATGCGGCGACTCTTAATTCTTTGACCAAGTCCTCGTGACAGCGGACCTGTGTAGTTGATGCGGTGTTCAGCAAACGGATTTCCCGCACGAACTCGGCAAACTCGCGCTGCAATGCCTCGGGTGGTTTAGGCATTCGCAGAGTTCGTAAGGCATCGAGATTGATATTCATCTGCGCAGATTTCGGTGCGCGATGTTCAAAGAACTCTTGGTAAAAACGCAAGCAATACAACACGTATTCGCTGTATACCCCTTCCGTCGGTGTAAAGCCTACAACGCTGTCCGGAAAACACGCGTCGAACTCTAAGATTGCCGCCTTGGCGATGTTGGCAGCGATAGTGATGTACAAAGTTCCTTTCGGCCAAAGCTTGCTTTGTGCGAGGCCCGCCTCTGAGTAGGTCGCTTTGTATGTGGTGATCCAGTCTCCTGCATTGGAGACATCGCCGGTCTGGATAAACGGATAGGGACCACCGAATAAATGGCTGGCGTCACGCGGCCGATGTTTGGATACTCCCCGGTCCAAGGTGCCAAATTCCTGAAAGGGCAAAGACGCGAAGTTTTTCGGGTTCTCTGCGGGATGCCCGAACATTTCGACGAACCGTTGTTTTGCTAGCTTGTCGATTATGGCTTGTGCCTTCTTGCGGAGGTTGCCAATTGCTTCAGTGCGGCGCAGCACATCGACGATCCGCTGTTGCTCGGGAAGTGTTGGCAGCGGAAGCTTGAAAGCAGCTAAAGCCGTTCCTTCAATTCCCGCCTGGCTAACCCAGCGTTTAGCCTTTGTCCTTGAATAACCCTTTGCCCAAAGCAAATGCAGATAGCTGGCCAAATAATCCGGCAGGATCAGCTCATCATTAACGCGTAAACGCGTTATGTGGTTAGAAAATACATATTCGCCTTGCTGGTCAAATAAAGCTGTTTTACCTACCCACTCCTCACTGTTGGTGTTATTGAATAGCACGTCTCCAACCGCGAGCCGGTATTTCTCGAGATCTTTACCGTTGGAGGACACGTGTTTGATGCCTTCTAGAGCTATCTTGCCGTCTGGACTGATATTGTGGGTACGAATCTGGGGCGTTGTTCCTTCGTCCTCTTCGCCGGGTCTTTGGGCAAATCCCGGTTGAAGGTCAACTACGACCTGCCCAACGGTCGTCTCGACCCAACTCTCAGGCAGCCTCATTCCCGCCCCTCCACCATCGCCAGCAACTTATCCAGCCCGCCGATGATTCGCCGTTCGGTTTCACGCAACTCGGCGATCAGCTCGACAACGCTCTTGTCGCTCTTCCACTGGGTGAAATCGAACGGTTTGTATTGCCCGGCTGAGAGATTCCAGTCGCGGGCCTCGACGCAGTCGGGGTCGAGCAGACCGTCCTTCAGCGTGCCTTTTTCGTCGTAAAGGCCTTTGTCCAGCATGGCCTCGACATATTGCGGACGGGCCAAGCCGTTGGCGTCGTGCGAGCCTTGCAGGCTGCCGTCTTCCGACCGCCATTCGTCATTTCGCGCCCATGCGCGTACCGGCACTACCCAGTGCCTGGCGGTATCCAGCGGCGTTTGCTGGTCGATGGACAGGCTGCGCAGGACGACGTCGAAGCCGTCGAGCTTGGCGACTTCGCGGGCGATGTCCTCCATTTTTCTGTTGAGGTCGGCAAATGGTGCGTAGAGACCGAACGGCACCGAGTGCGGTTGTGTCACTGCACTTTCGTGAACAGAAAGCCCGTCGTTCAGAGCCTCCTTGACCCATTCTTTCCACAGCGGCAACGCCGGCGAGTCTTCCGGCTCGAAGAAGCGCTGGACTTCACGGGCGGCGCGGTTGAATTCCTGTGGCGGTGCTTTGACGGCTTTCTGCCATTCTCCTCGAAGCTGTTCTGCGGTCAGGTCTTGGTTCGCCTGCCATTTGTCCAAGACCGACTTGGCAGGCTCGGCGAAATACCCGATGACCAAATCGCGCAATGCTGGGGTAACGTTCTGGCGCACCTTGTTCTCGGCCTCTTTCGGATCGCGTGGCAGTCCTGGGGATAACGGATATTCAGCTGCTTCAGGATCTGTTGTCGGTTCCTCCGGGAATAAGTCGTGTATGCCCCAGATCTGGCCGTCCCACGCGCCGGTATCGGGCAGGTTCGCGAAAGCTTCGCCCGCCGGGGTGAGTTTGTCGGTACTATCGCGCAGCAGAGCCTGCCGCCAGCGCTCGGTGTGGAAGCTCGGTTGAAAATAAGTTTTCTCCAGCTTCTTCGAGCCCTCGCGGCCATGTAGTTGCCAGGCTTTGAACTTGACCAGCGCGTCCCACAGGTCGTTACGCTGGCCGGGGCGGGGGTTGCGCTTGGGTAAGCGTTCGGCGGTACCCGGACTTGTGGTCGCAGTGGCGAACGGTTAAGTGGTCGCTTGTTACGCCCCGGGCAGCTTGCAGTTGTGAGGAAGCAGGCTGTCGATGTCCTTCTGCTTGGTGGAAGGCAGGCGGTTGAGGACATCCTTCAGATAGGCCTCCGGATTGATGCCCAGCTCCTTGCAGGTCTGGATCAGGCTGAAGACGGTGGCGGCGACCTGGCCGCCCTTGGGCGAGCCGAGGAACAGCCAGTTCTTGCGGTCGATGGTCAGCGGGCGGATGGCCCGTTCGCTCCGGTTGTTGTCGATCTCCAGGCGACCGTCTTCGGTATAGCGCTCCAGCGCCGGCCAGTTCTTGAGGGCATAGCCGATGGCCTGGGCAGTGGGGGTCTTGGGCGCCAGCTGGCGCAGCCGGTCTTCGAGCCAGGCCTTGAACTCGGCCAGGATCGGCCGCGCCTGTTCCTGCCGTAGCTTTCGGGTGCCTTCGGCGTCGAGTTGCTGTTCTTTGGCCTCCCGTTCGATGGCGTAGAGCCGGCCGATGTACTCCAAGGCCTCATGGGCGCTGATGCGCTTGCCGTTCTCGGTCTGTCGGGCAATCTCGAAGAACTTGCGGCGCGCATGCGCCCAGCACGCCACTTCCAGGACCTTGCCCGCGGCGAAGATCTGGTCGTAACCGGCATAGGCGTCCGCCTGCAGGTAGCCGCTGTAGCCTTCCAGTTTGGCCTTGGGATGCTTGCCCGCCCGGGTTTCGGTGTGGTCATAGACGACGATGGGCGGCGAGTGGCCGGCGTATACCCAAAACCGGGTTTCCCGCGTCTTGCCGCGGTCCTGCACCGCCACAGTGGTGTCGTCCGAGAAGATCACCGGCTGTTGCTTGAGCAACGCCAGCATCCGCTCGACCAAGGGCTGCAGCTGCCAGCCGCTCTGGATGACCCAGTCGCACAACGTGGTGCGGGCAATGGGGACACCCTGGTGGGCAAAGATTTGCTCGATGCGGTACAGCGGCAGGTGATAGCCGTATTTGGCCATCAGCAGATGTGCCAGAAGACCCGGCAGAGGGATGCCCTGCTCGATGATTTGCGGCGGGGCCGGTACCGTGGTCAACTGCCCTTGGCACTTCGCGCAGGCGCACTTTTCCCGCCGCGTTTCCACGACCTTCAGTTGCGCCGGGACGTAATCCAAGCGTTCGGAGCTTTCGTAGCCGATCACCGGCCGTTCCTCACCGCAGGCAGGACACTGCCGGTCTTGTGCCGACAACGGCAATACCACGATCTCTCGCGGCAGATGCGCCGGCAGTGCGGTGCGCTTCGGTTGATTCTTGGCGGGCGATTGCACCACCACCGTCTTGAACGCCACCGGACTGGCGACGGGGGCGTCCTCGGGCACCTCATCCCACAGCGGCAGTTGGTCGATGTCGGGGAGGGTCGCCAGTCGCTCGGAACGGGCGCCGAACAGCAGCTTCTTCAGCTGCGCCAGGTCGAATTCCAGCCGTTCGATGCGCGCCTCGCGCTGGGCCAGGGTGGCCTTTAGAGTACGATTTTCTTCGGCGAGAGCGGCGGCATTCATGGCTGCCATTATACCCGGTGGACCACCCGAAAGCCCAGCTCTGATGCGGGTTTCAGGCACTTTCGACTCAGCCGACCCGACCCGCGCGAACCGCGCGGAAACGGGCCACCGTCAGGTCCACGCCTTCCAGCAACAGCAGCAGGTCCGAGCGCGAAATCGTCCCCTGAACCGGCTTGCGGAAGCGGCCTTTCTCCAGCCGCTTGTAGGCCAGCCAGAAACCGTGACGATCCCACCACAACAGCTTCACCTTGTCCCGGCCCCGGTTGAAAAACACGAACACCGCACCCGATAACGGCGAATACCCCAGACTGCTCTCCACCGCCAGCGCCAAACCATCGATGGACTTGCGCAAATCGACCGGCTCGGCCACCACATACACCGCCGCCGCACTCAGAATCGTCGCCAGCATCACGAGACCAATGCGGCCACCACCTGCTTCAACAACCCGGCATCGAACCCCGGTTTCACCTCGATGCGAACCCCGCCCACCGACAACCACAGACCACCGACTGCTGTCTCACCGCCATCTACCCGCATCAACGTCAGTGGCGCCACCACCGCTGGCTGCGCTACGCGTCGACGCCAGTAGATGAACGCCGCATAGCTGACCGCCTCGCGCGCACACCAAGCGCGCACCGACAACCCACTCCCTGCCTGTTGCTCCAGCAGGACTCGCCAATGCATCTCTCGTTCTTGTTTCGTCATCGCCATCTCCTCCTCTTCGGGAATATGGCGATACTGTGACTCAGGCGCTAATCGGTGGGAATTATGCGGACAGCCGGACGCTTACGTTGCTAGCCGCTTTGGATGACCCAGTCGCACAAGGTGGTGCGGGCGATGGGGACGCCCTGGTGGGCGAAGATTTGTTCGATGCGGTACAGCGGTAGGTGATAGCCGTATTTGGCCATCAGCAGATACGCCAGTAGGCCGGGTAGCGGGATGCCCTGTTCGATGATCTGCGGGGGTGCCGGCACCGTGGTCAGCTGCCCTTGGCACTTGGAACAGGCGCACTTTTCCCGGCGGGTCTCGACGACCTTCAACTGCGCCGGGACGTAGTCCAGCCGTTCGGAACTCTCGTAGCCGATCACCGGCCGTTCCTCGCCGCAGGCGGGACACTGCCGGTCTTGCTCCGACAGCGGCAAGACCACGATCTCTCGCGGCAGATGCTCCGGCAACGCGGTGCGCTTCGGTGGATTCTTGGCAGGCGATTTCACCACCGTCTTGAAGTCCACCGGACTGGCGGCGAGGGCGTCCTCGGGCACTCCCGCCCACAGCGGCAGTTGTTCGATGTCCGGGAGATTTTGCAGCCGTTCGGAACGTAAGCGTCCGGCTGTCCGCATAATTCCCACCGATTAGCGCCTGAGTCACAGTATCGCCATATTCCCGAAGAGGAGGAGATGGCGATGACGAAACAAGAACGAGAGATGCATTGGCGAGTCCTGCTGGAGCAACAGGCAGGGAGTGGGTTGTCGGTGCGCGCTTGGTGTGCGCGCGAGGCGGTCAGCTATGCGGCGTTCATCTACTGGCGTCGACGCGTAGCGCAGCCAGCGGTGGTGGCGCCACTGACGTTGATGCGGGTAGATGGCGGTGAGACAGCAGTCGGTGGTCTGTGGTTGTCGGTGGGCGGGGTTCGCATCGAGGTGAAACCGGGGTTCGATGCCGGGTTGTTGAAGCAGGTGGTGGCCGCATTGGTCTCGTGATGCTGGCGACGATTCTGAGTGCGGCGGCGGTGTATGTGGTGGCCGAGCCGGTCGATTTGCGCAAGTCCATCGATGGTTTGGCGCTGGCGGTGGAGAGCAGTCTGGGGCATTCGCCGTTATCGGGTGCGGTGTTCGTGTTTTTCAACCGGGGCCGGGACAAGGTGAAGCTGTTGTGGTGGGATCGTCACGGTTTCTGGCTGGCCTACAAGCGGCTGGAGAAAGGCCGCTTCCGCAAGCCGGTTCAGGGGACGATTTCGCGCTCGGACCTGCTGCTGTTGCTGGAAGGCGTGGACCTGACGGTGGCCCGTTTCCGCGCGGTTCGCGCGGGTCGGGTCGGCTGAGTCGAAAGTGCCTGAAACCCGCATCAGAGCTGGGCTTTCGGGTGGTCCACCGGGTATAATGGCAGCCATGAATGCCGCCGCTCTCGCCGAAGAAAATCGTACTCTAAAGGCCACCCTGGCCCAGCGCGAGGCGCGCATCGAACGGCTGGAATTCGACCTGGCGCAGCTGAAGAAGCTGCTGTTCGGCGCCCGTTCCGAGCGACTGGCGACCCTCCCCGACATCGACCAACTGCCGCTGTGGGATGAGGTGCCCGAGGACGCCCCCGTCGCCAGTCCGGTGGCGTTCAAGACGGTGGTGGTGCAATCGCCCGCCAAGAATCAACCGAAGCGCACCGCACTGCCGGCGCATCTGCCGCGAGAGATCGTGGTATTGCCGTTGTCGGCACAAGACCGGCAGTGTCCTGCCTGCGGTGAGGAACGGCCGGTGATCGGCTACGAAAGCTCCGAACGCTTGGATTACGTCCCGGCGCAACTGAAGGTCGTGGAAACGCGGCGGGAAAAGTGCGCCTGCGCGAAGTGCCAAGGGCAGTTGACCACGGTACCGGCCCCGCCGCAAATCATCGAGCAGGGCATCCCTCTGCCGGGTCTTCTGGCACATCTGCTGATGGCCAAATACGGCTATCACCTGCCGCTGTACCGCATCGAGCAAATCTTTGCCCACCAGGGTGTCCCCATTGCCCGCACCACGTTGTGCGACTGGGTCATCCAGAGCGGCTGGCAGCTGCAGCCCTTGGTCGAGCGGATGCTGGCGTTGCTCAAGCAACAGCCGGTGATCTTCTCGGACGACACCACTGTGGCGGTGCAGGACCGCGGCAAGACGCGGGAAACCCGGTTTTGGGTATACGCCGGCCACTCGCCGCCCATCGTCGTCTATGACCACACCGAAACCCGGGCGGGCAAGCATCCCAAGGCCAAACTGGAAGGCTACAGCGGCTACCTGCAGGCGGACGCCTATGCCGGTTACGACCAGATCTTCGCCGCGGGCAAGGTCCTGGAAGTGGCGTGCTGGGCGCATGCGCGCCGCAAGTTCTTCGAGATTGCCCGACAGACCGAGAACGGCAAGCGCATCAGCGCCCATGAGGCCTTGGAGTACATCGGCCGGCTCTACGCCATCGAACGGGAGGCCAAGGAACAGCAACTCGACGCCGAAGGCACCCGAAAGCTACGGCAGGAACAGGCGCGGCCGATCCTGGCCGAGTTCAAGGCCTGGCTCGAAGACCGGCTGCGCCAGCTGGCGCCCAAGACCCCCACTGCCCAGGCCATCGGCTATGCCCTCAAGAACTGGCCGGCGCTGGAGCGCTATACCGAAGACGGTCGCCTGGAGATCGACAACAACCGGAGCGAACGGGCCATCCGCCCGCTGACCATCGGCCGCAAGAACTGGCTGTTCCTCGGCTCGCCCAAGGGCGGCCAGGTCGCCGCCACCGTCTTCAGCCTGATCCAGACCTGCAAGGAGCTGGGCATCAATCCGGAGGCCTATCTGAAGGATGTCCTCAACCGCCTGCCTTCCACCAAGCAGAAGGACATCGACAGCCTGCTTCCTCACAACTGCAAGCTGCCCGGGGCGTAACAAGCGACCACTTAACCGTTCGCCACTGCGACCACAAGTCCGGGTACCGCCGAACGCTTACTTCGGAACGAACACCGAACAGCCGTTTCTTCAGCTGCGCCAAGTCGAATTCCAGGCTCTCGATGCGAGCTTCACGCTGGGCCAGGGTGGCTTTCAGTGTGCGATTTTCTTCGGCGAGAACGGCAGCATTCATGGCGGTTATTATACCCTGCCGACCACCCCGAAACCCAGTGATCATGCGGGTTTCCGCCATCTTTCCTTCATCCGATCCGGCTCGCCCGGACCTCGCGAAAACGGGCCACCGACAAGTCCACGCCTTCCAGCAACAGCAGCAGTTCCGAGCGCGAAATCGCCCCATTCACGGGCTTGCGGAACCGGCCTTTTTCCAGCCGCTTGTACGCCAACCAGAAGCCGTGACGGTCCCACCACAGCAGCTTCACCTTGTCCCGGCCGCGGTTGAAAAACACGAACACCGAACCCGACAACGGCGAAGTCCTCAGGCTGCTCTCCACCGCCAGCGCCAGGCCATCAATGGACTTGCGCAGATCGCAGGGCTCGGCGACCACGTACACCGCCGGTGCACTCAGCAGCGTCGCCAGCATCACGCCGCCAGGGCCGCCACAACCTGCTTCAGCAAGGCGGCATCGAACCCGGGCTTCACCTCGATGCGAACGCCGCCCACCGATAACCACAGGCCGTCGCCGACCGCTTCCCCTTCCGTCACCCGGATCAGCGTCAGCGGCTCAACTGCATCGATCCGCCCCAAGCGCCGCCGCCAGTACATAAACGTGGCATAATCGACCGTCTCCCGACCACACCAAGCCCGTACCGACAACCCGCTTGCCGCCTGCCGCTCTTGCAGTTCACGCCAATACCTCTCTCGCTCTTGCTTCGTCACCGCCATCTCCACCTCTGTAGGATCATGGCGATACTGTGACTCGCGCGTTACGGCCGGGAAAGAATGCGGATGGCCGGACGCTTACCGCGTAACGGCCGGCTTTCGGCCGACGACCAGGAGGCCAACCGGCTCCACTCAAGCATCCGCGTGATCATCGAACACATCCTCTCGGGAATCAAGCGGTGCCGCGTCGTCAAAGACGTGTTCAGGAACACCAAGGAAGGCTACGACGATGTCGTCATTGAATTGGCCTGCGGCCTGCACAATTACAGGCGCTACTGCCGAAACCAGAGTTATTGATAGCCGGCCTTTTCCTCTGTTCCGGTTATGAAAGGTGGTTTCCGATAATGTCTAGTAATAAGGCTACGTTCACTGGTATGGCGAATAATTTGTACGATATAACGTTTTGTTAAATTATTTTATGCAGATTGCGGTATTGGTTTTCCACCAACTTTAAAATAATGGCGTAGTTTGAATTTTCTCCATACGCCCCTTGGTTCTGAAAAGAACGGGGTTATGAGTCGCTTATGTGGATAGAGCTCGACTTTCCAGGTGGTTTCACCGAAGAACTCAAAAGTCACTAAATTAGGTTGAACTATATCTAATAGCCTAAACTTTCCAGTACTATATGGCCAGACTAAAACCGCATGGTCCAGAACGTGATATTGTTTATCAAGAAGACTAATATTTAACGACTCTTCGTAGGGACAGTCATTTGTTGTGAAGACTAAATAGAACTCTTCATATTGAATACAGGCTTCAAATGTAGCCCCATCAATAAATGAATCAACCGCTTCTCCATTAACCAGGACTTGACTTTTAGGAGATTCTGTTTCCGTAGATTCAGAAACCAATTTTGTAGAAAATTCCTCTTGATCGAGCAGTTTCATCGTTTAACTCCTACCAAATAAAACCCACACCAAAAGCTGCTAAACCTCCACCAACAAAGGCTCCTACTGTGACGCAAACAGGTGCCCCAGGTCCACAGGCTAGACCTGCAAGCGCTCCACCCGCTATACCTCCACCAATTCCCGCCCCCGTAACAGCAACTTCCTTGCCTGCAGCATCAAACATGTTTTCTGCAGTTGCAACCGTATACACAGATAAAGCAATTGATAAAAATATCAGCCCTCTACCAGCATGAGAAAGCTTCTGCATCGCAACTGTTACTTTAGGCTCTGATTTACCCGCTGATTTCACTATCTCAGAGAAAACCTTATTTTGTTGCTGTACTGTCAGATTATCGAATCTGACTCCACCTCCATATAAATTTTGAGCTTTTTTAGCTACAAGATCGTTTAACGTTCTTCCTTGGCGCTTCATACTCTGGGCAATTGCTAATCCAACTGGAGTGCTTCTTGTTCTGATAACCTCCATAATCAGATTTCTGGCCTCATTTGCTTGTTGAGCTGCCTGTGCCCAGCTTATCTTTCCAGTAGATGCCATCATTCTTAATTCCGTTGACATCGCATGGATTTGCTTTGTATATGTCTGCCTCGCAGAGGAGTCTATTGTCAAATGAACTCCTATATTTGCAATTTCTGCTTCTAAGGCTCTGATTGCACTTTCAAAAAGTTCACGGTCTTTTAATTGATTACTTGTCACTTTTAACCTCCATTTACGTTCAATTCTGATCTAACGAGTTATCTAGTGTCTGTAAGAAAACTCGATTTTTTCATGGTTTTGCTGACTCACTGGGAGTCACGTCAGCCGTTTTTCGGTCCAGGCCAGCATTTTTTCCCGCCAGGCGCACTCCATGATGCCAATTTGCCATTTGGGGGCAAATTTTGGACGCACCTTTCCTGCACTTCGGGATTTTTCTGCCATCAGCCCTGTCTTTAGGCCGCTTTTTTATACGGCCCTCGTCGTCGATTCGCCGCTTGTTGTTCTTGCTCGCGTAAAACGGCTCCCAGGCGCTGAATGTTGCGCGCCACGACCGCGAGGGCAACATAGCGCTTGAAGCCGTCAATGCCATGATCGGGACATTTGTCCAGGCCATGCACACCGAGTGCATTGATTGCCGATTCAACAGCCGAGTGTTGGCGGCGCAGGCGGACAAATGTCGGGTCGGATTCGCGGACTTTGTCGGCTTCCGATAGCCGGCCTTTTTTCGGCAATATGACGTTTTCCAGGTGTTGCTTGAGCTCGACCTGATTACTTGGACTGTGAAAGCCCTTGTCCAAGCGGATGGCCGTTACTGCCGGAAAGCGGGTTTGGCTGTGTTCGACCAGGGACACGGCGATTTGATCGTCGGTGGTTTTTTCCATGACTTGATGGTGTAGGATGAAGCGGTGTTGATCTTCGACGACCGCCACCCGCAAGCCCAATTCGACCGGTACGCCCGCCTTGCCTTTGCTGATCCACTCGGTATGGGGCTGAAAAATGGAAAAGACTTTTTCGCCATGCGGAATGGTTTCACCTCGCGGGACGCGGCGACGAATCTGGTCGATCTGCCGCTCGGCATGCGCCAGGTAGGCATCAAGGTCTGCCAACATCGGTGTCGGTAGGCCATGCGCTTGGTTCAGGCGTTGCCGGGTAGCATGTGCCCGTTGCTGATAGGCTTCAGCTTGGTCGAGATAGGTCTGATAAGCCGTTTCGATTTGCGCCTGCTTGGCCTGCCGCTTGGCTTCATCTTGTGAGGTGGAATGCTTGAGCTTTTGAATCAGACGGTAGCTTTTCTTGAAACACCGCAAGTGATAAGCGCTTTGCCGCCATTCGGTCAAATCCAATGTATCGCAGAGTGCCGCACAGGTTTGAATGGCTTTGCGAATCGCATCCCACAGCAAGTTGGTATCGGTGGGGAAATGCACGTGGGTTTTGACCACAAAGGAATCAGCGCGGGCTTTGAGGCTTTCCTCGGCGTTTTTTTTAACAGCGAGTGCCCCGCGTTAACCACTTCCTGGTTGATGCGGTCCAATAGCTCGGGCGTGAACAAGCTGACGTTGTCCCGAATCGTCTGCAACTCGTACTCCTGCTCGTCCAGCCAATCGCTATGCCCCAGCATCTGCCGGATCGTCTTGTGTTGGTTGGCCAACTCTTGAATCCGGTCGTAATCCGCATCGAGACCCAAGCGCAGTACGCCCAACACCCGTATCTTCCACTGCTCCATGCCAGGCCGCCCGGTTTGGCGGTTGGCTTTGCCTTGCCCGTTCGCACGGTCAGGTATCATCTCTTCCAGAATGGCAAATACCCGCTGACGCAAGCTGACCTCGGTATAAATGTATTGCAGTCCACGCAGTAATTGAGGGATGTCATCGCGCGATTTGGGATCGAGGACGATGGCGGCAATATCGGTTTCACCGAATTTGAGTTGTGGCTGAATGACGGTACGCATACGATTTCGGGTAACGAAGATTTTGGTTTTGAGGTGGTTGCAGGCTGATTTTCGCCCGAAATAGGGCAAAACTGGTGTCAGAACAACACATCTTCGTGCTGCGAAATAATTATAATACATTGATAGTTATGACTTTAATTGATTTCCGTTCAGGCACTATCTAGGAGCTTGTCGGACCATAAAATTGGCGACCCAAATTTTTTGGAGCGAGCCTTTCAGGGACAGTTACAGCAAATTTAAATTTTTGCGATTACTTAACAGGCTGTTGATTTTCTCGGCCCCGGAAGCCGCATAAATTCGTTGGATGGAGCGCCTAAAATAGGCATAAACGATTGTTTGTCATGGCAAAATAATATCATTTCAAGATACTTTGGACTCTTTCATGCGCGGCGCCGACATCACCCAGCAAGAACTCTTCAGCTACCGAACCTTGGAAGACCGGATTCCCAAGGATCATCCCCTTCGGAAGCTCCGGGCCGTGGTCGACATTCTGCTGACCACGCTGGACTCGGAATTTGATGCCCTCTATGCCCGGACCGGCCGGGAGTCGATTCCGCCGGAGCGGCTGCTGCGCGCCAGTCTCATCCAAGTCTTGTTCTCTGTCCGCTCCGAGCGGCAGTGGGTCCAGCAGATCGAATTCAATCTTTTGTACCGCTGGTTTGTCGGGCTGCCCCTGGATGCCGAGGTCTGGGACCACTCCACCTTCAGCGCCAACCGGGATCGGTTGCTGAACGAGCGGATTTCCCGGCTGTTTTTCGAGCGGGTCGTGTTGCTGGCGGAATGGCAGGACCTTTTGTCGGACGAGCATTTCTCGGTGGACGGCACGCTGATCCAGGCGTGGGCCTCCATGAAGAGCTTTGTGAAAAAGGATGGCAGTTCTCCCCCGCCGGAGGCCGGTGGCCGGAATCCCACGGTTGATTTCAAGGGCGAAAAGCGCGCCAACGCAACCCACGCCTCGACCACGGATCCGGAGGCCCGCCTTTACAAGAAAAGCGAAGGGGATAAAGCCCAACTGTGCTTCATGGGCCATGCCCTGATGGAAAACCGGACCGGCCTGGTCGTGGATGTCGAGGTGACGCACGCCACCGGCACGGCGGAACGGGACGCGGCCAAGATCATGATCGGTCGCACCGTCACGAAGCCCGGCGCGACGGTCGGGGCGGACAAGGCTTACGACGTGCCGGAGTTCGTGCAAGCTCTCCGGGAGCAGCGGGTCACGCCGCATGTCGCCCGGAAGGAAAAAGGCTCCGCCATCGATGGCCGCACCACCCGACACCCCGGCTACCGGACCAGCCTGAAGAGGCGCAAGCGGGTGGAAGAAATCTTCGGGTGGTCGAAGACCGTGGGCGGGTTACGCCAGACCCGGTTCCGGGGTTTGAAGAAGGTGGCGGCCCAGACCGTGTTCACGTTCGCCGCCTACAACCTGACCCGGTTGGGTGGGCTGTTCGGCTGGCGATGGTCGACGGCCTAGGCGGGCGTCTGCCCAAAATTCGCCGAAAGGCGGCAAGAACCCCCAAGCGGGGGGATGAAAACCGGCTAGAACCGGGATTTCAGAGCTAAAAGGACCTTCAGCACTAAAAATTAAGCCGCCGATAAGGGGTAAAGCCGAAGGCATGGAGGCGAATTTCAACAGCCTGTTAAGGTCGAAAGGTGAACATCACCTTGGAGTCGTGTCATGAAAGCTTACTCACTCGATCTGAGAATCCGGATGTTCAGCTACGCCCTGACGCACAGCGTGCGCAAGACGGCCGCGCTGTTCCGGGTCAGCCCGAACACCGTTCACGTGCTTAAGAAGCTCTTCATCGAAACCGGCCAATTGGCCCCGAAGCCCAGCCATGCCGGCCGTCCGCGCGCCATCTCCGCCGAGGGCGAGCTGTACTTGCAGGCCCTGCTCCGCGAGGAGGTGGACCTCACCCTGGAGGAACTCCGTGAACGCTATGCCGACACCTATGGCGTCACCGTCAGCGTCGGCACGATGTTCAACACCCTCCGGCGTCTCCGGATCACGCGAAAAAAAAGTCCACCGACGACCCCCAGAAGAACCGCCCGGAGCATCAAGCCCAAACCGACCACGATCACCACGTCGTCGATGCCATCCCCTTCGACCAGCGCCTCTACCTCGATGAAACCGGTGCCCGTCTGAACATGACCTTGCCTTATGGCCGCGCCCCACGGGGTGAACGCGTGATCGACGAACAGCCGGTGTCGCCCGGCGAGACCGTGAACACCGTCGCCGTGTTGACCGAGCAAGGCCCGGACGCCCAGTGGTGCTATCAAGGCCCGCTGACCGCGGCACGTTTCGTGGCGTATCTCGACGTCTCTGTGCTGCCGCTGTTGCTCGCCGGCAAGACCCTGATTCTCGACCGCCATCCGGTCCACCGGGCGCGCGTTGTTCGGGCGTTTCTGGACCGGCATCACGTCCGTTATGTCTACCTGCCGCCGTACTCATCGGAACTCAATCCGAGTGAGGAAGCGTGGTCCAAAGTCAAACACGTGCTTAAACGCGAGAAGCCACGCACCGTGGACCACCTCCTCGACATCCTTCACCGAGCCGCCCAATCCATGACCCCGAATGATGCTCAAGGGTATTTCCAACAGGCCGAGGACTTTTCTTTAGTAACCGTCTGAAATTGAAAACGCTGTATGTCGGGAAGGGATTCCCGACCTACCATGCTGATGTGCGCCTGTTCTAACACAGATTTGGTAAGGCATCACGACAGTCTTTTTTACACAGATATCTTTTATTAACGGATTCGTTATATAGATATCCCGCGCCTGCGGGGAATATTTTCCATTGTAGAAGATGTCCGTCGATTTTTATCGATCCATGATAGTTACATGGAAAAATGATGGCTTCATCACCAAATTCGTATTCGTTGACCTCATCCGCGGTAGAAAAATAGGTTGCAACATTCTCTTTGGTTAACGTAAATGAATTACACAATTCGTAGCCGGGAGAGCTCTTATCTACCTCCTTTTCGATTGACACAACATCGATATGCCTGCCATGCTCCGCAGCCTGACGGGATGGCGAGCACGCAATCAAGAGTAACGCTAAGATCATGCTGTGTTTCATCGTATCACTCCAGAAAATAGATACTGGAGCAGTTGTGCACCCTCTGATACTTCCTTCCTAGCTATTGCACCATGAGCATAAACATCTGATTTTATGTCTAGATTATACTCTTTGGCTAGTATTTCAACTAGCCATTTCAGTGATTTAAGTTGCTGCGGAGTGGGTTTTTCAAATGATTTTTCAGACGGTAAAAATTTTCCAACGACTTCGATGCCGATGGAATCGGTATTAGATGGATATCTAAGAGGATACGATTTATTGGTTTCATGGCGCGACAAGTTTCTCGCTCGTTGGCCAAACCCAATTCCTTTTTCGTGTATTAACGCGAATATTGTCTTTAATTCTTTTGGATTACAGTTTTTTTCGATTTGGCAACGAGGCAATAATATACCGACGTGCCAACAAGCTTTAAGCATGCTTGCTGTCTGGTAAATATTGCCAGATTAGTCTATTAGAAAATGCGCGCCAGCCTTTTTTCCTTTGGCATAAGCATCCAATGTTCCATTCGCGGTTGTTGAATCTGTACGATGTAATACAAGTGATTTGACTTATGTTTTGGTGTTCGATGGAGGAATATGTTTTTATTTCCACTCCTTCGGCCATGAGTTTGCCGTTTTCAATTTTCGGTTTTTTCTTTTCCTTCAGAGGCAATGATTTAGTGTCTTCAATTTTGGCCATTGGTTTTTCCTTTATTTTGAACACAATCTGAAGCCATAACTCGGTGACTGCCAGAAGAGATGGCGCTGTGATGGAGCGCCTAACTCTATCCATCGCTTTACTGCTGTGCGCTTCTTATGCCCCAAATGGGCTGGTATTGCTTCGGCCATTAAAGGGCAGTTATCAGTAAGCACATATCAGTAAGAGTTATTGATAGAAAAACATTTTTAACTCAAGTCAGGATATTATTCTGATTTAGCTGCCGAAACGATAGCAATCTGTCCTCCATGCCATTAGGGTATAGGCATAGCGAAGAAGCTCAATAGACCTCCAAAGAGATTGGAGGTTTGGAATCACTCTGAGATTGGTATGCATTAATAATGTCATCCTTTGTTAGGACCAGGAGTTTTGAGCGTCCAATCTCTGGACCTACGAAAAGCTTATATGACACATAAAACTCAATTGTCTTGTATTCGTCCTTGAGTAAATCGACTATACGCCTTCCTTGGTAATCGAGCTTTAGATCGCGAAAAAAGAACGCCGAGTAGCTGTACATGCCTTGAGATTTGGCCTGCTTATCGACTCTTTCCAACAGAAGAAATTCATGCGGTTTCTCCTCAATGGCACCCATACCAACCTCCATCAATCTCTCGCCGTTAGGAAGGACAACAGTCCCTCTAAACTGGAGTATGGCTTCGTCAAGGGCTGCCAAGTCTCTTTGTGATTCCAGATCAAGCACGAGGTACTTGCCGATATCACCTAGCGCTTGTCCGTAACTATCATAAAGTTGAACCGGAATGACGGTAAGGTCTTTATAGGCGATATCGATATCTCGAACACACCCCAAAAGAGACAATGTCGATAATATCAGAGCACATTTATATGCAATGTTATGGATATATTGCTTCATTAGCACCCCATTTCCCTCAAACTTCCGCGATACCATAAACTTATTGAGCTTCTGTGTTATACCACGGGCTCGCCACAAGTTTTTGACGGTCGGTGGACAATCTGCCGGCTCATCCAACATAATTCGCTCTGTCCAACGCTATAATTCCGATCAAAGCATTCCCTAGCTAGTTACCACCCATTTCGATCTATTAACAACCAAAGAGTCCATTTTTTGGCGTGCTATGGTATACATTCCCCATGCGTTAGCATGATCCAAGTTGCAGGAAATATTTACGGCATTGCGCTGTGCTCCAAGCTGACCGCCGATTGTTGCAATAGCATCGCTAAGAGTATGTGATGGCAGAGGAGTTGTGAGAGTAGACAAAAGGCCACCGATCAAATTTCCAGCTACGGGAATAGTGCTTATATAATCCAATAAACCCTGTGCCTGATAAATATTAACCCAATAACGAAAGTTTTTGACAGGTAAGAAGGGGAACAGTGAAACCGGGTCTAAAGTAATCAATTCATTAACAAGAATTCCCTCTTTTTCTAGGCTATTTGTTAAATCCATGGCTGCTGCTCCACCCCAACTATGACCTGTAAGATTCAAAGTAAAAACTTCGTTATTCTTTGCCAGCCTAATTATATTCATGAGTAAACGATCCTTTTCTTCGTGGCCGCCATAATAAGTAACAATATCTTTATTGGCACTCGCACGATTCATGCGTACCCTATCCATAATCTGAGTACTTCCAATTATTTTTGAGGCAATATCATTGTTATCAGAAGCGCCGCCAATAAAGTATTCAATTATCATTGATAAATTCCTTTATTGTTGTTAGGATAATAAATTAGGTTAGACATTCAGGCTATTATTCAGGTAATTAAACCAGAGTCGTGGGGCCGTCGCTGCAGAGGTTATGTTCGGGTCCTTAGGGTAAAGGGCAAGCCCACCGCATCCGATGTGCGCTGGCAAATCGTCTCCCATACGGCGAGTTCCCGTACAAGACATTCAGACGCCGCTTGTCACCCTTCCGCTGTCCCCGTTTTTGCACCGTGAAGGCCACCGCGCCCCTAACCCAGGTTCGAGTGTGCCGCCGGGGTACACGATATTCGGATTGACCTCCAGAATGGCTGCAATAGCCTTCGGCGCGCATCCGCACCACCGTTTTGCTTGACGTCTCTTCATGCTTGTGAAGCGTCATGTACCCTTTAGTTGCCGGATCAATATAAGTCTCCCAACTTGGCAGTGGATGAGCTGAATCTGCGGAAGGTGCGATGTTTTGGGCTTTACCAAATTTCACGAAGATCAACGGGGAATGTAAGCCGCGGAGAGTATCTGCCCCGTTGCGGCGTCGATCTCGAAGAGCGATTTGCTGCCCAACATGCCCGCGCTGGTCTCGATCTCGAAGCGACCCGAGCGACCTAACCAACCGGGGCGGTACTCGATCCACACCGGCTCGCCGAACGGCCAGCCGTTCTCTTCGGCGCGCTTGCGAGCGATCTCAAGAGCAGTGTCGTTGTCAATCATGGTCGGAAATGGGTCCGATTGAAATTGGCACCTTGAGCGGTGATAGCCGCATTGCTTTTCCTATCCAATCAGTAGATGACATACGCGCAATTTCAGCGCTGGTCAGCATTTATAACTCCTCCGGCAATCAGCGGCCTCGTGTGGGGACCGTTTTGGCGGACGTCACAGCGCCAGTCTCCCGTTCCTTGGTGTTGCCGATACATCCGAGCGTGCCCTTGATTCCATCGGTATTGCGAATCCAGGGCAGCAAGCAGCATCGGCACCCGGCGTAAAAAATGACAGGATTGAGTATAGCTGGATGGCAGATACAAGCTTGGTGTACCCGGATGGCATCCTGCGAATGTCCGACACGACGAGCTCAGGCGCAACGGCCCAACAACAATCTATCCAGCGCCCTCTCGATCCACCCGAAGCCAATCCGTTCCTGTTCGAGGCGGAGGCAAGGACGGATGCGGTTGTCGCGGAGGTCGTCGTAAAGCGCTTGTTCCTCGCGGGTGAGGCGGGGAAGATCGCGGCGGACCGGCTGGGGTTCGGTCACCCATTGGGACGGGTGGGCCATGAGGGTTTCGCGGTCCATCAGGAAGGATTCGGCGTCGGGAAGATGGGCGCGAAGCTGGTCCAGGATGGCGACGTCGTGGGTATCGATGTCGCCCCAGTAGTGGACTGCGCAGCGGTACGGCTGGGTGCCTGATCCTATTCGTCGCTTTACCGCTGTGCGCTCCCTCTGCCCCAAATGGAGTGGTACAAGTCCGCCATTTGGCAGTGGATAAGTTCAGTCTGCCAAAGGCGCGAAGCTTTGGGCTCTACCAAATTTCACGAAGATCAACGGGGAATGTAACCCTCGGAGAGGATTTTCCCGGTTGCGGCGTCGATCTCGAAGCGTGCATTACCACCTTTTTTGCCCCAATTGGTCGTGATTTCGAAGCGCTTCGAGCCGCCGAACCATCCGACGCGATGCACGACGTTCACAGGTTCGGTGAATCTCCAGCCATTCTCTTCGGCCCGCTTGCGAGCGATTTCAAGAGCAGTGTCATTGTCAATCATGGTTGGGAATGGGTCCTATTGAAATTGACACCTTGAACAAGGCTCCGCCAAGTGTGATTCTGCCAATCAGGATACCTTCACTGGCCAAGTCGGAGATTGTCATATAGCCGGCATTCAGCGGAAAGCGGTATGCACCGAGCGCCTGGGCAAGGCCATGTACCCGAAGTTGGCCATAACCTTCAGCCAGAGCCTCCTCCAAGTACCGCAACAGCGCCGATCGGGAATAAGCGGACATATTGAGTTCTGCACGGATTTGCCGGAGAGGGCCGGTGCGGGGTGAAAAGTAGCGATGGACAAGTTCGTGGAAGAGGGTTACGCGCTGTTCGGTTAGGGACTGATTACGGGAAATGGTGATCATCCCATAGGCATCGGTCTCGCCCACACCGCCAAGAGGTCTAGTCGTCCGCGACAAGCGAAGCTGGTTTCCGGCCGGAGGAGGCGCACCCACGTAAATCCTCGGTTGCATTTGGGGACGTCCGCGCGAAACGACCGTTCGTGTAGGGCGACGCAGCAACAGCGCTTGTATGGTAGATATCCCGAGCAATGTGGCCGCTTGAGCGAAATGGCGGCCGGCTCGTTCCAGGTCGGCCTCGGAGCGTGCGTCAATTGCACCGGTCGCGAAGTCGTAGAATTCACTCGATCCCTCGAACACGGCAAAACCGAGTGAAATAAAACCTGCCCCCAGAAGGATGAGATCGACGATTTCACCTACGCCAAAGAAGTGAGAGCCGGCCCACACCGCGAGCGTACCGGTTACGATCGTCAGAGTTTCCGGCGTGAGCATGGACTCGACGACGGTGCGGGCTCCGGCAGGCACATGCGGCAGTGATAGCCGCATTGCCTCTCCCATTCGGTCAGTGGGTGACATACGTGCAATCTCTGTACTGGTCAGCATTTATTCCTCTGTCTGCAATCAGTCGATAAAACATAACGAGTTGCCGCTTCGCGGCCTCCGGTATGTGAGTGTCTCGGCGAATGTCCTCCGATCTTGAGTTTAGTCGGTACGCCGTGTCGTTAGAATCTGACGAGAGACCGATTTGCTGTAAGTATTGGCTGATTTTTTGTCGGTTTGGACGTACACGATGTTGGAAACCTATTGGCGTTGACTGGTCGACCCCTCCCATCTTGTCGGCACTCTTCCGGCAACTGCCCGGTTCCCGTCGCGGGTTTTGTCATGTCCGCAAGAAACAGAGGGTGTCGGCGAGGCTCTCAAAATGGCGGGATGTTGTCGCCGGAAACCTACCGGAATCGCAATCTATCCAGCGCCCTCTCGATCCACCCGAAGCCGATCCGTTCCTGTTCGAGGCGGAGGGCTGGACGTATACGGTTGTCGCGAAGGTCGTCGTAAAGCGCTTGCTCCTCGCGGCTAAGGCAGGAGAGATCGCGGCGGACCGGCTGGGGTTCGGTCACCCATTGGGACGAGTGGGCCATGAGCGTTTCGCGGTCCATCAGGAAGGATTCGGCATGGGGAAGATAAGCCCGCAGTTGGTCCAGGATAGCGAAGCCGTGAGTGTCGATGTCGCCCCAGTAGTGGATCCTGCAGCGGTGCAGCCATGAAGCTTGAGCCAGCCTATCGAATCCGTAGCCGGCACCGAATACGACCATGCTGCGGGGCAGGTTCGGGAAGGCGAGGAAGTTGATCTCGTTTTCGGTGATGAAGACCCGGTCAACTTTGGCGTCCAGCAGGGCGAAGGTGTCGTGGTCCAGGGTGATGTCCTGGTCGGTGGTGCCGGGTAGTAAGGCCAGCTCGGGATCGAGAATGCGGAAACGGATTCGGGTGGGTTTGTCGCGAAATCCGTAGCGGCGGCAGAACTGGCCGAGGCCGGCGGCGTCGGCGTCGATCGCGTCGGGCGGCAGGCTGAGCTCCAAAAGTTCCGACAACAGCGCGCGATGGGATTCGATGAACTTGGTATGGACGCCCGGAATGTCGATTTGCCGGAGATAAACGCCGGGGCGCGGGTGGGCCCGTATCCAGTCGACGATGTCGAGCAGCAGCGGCCAGCGGTCGGCCAGTTCCAGGGCTTTGAGAGAATGCCTGGCCAGCCAGGGGAGCGCCGAGGGCCGGCGGTTTCGGGTGATCGCCGCCAGTTGAGCGAAGCGCTCGGCGTCACGGCGTTTTCCGATCAGGGCCAGCGCATCGTCCAGCGTGTCGATCCAGATTTCGTCGGGAACCCGGTTCGCGCCGAGGATGCGGTGCCGAACCTCGCGCATCACCACCCGGTAGTGAGAACCGCGCCTGAGATCGGCGATCCAGCTTCGGCCTTGATCGAAGCGGTCGGTAAGTTCGGAGGAAGAAGGTCCCTTGAGCGTCAGTCGGCGCGGGAACACAGTCTCGCCGCCGGCCAGGCTGGCCAGGATCAGGCCTTTGTCCCACAGTTTTTGCACCTGGGCGCGGAGGTCGGCGGGCGTGGTCCAGGTCATGCTCGACTCGTATTCGATTCAAGTGCGTCACCCCGGCAGGGATTGCCGGGGTCCAGATTACAGGGATGTAGACGCCTCGCCATCCTTGGCTCCTAGATTCCGGCAATCCATGCCGGAATGACGGTGTTGGGGACTTGGGTAGGCACTGTGTCCGATGGGGTAGAGTTCCTAAGATTTCTTAGCTGGATGGAACGGCGTCACGCCCTGGCCCTCGCCTTTTCCGCGCGGTAGTCCTCGATGGTGAGGTTGCGCAGCTTGGAGGCGCGGCCGTCCTCGTTGTGGACGAAGCCGACGCTGGCGACGAAGGGTTCAATGATGTGGATTTTCTGCAGCGGCGTGACGATCAGGAGTTGCAGGTTGAGCTGCTGGAACAGTTTCAAGCCGTACTGGGCGGATTCGTCGGAGCCGCGGCCGAAGGCTTCGTCGATGACCACGAAGCGGAAGGAACGGGAGCGCACCGCGCCCCATTCCAGGCCAAACTGATAGGCCAGGCTGGCGGCCAAGATGGTGTAGGCGAGTTTTTCCTTCTGTCCGCCCGATTTGCCGCCCGAGTCCGAGTAGTGCTCGTGTTCGGTTCCGTCGGCGCGCCAGCGTTCCGAGGCGGCGAAGGTGAACCAGTTGCGGACGTCGGTGACCCTCGCCGTCCAGCGCCGATCCATGTCGGCCTGTCCTTCGCGCCCGCGGAAACGCTCGATGATGTCCTTCACTTGCAGGAATTTCTCTTCGGAGTATTGGGCGTCGTCCGAACCCGTCAACGCGCCTTCGGTGCATTTGCGCAAGGCGGCCTGGAAGTCGCGTAGGTCGTTGTCCTGGGAGAGCTGCGCTTCCAGCACGATGTAGCGGCCGGGGTTGTAGTCGATCTGATTGAGCGAGGCGTTGATCTGGGCGATCCGCTCCTTGATGGTCTCCCGCTCGCGGTTCAGTTGCGACTGGAAATTGGCGACCTCGCGGATGGTGTTTTCGTTGAGCAGTTCCTTGAAGCGCGCCTCGAAGCGGGGCAGGTCGTCGGCCTCCAGTTTCGCGAGCATCTCGCGGTATTCGTGGGCGGCTTCGATGCTGACGTCCACGTCCTGGGTTTCCAGCTTGAACTCTTCCTTGTATTCGGCCATGGCCTTGATGATCTTGTCGCGCAGACGGCTGAGCTTGCCATCCTCCGCATCGATGCGCCCTTGCAGCCATTTGCGCATGTCCTGTTCGCGCGGGTCGCAGTTTTCGACTTCGAGGCGATGTTCGCCCAGGGCTTCCGCCCGCATCGCGTCCAGCGAAAGGAAGCGGGCCGTGTGGACGGCATTGGCCGGGTCGTCGAGCATGGCTTGGATTTGCGCGCGCAAGGCCTCGGCATCGTTCCTCCTCTGTACGGCTCGCGCTCGATCGTCCCTGCGTTCGATGAGCCGGCGTTCGGTTTCTTCCAGAGCGAGCACCACGGCGTTCAGCCGTTCGCCGAGTTGCTTGAGCACGTCCGAAGCCGCTTCGAGCCGGCGTTTTTCATCTTGCAGCCGGGCTACTTCGCTCGCCAGGGGCCGCCAGTCGAGTTCGCGGAAGTCGCGGTAGACCTCGAGTTTGGACAGCGTTGTGAGCCGCGCGCGGATCGCCTTTTGTTCGGCGTCGAGAGCGGCGAGGCGGCTGCCCAGTTCGCCCAGCCGGGTTTCGATCTGCCGTGCCCTGGATTCGAGGGTGGCGATCTTGGCGGCGTTGGACCAGCCGAGCACGTAGCGGCTGCGGTCGTCCAGGCGGTGCCGGTCGTCCTTTTCGTGGCGCTCGCCAAGCGCCTTGATCTGGCCGGCGCGGGTAATGGCCTTGGGCTCGCGGCGGAATTGCTCCTGCGTGGCGCAGCAGGCGTAGTCGAAGCGGTGGGCGAGTTCGCGTTCCAGCCAGTCGTAAAAGGCCGAATCGGGCTTGACGGCGAGCTTGTGCACCAGCGAGTCGCGGTCGAGGCTGGGCAGCTCGCCGCGCTGGCTTTCCCTCACTCGGAAGTAAACCAGTCGCCCCTTGAGATGGGTACGGTCCACCCATTCCGCGACGCGGGCGTAATGCACATCCGGCACCAGCATGGACAGGCCGAAGTTGCGCAGCAGCCGTTCCGCTGCGCCTTCCCATTCGCGCTCGTCCTCGCGCACCTGGATCAGCTCGCCGGCGAAAGGCATGTCGTCCTCGGACAGGTTCAGCGCCTGGCACAGGGCGGCGCGCATGGCGATCTGCTGGGCGTCGATATTGCTGCGGCGGGCCTTCAGGCTCTCGATCTCGTCCGTCAGTGCCTTGTGTTCCTCCCGGCCTTGGGCGAAGGCAAAGTGCACTTCGTTTTGCTCGTTCTGGAGCTCCGCTTCGCGGGCGTCGGTTTGCTCCTGTAGGGCGGCGAATTCGCGTCGCTGGACGAGAAAGGCGTCGTCGTCCTCAGGCGGAACGAGGTCCAGGGATCGCGCCAGTTCGGCGTAGTCCTCGGCCTTCTTGCGCCGCCGCGCTTGCTCTTCCTCTTTCTGGCGGATTTCCTCGCCGATCCGCTCGATGCGGTCGCCGCCGTTCTCGGCGATGCTGCGCCGAAGTTCCCTCTCCTCGGCCTGTTGCCCTTGCTTTCGTTCTTCCAGCCGCGCCACCTGCGTATTGAGCCGCACCAGTTCGTCATCGAGCGCAGCGATGCGTTTTTCCAGCAGGCCGAGTTTCAGACGTGCGAAGTAAGGTTTGAGCGCCTCGCGGCAGGCTCGCAGTTCCTCGCAGCGGGCGGCGATTTCCGTATGTCGGTCGCAATCGGCCACCAGCGGCGTGAGCAGTTCCACCTGACGCTTGGCCTTGAGTACCGCTTCGTGGGCGCGGTTGAGGTCGTCGAAGTGGGCGATCAGGGCGGTGATGCGCGGGGCGACATCGAAGGGCTCCAGCATGTGGCTGCGCACGAAGTCGGTCAGATTCCCCACAGATTTCATCGAAACAGTTTGGTGAAACAGTTCCAGCGCCTGTTCGTTGTCGATGCCGAAGCGGCGGCGGAACCAGGCGCCGTAAGGCGGGAAGCTGTCGAAGATTTCGACCCCCGAGTTGCGCAACCGTTTGCGCAAGGCACTGATGTCCGATCCGAAATGGGCGAAGTCCTGGGCGATGGATAGCGCGCGTTCGGCGCCGACGAAAAAGCGCGCGGGTTGTCCCAGCGGCTCTTTCATCCAGAACACCTGAGCCAGGGTCACGGTCTGGTCGTAGCCAGCGTTATGAAACACGCCAAGAATCACTGAGTAGCAGTTGTGGTCGCGCAGGGCGACCGGCTTGGCGGAGCCGGTCGTGTCGCTGCGCTCGGACTTGTAATGGCCCAGCACGTAGGAGCGCAGGGTGCGTTCCCTGGTGTCGGCTCCGGCCGCCTTGTTGTAGGCGATGCGGTGGGCCGGCACCAGCAGCGTGGTCACGGCGTCGACCAGGGTGGACTTGCCCGAACCGATGTCGCCGGTGAGTAAGGCATTCTTGCCGTCGAGATGCAGCGTCCACACCCGGCCGTCGAAAGTACCCCAGTTGAACACTTCCAGGCGGTGCAGGCGGTAGCCGGTGAGCGTGTCGTCGCCGATGAAATCCAGACTCAGCGTTTCCATGTCAATCATTGTCTCGGTTGTCTTGTCGGTTCTCGAGCAGATGTGCCTTGTAGGCGTCCAGCCGCTGATCGAACTCCGCCAGCCATTGCGCGTCGATGAAGGCCTTGAGAATGCGGCGCACCTCGAACATCGCTTCCTGCCCGGCAGCCGGCTTCAGGCGGCGCAGAAAACCGAGTTCCACAATCTTGTTGAGATACGCGTCGACCTGGTCGATCAGTCTGGCCTCGTTGCTGCCCTCGGGCAGGAACACCCGGATCAACTCAACCGCCTCGCCGCGCGAGATCACCAGGCGGGTGTCGCCGCCGCTGGCGTCGAATTCGGCCAGTTTCTTGCGGAGCAGCGCTAGCAGCAGGCTGACCGGGAAAGAAAGCGGACGCCGAGCAATCAGACGCGGCGTCTTGGCCTTGGCCTCGTCCTCGTCGTCGGCACGCGAGCGTAGGAAAGCGTAGCCTTCGGCTTCGTCCAGCATCAGCTCCAGCCCGAGCACGGTCACGTAGTCGCGCACGCGGCCCTGGAGATTGAGCAGCGCGTTCCACAGCGCCGGGTCGCTTTCCTGGTAGATCACGCCCTTCAGCAGCGGCACCACCAGGGCCGAGAGCTCAGGCGCGGCATTGTTCGGCGTTTCGATGTCTTGTTCCGCCATTGTTATCTCACAAAAATCACCCGCGGCAGCCGGGCCTGTTTCATGCGTCCATCGTCGCCGTACTGCCAGACGATGATCTCGGTCACCTCTTCGTCCACCACGGACTTGAAGGTTTCGCCCGCCAGTTGCAAGTAGGCGACGAGTTCGGCAAGCCCCTGCTTTAAGGGGCGCTTCTCGCACAGCTCACTCAAGGTGATTTGCGAGCGTTCCTGCAAGGCGTGGCGGATGTGGCGCGACAACGCCGTTTTGTCGACGACCACCTGAGAGAACAGCGCGGCGGCGTCCACCTCGGCGTCGCCCGTTTCCAGTGCCAGATCGGCGATGCGCGGCTTGATCGGGGGAACGTAGAGCGGCCTTTCCATGGGCAGCTCGATAGTCGCGGCAGTATCGGCGACAGTCATGATGTCGCCCGCGGGCGGCGAGTCGCGCAGTTCCAGCGCCTTGGCCTCGATGTTGCGCAGGATATCCATGATGCGCTGGTTCTCGAGCCAGGCTTTGTCGTCCAAGAAGCGGCGCAACTGCTGTGAAAGCTGGGCGACCGTGCGCTGGGTGTGCTCGCCCGCTTCCAGCCAGTCGTAGTGAATGCGGCGGGTGCGGGCGTCCGGCCGGAGTTCGGCCACCGGCGGCAGGTTCAGCACCCGATCCAGCAGTTCCGTCAGTTCCTCCTGGCGGCGGCTGGACATGAGGAAGTCCCAGAAGGCGCGGAAGCTCCGGCCCTGATCCGAGTCGGCGATGGCGTCGCGCTCGCCCATGATTTCTTCCAGCAGCGCGCCCTTGCCGCCGTCCCACAGGGCGATGCGCTCCCGCACCCGACGGTCCAGCGCGCGGAAATTGTGCTCGACTTCGCGGAAATCGGTGAGGAGTTCCCGTGCCAGCGCCATGAATTGCTGGAAGCGGTCCTTGAGCGCCGTGTCGTCCAGCAGGGGAATGTCGCCGGACAGGACGCGCGCGATCTCGGCGTCGATCTCGTCACGACGTCTCTGGAGTTCCGCGATGCGCGCCTCGGGGTCGGTTTCGGAGCCTTCGCTCATCTGCTTGAGCAGCTCGAACAAGGTAAGCAGCCGCGATTCGGTACCGACGAACGCCCGTTCGGTCAACGTGCCCAGCCAGGCGATCGCCTTTTCGGTGGAAGGCGTCAGATCGAAATGCGGTTCATCCGAACCTTGCACGTAAAACTTGCGCAGCCAGGCTTTGTCGTTGCTAGCCCAGTCGTTCAGGTATTCAAGCGCAGACTTAGGAAATGCTTCCTCACCCAGGCGCTCGCGCAGTCCGAACAGCTCATCCTCCAGCGCTTCCGCTAGATCCGACTGTGCTATCGTCCGCATATTGGGCGCGACGAACACGCGATGTAGGAAACTCGCCACCAGCGGCGCGTGATCCGAGCGCAGCAAGCGCCAGGCGGGGTGGTTCTGGCGGAGGAGGTCAAGGGTGTTGAAATCCAAACTCATGTCTACAGGCCGTGAAAGCGCTCGATCAATGGCTGCAGTTCGGTGGGACTGCCGGCCTTAGGGCATGGCGATACCGGCCCGGGCGGCGATTTTTCCGGCAAGGCGTTTAAAGTCGTTGTAACAGTCGAGGACAGCTTCTTGATGGGAGCCGATGGCACCATCGGCCGATTTCAGAAAAAACATCGGCTTGCGGGCGTCCATCGCCATGGGCATCAGGCTGCGGTAATGCCTGAGTAATGCAAGATTGTAGGGATCATCCGCAACACTGGGGCTGTTTGCGGAGGACTCATTCAGTATCGCTTCACGATAAACCGAAGGAATGCGTGCCATCCAGCGCTGATAGGCCTTGACCGGCCGGCTGTCGCGTATGCTGTGTTGCATGACGACATAGCCGACCGGCTGCATCGAGCCGCTGGACATGGGGACGTCTTGCGGCGCTTTCGGCAGCAGCTCCGCCCAAACCTCGCGCCATTCCCGCAGCGTGGGTCCCAAGTTCTTGAGACCCTGCAGGGAAAAGAGATCCGGAGCCAGCGGCAGGACCACATGATCGGAAGCGATGAGCGCCGAGCGGTTGATAGCGCCTAGATTGGGGCCGACATCGACGAGAACGATTTGCGCTCCCCAGGTACTTCCTTTCAGAATGAGCCGGTGGAAAGCCGTCATGGTGCGGAAGGCCGACTCGTCGCGGTTGTGGCAGCGCGGCCAGGCATCCGAGAGTTTGTCTTCGAAGCGGGAAAGTCCCAAGTCGCCGGCGATGAGCCCCAAATTCGGGGTGATTTTTTCGACATGCGGCGAAGCAATGTCGCCGATGCCGCGCAGAATGGGGCGGATGATCCCATACACGGTCTGCGGGTGGTCATCGTCCGGCCACAGTTCTTCTAGGCGATTTTCGTCCAGGAACATGGCCGTCAGATTGGCCTGCGGGTCGAAATCCACCGCCAGGGTTCTAACGCCGCGGTCAGCCAGCATCCAGGCCAGATGATAGACCAGCGATGTTTTGCCGACGCCGCCCTTGTTGTTGAAAAATGCCACGGTTTTCATGTCGCTCTCCGATACACCTTAACCAGTACCGTGTGCGGGTCAGAAAAGTCGAACTGGGCCGGCGGATTGCCGTTCTGCGCGAGCAGCGCCTGCGCGCGTTGAACGCCATAGCCGAAACGATTCACGAATCCCAGTGATTTCATGGCTTCCGCTATGATCGGATTGCGATAGCTGTTGCGAGTAGGAAAATTCTCCGGCGTGGCCTCGCCGTACAAACCACCCGGACTCAGGATTTCGACATGACCACTGAACCAATAGAAGCGAATCGGGGTGTTGCTCTCATAGTTACGATGCATCACGGCATTCATCAGTAGCTCCCGTAGCGCCCATTCGGGGTAATCGGGCACCAATTTTTCCTCGAAACCGCCTACCGTATGAAGCCTGGTTTGGATGAGCAGTCTTACGCGGCTTTCGAGCTCGTGCAGAATGGCGTGCAAGTCACCGGAGATTTCGGCCTGATCCTCGGGCACATCGGTCAAATCGGTACCCGGCAGTTTTAGATATTGCACATAAGCGCCCGGAAGGTAAAAGCGCGGGTTTTTGCCGAACAAAAGAATGCCCGCATGGGTAGGACAGTGGCGTTCGGTGTCGAACAAGCGGAGGGCGGCTAATTGATGTTCGATGGGCCTGTGATTGGCCAAGACCGTTTCAGGGTCGATGGTCTCACGGCGGTAGGCGTCAAATTGCCCCAAGGCAATGTCGTTGAGCCTCGCTTCCAGGCACGGGCGGGCATCGAAGGAGCGCGCCAGCGCTGTCCGGCGCTCGAATAACAAACGTTCTTCCTGCTCGTTGGCAACGCCTTTGCGCGGTCCGACGCGGATATAGACTCGCCCTTTGTATCTTACGGGGGGCAAGTCGGAGGGCAACACCTCGACGACCGCTACATCGCCGCCCTGCAATGCGACTTTGAATACATTCATTGCCGGTTGCGGTAGGACGTTTCCATCGGAGCGGATGGCGCCGAGATTCTTGAGCAACTCGTCGGTAACGGTCAGTCCTGAAGGAGTTCCGTCGTCATTGACCCCTACCAGGAGATAACCGGGACGGCGATGGCCGGGGAGATCGTTGGCAAAGGCACAGATGGCTTGGCCGAATTTGTCGGCATCCGACGTTGATCGGGTTCGTTCGATACGGTCGGATTCGAGATCCGATAGCAGCGCGAGCAGTTCATCTTGACTTAACATGCTTTGGTCCTCCGACGCTTCGTTTGCCTGAACCCACTGGAGAGATTACCGCGCGTTGGCATACAGGGTTCACCCGGGCCGAAAACAAACAGTCATTCTAAGAAGAAATCGGATATACCGACACAAGATTATCTCTTTGAGTTGCCGGCTATTCGATTATCCGCCGAAGGATAGCTCGACTGGCGCGAGCGCGGGCGAAAGCCCGCTTCCAAGCTTGCCATCGGGCAGATCGTCGAGCGGGGCGTTGATCCGATTACGTCGCTATTCCGGTAGGCTCAGGGTGGTGTCTCGGCACTACCGAGCTCCGGTGACCGTGACGGTTTTTTGCGTCCGGCAGGTGTCGCGGATGTTCTCGCAGCGGGTGAAGGTGTGGGTGTCGCGGTCGAAGCAAACGATGACTTCGTCCAGGGTCGTGGCGCTGCTCCTTTGGCCGTTCGCGCCGCAGGACAGCACGATTTCGCCCTCGTCGAGCCCTGGATTCTTTTCCATGAACAGCCGCTCGATCTCGCCCGCTTCGGTGGCTTCGGCGAGGCTGGGCAACTTCAGTTTCCGGTAAAGCGTTTCGGTCAGCTCGAAATACTCGCTGCGGGGCAGTGCCGTGCAGGTTCCGTGGGCTTTCCATTCGTGACGGATCAGATAGTCCGAGGGCATGAAGGCGTGAATCCTGCGGTTATCGATCCGATCCTGGCGTCCGCCGTTTCGGCAATCGCGCGGAGCATCGTTTTCACACTGAGGCCAAAGTCCATGGACGATGAAGCTACGGTTTTCCCGGCATTGCGGCTCGTCCCGGAGACCGGGATGGGTGCGGCAGAACTCCGGCGACCAGGACAGGGCCAGTGCATAATATTTGAATTGGCCGGCCAGGTTGTTTCGGCAGGCCTGCTCGTCTTGCGAACGCCAGTCGGCGTGAACCGATAGAACCGAAATGCTCAGTGCGAACAGGATAATGTTCTTCAAGACAGTCACGATTTTCCCCCCTTAAGGAAGCTCTGATTAAGTTGTTTCCGTTCATGGTTCGATAAGCTCACCACGAACGGAATCAATATGTTACCGTTCGTCCTGAGCCCTTCGACAGGCCTGTCGAAGGACTTAATCAGAGCTTTCTTAAGACAGGTCGCGGACGGGGCGATCGCCGGCGACCGGAACGATGGTAAATGGATGGGGCTCGTACCTCAATCCATCAAGCCATTATGGCTTGTTGAAGGTCATTCGAATTGCGCCGGCGGTCGGATGCGCCGCGCCGGGCCATATCTTCGGCTGGAGCGGGCGTCCGAAAAAGTCGTCTTGATGTTCGCATGAATTCATTTCCCGGAAGAGAGCCTGTCAGTTTTCCCGACTTGACCGCTATACGAAAAGCGATTCACTATCGCAACATCGCAGCTCGACGTGAGTCGGACTCACGGCGTTCGGATTTTTCGAATTAGGGGTTTCTTGCGTAAGGTGCGTCTCAGCCTTGGCCATGAGCAATCTTCAAATCGATTACGACAGCGTCGCGGACCTCTACGATCTTTATGTAACGGCGGATTACGACATTTCGTTTTTCTTGCAAGAAACGGCAAACGTAAACGGGCCGGTGCTGGAGCTGACCGCCGGCACAGGCCGGCTCTCCGTGCCGTTGGTTCGGGCGGGCACGCAATTGACCTGCGTCGATTCGTCCCGCGGCATGCTCGATGTCCTGTCCCGGAAGTTGAGAGAACACGGTCTGAACGCGGACGTCCGCTGCGCCGATGTGTGTGCGCTTGAGCTCCCGGCTTCGTTTCAGCTCGCGCTGCTTCCGTTCCAGTCGTTCATGGAGATCGTGGGCGAGGACCGCCAGCGTCGAGCACTCGCGGCCGTGTTCGCGTGTCTGGTCCCGGGCGGGCGTTTCATCTGCACGATGCACAATCCCGCGGTTCGCCGAGCCCAAGTCGACGGCGCCTTGCGCATCGTGGGTCGGTTCCCGGTTCCGGATGGAACGCTCGTGGTTTCGGGATTCGAACAGGGAGGGTTCCCTGTGGTCGAGCGCCTTCAATTTTTCGAATTCTTCGGTAGTGACGGTCGGCTGCGCGCGAAACGGTTGTTGCCCATGGCGTTCACATTCGTCGAGAAGGCTGATTTCGAATCCATGGCGCGAGACACCGGCTTCGACGTTATAGAACTCTACGGGAACTATGATCGTTCTTCGTTTGACGCGGACCGGAGTCCGGTGATGATATGGGTGCTTCGGAAGCGAGACGCCGAGCCGTCCGCAGTAACGGACACGTGACGGGCGGCGGCAAAGGATCGCTCCTTAGCGCGTACAATCCGCCTTGGCGGCCCAAAATACCAGGAGGGTATTTATCGGCCGGATTTAATAACTCCCGGGTGGTTTCAGCTCTTCGTGTTCAGGCAGATGGAACATCCAAAGAAGGCTATCGGCACCGTTCTCAAGAATGAACCACGTGATCTTTTTTTCGCTTCCGTCATGGCTCTTGTGTCTGTGAATACAGGCGCCGAAGCTCCGGCTCTGGACCCGGCACGGCTTGCCGAAGCCGCAGTGCACTACTCCGCTGTGTCCGCCGTTCGATCGTTTCCGGTGCCCGCAGTGCATTGGCGAAGGGGCGGCCTGATGAAGACCGCGGAAGAGCGGAGCGAAATCGAGAACAAGATCATTTACCCTCTCCTGCTCCACAGCAAGGACCCGGTGTCGGCTATCGTCGTCGAATTTTATCCGGACATGGAGAATCGATTGGGTATCCTCGCCATCTGGAGCAATGGGAAATCGAGGGAGAGCTTGATCCCTCGATCCGTTGAAGGTGCTTACGATGCCGAGGCGTACAGGGTTTTGCTTGTGCAGCCAACACCGTGAGCCAGTTCCGGGCGGCAGGAAATTTTTTGTTCAGTCATCAGGAGGAGAAAACCATGAACGCCGTTTTATCACGTCGTCTGTCTCTGGCTGCGAATGCAGCCTTTTCGGTTTCGTCCGCGCCGCTCATACTCCCGCTGCTGGCCTTTCAGGCCGACCGAACCTTCCCCGGGATCATCGAGCGCATGGCTGCCGCCGCTCTCGGAACTAGCGGTGGAGGGCAAATGCGATCGAATGGCGGGGCGTTGGCACGGCTTGTGCCGAATCTCTGTTAGCGTGTACGCCATGTCGCTCGAACCGGTAAGTTCAAACTTTCGGCGTCGAACATCCCTCATCCCTAATGGAGGTTTCATGATCAAGCTAAGTACTTCGGTATGCGTTAATGCGCCAGCCCAAATCGTGTGGGAGCGGCTCGCGACCCTGGAAGACATACCGCTGTGGTCGAAGCCCGTGCTCCGTGCCCGGTGCAACGGCGGGGTGGCCCGCGGTGCTGGTGCGGAGCGCATTTGCGAATTGTCGGGCAGGCTGACCATCAGGGAGCGCTGGACGGCATGGGATGAAGGCCGCTCATTCAGGTACGAAGGATTCGGAATTCCGCTCGTGAAACGGGCCAGCAACTACTGGTCTGTACAAGCGGAAGGCGAGCGGCGGGCTCTCTTGGTGTCGGAAGCCGAAATCGAACTGAAGGGCGGGCTGCTCGGCAGGCTTCTCGAGCCGGCTATGCGTGCCAGTATGCGAAAGATGGGGGTGCAGTCGCTTGCGGCCTTCAAGTTCCTGGTTGAAAACGGCCGCCCGTATGAAGGCCCTTACTCCCGGATTCCGCCGGCTCCAACCGGGTGCTGAACAGATGCACCACCGCTGCTCATTCCCGCGGACTCAACTAAGGCCATGCTCGTGCTGCGCCGCTGAACCGGCACGATAGGCATCATGAACACACCCACCGAAATGGAATCGCGTCCCATGCTTTCCGGAAAGTGCCTGTGCGGAGCCGTACACTACGCAGTGAAGGACGAGTTCGTTTATGCCCTGAACTGCCATTGCTCGAACTGCCGTCGCGCGACGGGTTCCGCGTTCAAAGCCTTCGCCGGGATCGAGCGCGATAAGCTGAGCATCACGGAAGGAAGGGACAACTTGTTGATCTTCGGCGAGGAAAACGCTCACGACGTTCGCTGCAAGACGTGCGGCTCGCTGCTGTATTCGGTGGTCCGCGATGGCGCGTTCGTTCACGTCACTCTGGGGACACTGGTCGACACTCCGGGCATCCGCCCCGGCGCACATATTTTCGTCGGTTCCAAGGCGCCGTGGTTCACGATTACTGATTCATTGCCGCAACACGACGAGTTCGGGTAACGAAATCGAATGGAAAAAGACGAACGTTTACTAAACAAGATCCAAAATTGTTTTGCGCAGCAAGAAGGAGTCGATGACTTATTGCGAATGTCGGAGCACTGGGACGGCTACAAGCGTGAGAATGCGGTTCGTCGCTTGGGTATGCTGGGAAATCCGATCGCGATCCCGAGCTTGCTGGTTCGCGCCAACGATTGGGTGTCCCAGGTAAGAGACGCTGCCATGGATGCGTTACGGATGCTGATGCTCGATGAGAACGCGCAAGCATTCATTGATTCGCTGCCGGCCCTATATCATTTGGCGAAATGCCGAAGATCCGACCATGGCCGTCTGATAGCGAATGTCGTCCGCTTCTTGCTGCAGCCGGAGAATGTTGCCCTTGTAAAAGCCGCTATTGACAGCGATGACAAAAATGTCGCGCGGCTATGCGTGCGACTCTGCATCGACCATTCCCTGATCGAGGGGTCATTGCTCGTTTCGCGGACCTTGCAGCATAGCGACGTCATCGTACGAACCATGGCGTGCGGGGTGTTACGCGACTTGTCGGGAGAGGCTCTTGAAAGCGCTCTACAAAAAGCAATCCAAGATCCTTTCATGCCGATTCGAAGAGAAGCTTTCCAAATGTGTCTGAGAACTCTGCCGGGAAAGGGGCCGGAGATTGCCCGTCGTTTCGTCTTCGATAAACACCATTCGATTCGGGAACTCGCCATCATGCAGCTTCTAAAAAGCGGTACCGATGTCGAAGCTCTCTTCGGTGAAATTCTTTCGTCGTCTGGCCATAGCGCCCTGAAAGTCCGTTGTGCACTCCTGGGAGTGGCCCATTTAGGCGCGAAGCGATCAATCCCGTTGGTCGAAAAACACGTGGACGACGGACTTCCAGGCATCAGGCGAGCGGCGCTACAGGCTCTGGCTAAACTCGCCGGTGAGGATGCCCGAGCCTATCTCGTGGCCGGGTTAAGGGACCCATCGCCCGGCGTGGCGAGGGAATCGGTGGTCTTGCTGCGTAAAATTACGGCTTCGCCGCCCGTTGACGATTTGTTGGATGTTTTCGGCCGCGCGAAATATCCTCACACCCTGGATGTTTGCGTGAGGTGTGCGCGGCTGATGAATAAATGGGATCGGCTGCTGTTCCTGTTGACGCTGGGCGAGCGGCTGATGTCCGGAGACCGTGGCGGTGTCGAAATGCTGAGCGAAGAGCTCGCGAGATGGGACGTCGACTTCAATCGGTCAAGCGCCCAGCCAAGCGATACGCAAAAGAAAGCAATCTGGGCAAAGTTCCGCGGGTGTGCGTTTCTGTTGGATGAACAAAGACGCAGATCGATTGAGTTTACCGTCGCCGGGTTTGGGCGTGAACTACGGCACAAGGAGAGCCAGGAACGAGCTCGCTAGAGCTTTTTCATACCTACTGTACGAGCGTTCGCGAGTCGGGAATCCTTTCCCGACGTCACATAGCTCGGCCGACGGGTTCGTCGGCAAAGGATTGCCGACCTACGACCGTGCACCCCGTAGATACTGTTATCCGGGTCAAGTGCCATGGAGTGCTGGATCGAAGGGTTTTCCGGACTTGAGGACGCCGAAAGCGACCTGGAGGAGCTTGCGCATCATGGCACCGATGATGAGCTTGGCGGGCTTGCCCGAGAGCGCGAGCCGGTTCTTGAAGGGCTGGCCCCAAGCGGTCTTATACAGGATCACCATGGCCGGCATGTAGAGGGCTTTGCGCAAGAAGGCATGGCCGACTTTGGACAGCCGCGGCTTGGTTTTCACGCTCGTTCCGGACTCCTGCCGGCGCGGGTCGAGCCCGGCGAAGGCGACGGCTTGTCGGCTATTGGCGAAGCGGCTGGGCTCGGCATAGAAGGCGAGCAGAATGGCGATGGTGCGTTCCCCGATACCGGGGATGCTCTCGAGTAATTCGCGCTTTCCCTTCAGATCGGGGTTAGAGTCGATGTGCTCATTGATGGTTTTGATCAGGCTCTTGATCTGCTGATCGAGCCAATTCAGGTGTTCTTGAATGTTGGTGCGCACCGCGTCGCGGGCGACCTCCAGGCGGTTACTTTCCTGGGTCCGCAGGGCTTGCAACGCATCCAGACGCAACACGAGCGCGCGCAAGGCGATTTCGGCTTCGCTTCTCGCCTGCCAGGGAGGCGGATGGCGTTCGGCGCAAAATTCGGCGATGAGGCGCGCATCAACGGCATCGGTTTTGGTCCGGGTTAAGCGGGAAGCGGCATAGGCTTTGATTTGGGCGGGGTTGATGACGCTGACAGTGAATCCTTGGGTAGCCAAGCACTGGGCGACGTCTTCCCAATACACCCCAGTGGCTTCCATACACACGTGAACATTCCGTGCCTCTGGGCCGGTGAGCCAAGTGACGAGGGTGGCGAACCCGTCTTGGGAGTTGGCGATGACTTTGGTTCGGAACTTCCCGTTGGGGAGGCGTAACGCGCAGTCCAGTTTGGCTTTGGCGACATCAATTCCGAGATAAAACGTGGGCATCATGAACCTCAAATGATCTACCTTGTGAATGCGGGCTGCCGGCAAGCCGGGCCGAAGATACTGTTCGATCGCTCGATGAGGGTGAGCGACTGCTGCATCGATCGACGCAACGGGCTTGGTGTCCCAAGGGCGGGAACGGCATCCAGTCGCTCAAACCTGGAGCGCCCTCCAGGCCTGGGGTGACCGGTCGGGAGTCTTCTCCAACCCCTTCCGAACCACACGGAATTCATAATACAAGGTCGGGAATCCTTTCCCGACGTCACACGGCGCGGCCGAGGGGGGCGTCGGCAAGGGATTGCCGACCTACGACCGTGCATCCCGTAGATACTGTTATCCGGGTCAAGTGCCATGGAGTGCTGGATCGAAGGGTTTTCCGGACTTGAGGACGCCGAAAGCGACCTGGAGGAGCTTGCGCATCATGGCACCGATGATGAGCTTGGCGGGCTTGCCCGAGAGCGCGAGCCGGTTCTTGAAGGGCTGGCCCCAAGCGGTCTTATACAGGATCACCATGGCTGGCATGTAGAGGGCTTTGCGCAAGAAGGCATGGCCGACCTTGGACAGCCGCGGCTTGGTTTTCACGCTCGTTCCGGACTCCTGCCGGCGCGGGTCGAGCCCGGCGAAGGCGACGGCTTGTCGGCTATTGGCGAAGCGGCTGGGCTCGGCATAGAAGGCGAGCAGAATGGCGATGGTGCGTTCCCCGATACCGGGGATGCTCTCGAGTAATTCGCGCTTCCCCTTCAGATCGGGGTTAGAGTCGATGTGCTCATTGATGGTTTTGATCAGGCTCTTGATCTGCTGATCGAGCCAATTCAGGTGTTCTTGAATGTTGGTGCGCACCGCGTCCCGGGCGACCTCCAGGCGGTTACTTTCCTGGGTCCGCAGGGCTTGCAACGCATCCAGACGCAACACGAGCGCGCGCAAGGCGATTTCGGCTTCGCTTCTCGCCTGCCAGGGAGGCGGATGGCGCTCGGCGCAAAATTCGGCGATGAGGCGCGCATCGACGGCATCGGTTTTGGTCCGGGTTAAGCGGGAAGCGGCATAGGCTTTGATTTGGGCAGGGTTGATGACGCTGACAGTGAACCCTTGGGTAGCCAAGCACTGGGCGACGTCTTCCCAATACACCCCAGTGGCTTCCATACACACGTGAACATTCCGTGCCTCTGGGCCGGTGAGCCAAGTGACGAGGGTGGCGAACCCGTCTTGGGAGTTGGCGATGACTTTGGTTCGGAACTTCCCGTTGGGGAGGCGTAACGCGCAGTCCAGTTTGGCTTTGGCGACATCAATTCCGAGATAAAACGTGGGCATCATGAACCTCAAATGATCTACCTTGTGAATGCGGGCTGCCGGCAAGCCGGGCCGAAGATACTGTTCGATCGCTCGATGAGGGTGAGCGACTGCTGCATCGATCTACGCAACGGGCTTGGTGTCCCAAGGGCGGGAACGGCATCCAGTCGCTCAAACCTGGAGCGCCCTCCAGGCCTGTGGTGACCGGTCGGGAGTCTTCTCCAACCCCTTCCGAACCACACGGAATTCATAATACAAGGTCGGGAATCCTTTCCCGACGTCACATGGCGCGGCCAAGGGGTTCGTCGGCAAGGGATCGCCGACCTGCGACCGTGCACCCTGTAGGTTGGAAATCCCTTTCCGACGCCACGGCCAGGCCAGCAGGTTCGTCGGCAAAGGATTGCCGACGAATACTGTGATCATTGTTCGTCGACGCCGTACATGATTTACCCGCTTTTCGAGAGAATCAGGCTTTTTATGAACATCGACATCCGCACCGCGACCGAAGCCGACGCAAAGGCCGCTTGTGAAGTCCTTCGCCGCTCCATTTCCGAGTGCTGCGTGGAAGATCACGGAAATGATCCGTCGCTGCTGGCGGCGTGGCTCGAGAACAAAACGCCCGAAAAGGTGCGCAGTTGGCTGAGTGCCGGTGGTAGCTACGGGGTCGTCGCCGAAGTGCGGGGTCGGATCGTCGGATTCGCGATGCTGTTGCAGTCCGGCGAAATCCCCTTGAGTTATCTGATTCCGGAAGCCCGATTCAGGGGGCTGGGCAAAGCCATGCTCATGGCGATCGAACGAGAGGCGCAGAGACGCGGGCTCCGGCAACTGAACCTCGAAAGTACGAAAACCGCCCGTGATTTCTATCTACGGAACGGTTTTTCCCCTTCCGGTCCATCCGTCGTCGAGTTCGCCATGGAGGCCTATCCGATGTGCAAGGGGCTCTCGGGCGATCCTTTGAAAGCAAGCATACAAGAAGCAACTCTGGACCATGTGCATGAAATAGCCGTCATGGTCGGCGAGTTGTTGAATGAGATCATGGACACGATAGGGATAAAGGCCTTCAACTTCAATCTCAAGGATACGAAAGCCAATATCGGGGATTTCATCGAGAGCGGCAAATATGTCGTTTTCGTTGCCAAAACGGAGAATGCCATGCCGGTTGGCTTCATCGCACTTTATGAAAGCCGAGCCCTCTATGCCGAAGGTGTTTTCGGCACCATCCCGGAGTTCTATGTTCGTCCGGAATTCCGCTCACAAAACTTTGGGCAGCGGCTCCTGATGCGGGCCAGGGCCTTCGCCGAATCGCGCGGCTGGAAGCGTTTGGAAGTGACCACTCCGCTGCTTCCGCAGTTCGACAAAACACAGGCCTTTTACGAAAGGGAGGGATTTACGATTACCGGAGGCCGCAAATTGAAGCTGGTTCTGTGACAGCGAACATCAGGGTTTGCTTCGTCGGCGATTGGTTCGTCACGATGCCGGCGGGGCTATCCTGCGGCACTGGTATCGGGAGTATTCCGTCCGGGAGTCGGCATCGTCGCTGTCGCGTGCCCCGCTAAGGTCTGTTGCTTTCCGGTCGAATTGCAACGGAATGAAGCTTGCGTTTGAGGGGCGGGCGGGGCACACTCCTTTTGCCGTTGGCTCACGGTTAATGTTGTCAAGGGGATAAATATGGACGTCAAGAACGAAGAACGTTTTGATCCCTCGAAATTCACCCCGATCGGCACCTGGACCCTGCTTTGCCTGATCATCGCCGGTATGGTCATTGCCTGGCTATTCCTGTATTTCGGCGTGTTCCTGCCGCGCGGCGGCGTACAATGAGGTGAAGCGATGCATATTCACCCGCTTGAGCGTAAATGGATTTACCTGGTTCTCGTGGTCATCGGCCTGTTCCTGGCGGCTATCTTCTATACCGCCTTGGTCCGTAACATCCACCCGCCCAGTCATCTCGAAACCATCGATTCCGCCAGTCTCCACCTGAGCAAGGAATTCGCGGAGGATAAGCTGGGGGTCTGGACCGAGCCCGACGGCACCATCAAAGTGACCGTGGTTGCCGCCCGCTACGGATTCTATCCCCGCGAAATCCAGCTTCCGGCAGGCACCCCGGTGACCTTCCGTATCGCCAGTGCCGATGTCCTCCACGGCATTCACATCCCGATGACCAATATGGGCACCATGGTCGTGCCGGGCTATGTGTCGGAGATCACCACGACCTTTCCGAAACCGGGCGAATATCCGATGCTCTGCAATGAGTATTGCGGACTTGGACATGACCACATGTGGAGCAAGGTGACCGTGGTGGCCAAGGACAGCTGGCCCGCCGCCCCCGGCACGGCAACAATCGGGAGATGAGCGTATGTTGGATCCTGCGGTCAGAAAACTGGCCCTGAGCCATTTCGCGGTCGCTTTCGGCACCTTCGGTTTGGCGGCGGTTATGGGGTTTTACCAGGTGCTGGAGCGCAGCGGCATGTTCCCGGCACTGCAGTCGCCCGGTGTGTATTTCGCCTCGGTCAGCACGCATGGCGTGTTGATGGCCTATGTGCTGACGACTTTCTTCATCATGGGTTTCGGCTATGTCACGGCCGTGTCCAGCCTGAAAACGCCGCTGTGGTATTTGAAAGGTGCCTGGATCGGGTTCTGGATCAGTACCGCCGGCACCGTCTTGGCGGCGATCCCCTTGCTGCTGGGTCGGGCTTCGGTGCTGTACACCTTTTATCCGCCGGTGCAGGCCCATGCGGTTTTCTATGTCGGTGCGGCGCTGCTGGTGGTGGGCTCCTGGTTCTGGTGCGTCATCATGATCGTCATGCACGGGCACTGGAAGAAAGCCCATCCGGGTGAGGCGGTGCCTCTGCCGATGTTCGCCACCACCGCCAACGCGATTCTATGGCTTTGGACGAGTGCGGGCGTGGCGGCGGAAGTGGTGTTTCAGCTCATTCCCTGGGCTCTCGGATTCAAGGAGACGGTCGACGTGGGTCTCGCCCGCACCTTGTTCGCCTGGACCCTGCACCCGATCGTGTATTTCTGGCTGATTCCGGCTTATATCGCGCTTTACAGCTTCGTGCCCAAGGCCGCGGGCGGCAAATTGTTCAGCGACGAGCTGGGGCGTGCAGCGTTCATCATGCTCCTGGTGCTCAGCCTCCCGATCGGGTTCCATCACCTCTACATGGACCCGGAGCAAGGTACCGGCTTTAAGCTGTCGCACGGCGCGCTGACCTTTCTGGTGGCCGTGCCGACCCTGATGACGGCGTTCACGGTGTCCGCTTCGCTGGAGCTGGCCGGCCGTATCCGGGGCGGGACCGGGCTGTTCGGCTGGATCGGCGCTCTGCCCTGGCGCAATCCCATGGTGCTCGCGGGCATTCTGGCGGGTGCCATGCTGGTGCTGGGCGGTTTCGGCGGCCTGGTCAATGCCAGCTACGCGATGAATGCCATGGTCCACAACACGGCGTGGGTGGCGGGCCATTTCCATCTGATTTTCGGCGGGACCACGATCATCATGTACATGGCCACGGCCTATTACCTTTGGCCGAGACTGACCGGCAAGCCGCTGTGTTCGAATACCCTGCCGCTGGCGCAATTGTGGTCCTGGTTCTGGGGGTTCGCCATTCTGACCACGGCCTGGCATATTCTCGGGCTGCTCGGTCAGCCGCGCCGCATTTCGACGGTGACCTACAACAGCCCGCTCACCTTTGCCTGGGATCCCTATGTGCTGACCATGGTCGTCGGCGGAACCGTGCTGACGGTTTCGGCCGGACTATTCGTCTACATCCTGGCGCAGTCCTATCGGCAAGCCTCCACCGGAACGGTTCCGGCGTACGAGATCGAGTACGCGGAAGCGCTGGGCGCGGTGACGCGGGTGCATCCGCTGCTGAACGGCTTCAGAGCGTGGAATATCGCAATCGCGGTGCTGATGCTGATGAACTTCGGTTATCCGATCGCCCAGTTTTTCCTGATCAAAACCTTCGATTCGACGCCGTGGGGGTACTGAGGTGAAGACGGGCTATGTTCTCGCAGGTGTCCTGCTCGCGGCGGTGAACGGACCGGGTGCGGCCGAACCTTCGACTCGGCTGGCCTGGACGCCGGAAACCCTGGCATTCGTTCGGAACGGCAATGCCGACAGGGGCGAGGTGCTCGCCGAGGCGTGCGAAGGCTGCCATGCCGCTACGCCGGAAAACGCCGACAGCGAATTCCCTTATCTTCAAGGGCAATTAGCGAATTACCTCTATAAGCAGTTGCAGGATTACAAGACCGGTAGTCGTTCGAACGAGATCATGGTGGGCATAAGCGCCGGGATGTCCGATGAGGACATGGCGGACGTCTCGGCCTGGTACCGCCGCCAGCCCGCGGCTCCCGCACGGAAAGTGGATGAGGTATCGGACGCGGCTCGAGCACTCGTAAATCGCGGGGACAGTACGCGCATGCTTGCTCCTTGCGCAGTGTGTCACGGTTCCTCCGGACACGGGCAAGCTCAGGACACCCCGGCACTCGCCGCTCAAAAGGCGACCTACCTGGAGCAAACGATGCTGGCGTATAAATCCGGTGCGCGCCATAACGATATCTATCGGCGCATGCGCCTCATCGTGCAGCAGCTCAGCGACGAGGAGATCAGGCAGCTGGCGCGGTATTATGCGGGTTTGGAGCATTAGAACAGAACGTTTTCATCTCGCTTATTCGGCATAACAGGCTTGGCGGAAGTCGTTGCCGCAGTTGGCCAGGGTAACCCGACTCGAGTATTCGGAGGTCGGCAATCCTTTGCCGACGAACCCGTTGACCCGCCGGCGACGCCGGGAACGGATGCCCTTTATCCTGCCTTACTCTTAGCTAATGATTTCCCTTCCCTTCGGGTTTAACCGTGCCTTCCGGCGTGACTTCCACGATCGGCAATGGGGTGTCCTTGGTATGAGCCGGGAGGATGGGTAGTTCGATCCGGGGCTGGTCGCCGGTCAAGGCTCTCAGGAAGGCGACGACCGAGTCGATTTCCGGATCGGTCAGCTTGGCGCCCAACTGAGCCGTGCCCATGACGGCTACCGCCTGCTTGAGGTCCCACACCTGGCCGGAATGGAAATAGGGCGGTGTCAGCACGATATTCCGCAAGGAGGGCACTTTGAAGACGTATTCGTCGCTCGCGGTATTGGTCACCGTAAAGCGCCCCTTGTCCTTCTCCGGCAGAATTTCCGCGCCCGGTTTTTCGACCACGCCGAATGGAAAATAGCCGTTGCCGCCGATGTTGATGCCGTTATGGCAGTTCGAGCAACCCTTCTCCATGAACAGCGCCAGGCCTTTTTTCTCCGCGTCGCTCAGCGCCTTCTCGTCGCCCTTGAGATAACGGTCGAACGGCGAATTCGGAGTGATCAGGGTGGCTTCGAAGGCTTCGATGGCTTTCGCCAGGTTATCGAAATTTGCGGGGTCGGGCTCGTTCGGGAAGGCTTTCTTGAACCGGTCCACATAGCCCGGAATGGTGTTCAGGGTCTCCTGGAGCCGCTCGGGGGTGTTGTTCATTTCCACGCTCGCCTGGAGGGGGCCCTTGGCTTGGGTCTGAAGGTCCGCGGCACGCCCGTCCCAGAACTGGGCAGCATTGAATACGGAATTCAGCACCGTGGGTGCGTTGCGCGGCCCTTTCTGCCAGCCGTGGCCGATCGAGGTCTGTTCCAGATCGACGCCGCCGAGCGCCAGGTTGTGGCAGCTGTTGCAGCTGATCATCCAACTCCTCGAAAGCCGGGGATCGAAGTACAGCATCTTGCCCAACTCAACCCTCTCGGGTGTAACGGGGGTACTCCGAATGTCCGGCGGTTCCGTGGGAATGGGCTTGAACAGTGCCTGCGCCTTTTGCATGAGTTCCTCGGCTGCCCATGCGTTTCCGGCCATAAGCGGCAGGCACAAGATTAGTCTTTTCACCTTTGCTCTCCCTGTGAAAAACCGACTATCGGAAGCAACGAGCCCTGACGGGTGATTATCCGATCGTTCTTCAGTAGCTCAAATGGGATTTCTCAATCGGAGCCGGATAATCCCGGGGGCGTGAGCGGATCATCCCGAGGATCATATGATCCGGGCGTGCCGCAGGCTGTCAGGTCCGGATTTGCTTCGGATATAGGCGTCGAACTCGTCGGCATCGATGGGTTCCTGGAGATAAAAGCCTTGGCCGAACCGACAATCGATGCGCTGCAAAAACGCCAGCTGGTCCGCGGTTTCGATGCCTTCGGCCACGGCATCCAGATTCAGGTGCTCGGCCAGGTTGACGATGGCCTCGACGATAGCCGCGTCTTGCTGGTTGTGCACGATGCTGCGAATGAAGCAGCGGCCGATTTTCAGTTCGTCGAGCGGCAGCTGTCTCAGATAGGCCAGCGAGGAAAATCCGGTTCCGAAATCGTCCAGGGACAGGCGTACGCCGGTGTCTTTCAACTGGCGCATTGTCTGCAATGTGCCTTTTAGGTCTTCCATCACGACGCTCTCGGTCAGCTCCAAGCTGATCCGGCCGGGGTCGACCCGGCACCGGGCCAAAATCTGCGAAATCGTAGCGACCAGCCGCGGATGCCGGAACTGCACCGGGCTGAGATTGACCGACACGCTGCGGATGTCGGTGAGCAGACCGCTTTGTTCCCAGCCGCGCACGCGCATGGCGGTTTGTTCGATGATCCACTCGCCGATGGGCAGGATCTGGCGGGATTCTTCCGCAAGCGCAATCAGATCCAGCGGCCCGATCACGCCTCTTGCGGGATGCAGCCAGCGCATCAGTACTTCCGCGCCGGACGGGCGGCCGCTGTGCAGATCGAACTGCGGTTGGAAGTACAAGCGCAACTCCAGCCGGTCGATCGCGCTGCGCAGCTCCTGTTCGAGGGTGAGCCGCCTTTGCGCGCTCTTGTGCAGCTGGGGGTTGTAAAACCGGATGGCGTTTCGGCCGTCGTGCTTGGCGCGATACATCGCCATATCCGCATGTCCGAGCACGTCTTCCGCGGTTTCGGAAGCGTCCGGAAAAAGAACGATGCCTATGCTCGGTGTTACTTGGTAAGCATGTTCTCCCAGCCGGTACGGTTCTCCCAGCGAGGTGAGCACTTTCTCGGCAATTTTCCAGCAGCGGTCTCGGGCGTGCTCCGGTCTCTCCGCCAGCTCGCAGAGCAAAATGACGAACTCGTCGCCGCCGTAGCGGGCCACGGTGTCCTCGCTACGCACCAGCGAGCGGAGCCGGTCGGCAATCTGCTGCAACAGCTCGTCTCCGGCCGGGTGGCCCAAGGTATCGTTGACGGTCTTGAAGTTGTCGAGGTCCAGAAACAGCAGCGCGCCGTTCCAGCCATGCCTTCTCGATGCCGCCAATGCCTGCTCGAGCCGGGCGTGGACGGCGCGGCGGTTCTCCAGGCCGGTCAGCTCGTCGAATAGGGCCATTCGCTCGGCTTCCGCTTCGGCCGCCGCGCGAATCTCGACTTCGTTTTCCACCTGCCGATAGGTGGAATACATGCTGATCATCAAACCCGCCAGCACGCAGATGTAGCTGACGCTTTTCAGCAGATGGGCGAGATCGAACTCGAGGTCGAACAAACGGCTCGACGACGGCATGAAGAAGGCTTGGGCGACGAGGCTCACGATCAGGGATATCACCATCCAGTGCTCGAAACTGTCGGTCTTCCACTTGCCTTTTCTGAAATAGGCGATCAACGCGAGCAGAAAAATGAGCGCGGCGACGAATTCCTGGGGGCGGTGAAAACCACCGACCGAAATCGGGTAATGAGCCGGCGGGAGCGGAACGAAAGTCAAGACAATAACGCTCAGCAGGGTGGCCGCGGCAGTCGCGAAGTATACGGTGCTTGCATCGAGCCGGCCGGATTCCCCGAGCGTCGCTTCGCGGCGCCAGGCCCATGCGCTCGACAGCAGCGCGGTGGCCAGAAACGCGCGGGAGGCCATCCCACTCCACGGCATCAGCGCCGATAATGCCGAAGGCAAGCGCTGACTCAGCCATTCGGATGTCACCAGTGCATGATGGCCGTCGAGCAGGCCGGTCCCCAGGAAACCGGTGCCTATGACCAGGAAAGTATTGTTCTTCCGGCTGTAGTAGCGGACCAGCGCCATGGTGCCAACCACGAACGCCAGCAATGTCGCGGCTGTTTCCATGACGGTGTGGAGATGTCCCGAGCCGGTCCAGGCATGGCCGCGTAATGTCTGGAAGCCAGCTATGAGAAGCAGGGCCAGCAGCGTATAACTCAGCTGGCGCTGCCTGGTCGAAAAATCGAAGGGGATACTGTTCAAGGCTGGGGACGGCTTATGGCCGAGAAGGTTTTCCGAGACTTCATAGGGCTTTTCCAACCTGGCGTTTCAACGGGATGATTCGATCGCGCCTATTCTAGCGATCGGCTTTTCGGTGTGCCGGCAACCCACGATTTTCCGGGCGGTGGATTCACGCGCCCGGCGTGGTGCCCGACGCCGGGACGGGCACGCAATGTGTAAGCCAGGATCGCCGCGGTCGCCGACACGTTGAGGGATTGTACCTGGCCTGTGCCCGGCAGGGTCACGACGGCTTCGCATGCCGCAAGCGTTTCATGTGAAAGCCCTTCTTCTTCATTGCCGAGAACGACGGCTGCCGGGCGGGGATCCTGCGTCATCGCTTCCAGGGGAACGCCGCGCTCCAAGGCCGTGCCCAGAATTCGATAGTCGTGCTTCAGTCGCTTCAGGGCTTCGGGTAAACCCTTGGCCTTGCGAATCTGCAGGTATTCGAGTCCGCCCTCGGCGATGCGATAAGCCGAGTCGGAAAGCCCGGCCTGGGCCGAATGATCCGATATTACCAGATTGTGAAACCCGAAAAACGCCAGGGTGCGGGCGATGGCGCCGAGATTGTGGGAATTGCCGACGCCGTCCAGGATGAACAGCGCCTGTCCGCCGCGGGCCCAACGACGGGCTTCCGCGAGATCGAAGGATGGTACCGGCTGCGGCTCGGCTACCGCGACGATGCCGCCGTGCAGTACGGTGCCGGCGATGCGTGCCAGTTCTTCGGCGTCCACCATGCGATAGGGCCGGCGGAGCCGGGCCATGTATGCGCAGAACGCTCCGACCAGCGGCACCCTCTGTTCCTCGTAGAAAAACCGCAGAATCCGATCGGGATTGCGTTTGAACAAGGCGGTAACCGCCGGCAGGCCGGCGATTTTTATCGTCCGTTCGGAGTGCGGGCCTAAAGGTTTCTCGGACTGAAAGCGTTTTGGCGCACGTGCCTGGCGGGGCGGTTTCGGTTTGGACACGGAAGGGATTGCCTAGTAGTTTCTTGAGTTTGCCATTCTACCCATTCCCGGCTGTCCGAAGCGAACTGAAACCGTGTCCCGCCTGATGCTTTTCAATAAGAAGCAATGAGCCGCGATGAGAAATTAAATCCGCTCCCTACCAGCTTCTGGCGGGCCTGGGAAGGGGCACTTTTGGTCGCCCTCCGGGACAGAGGTGCCTGGAGCGTAGCGAAGAGGTCATCGAGCAAGGACTGGAGGCTGCCTTTGAAGGCGTGGAGCAGGAAGGCGACAAGGACCGGAAAGGTGAGGATGCGCTGCCGGGAGAAGGCGGTTGGGCGGGTGCGATGGTCGGCGATGAACTGGGGATCGTGAAGCGTTTTGGTGAGATCGGCAAGAATACCGGCATGGATAGTGCTAAGCGGCCTTCATTGATTAATCATTTGTTTTCAGATAGTTACGCGACATTGTATACCACAAAATCCTTATTAATCCGGCCCTTAAATAGCCCGACTCAAAATTCAGCTAACTTATTGATCTTGCCAAACCATGGCGTCGCATATTTAAGGGCCTTCTTAATAACTTAACGGCATTGATCCCTGGCCTGCCCGCTCGTCGCGTTGCGCCTCGCCCTGCCGATTTGTCCCAGAGGGAGAGGGGGCTCCTGTGGCTTTACTTTCTTGACTATTAATATGTTTCTGGCGGCGTGGTTAATCTGCGCTTCGATGATTTCGGAGCGGTAGCCGCTGTCATGTGCCCAGGTGGAGAACGTGCCCCGTACGCCATGCGGGGAAACTCTTTGTACCCGAGTTGGCCCACATCCGCAGCAGCAGACCGGCACTCGCGGACTTTGAAGAATCGTCCCGGTTGGGAATACCCGGCCGGTGCGCCGCGTCAATGGCTCGATAGACCGTAGGATTTCGACCGCTCGCGGGGTCAATTGCGGCCACGGTAGGCGCCGTGGCTTGGATCCCCAGTAAAATCCGTAAGATATCCGCCGACGATATGTCATTGATAGGACGATCGCCAAGAGTCGGGTAAATCTTCGCTTCGAGCAATGCACGGCGTTGTTTCAGGGTTCGGGGTGTCCAAACCTCGGCCTGATCAGTGAGATATTCTTCCGCAATCGTCCGGAACGTGTTTAGCTCCTGCGCTTTTCGGTGGTGCGCCGGCTTGATGCCTTTCGCTACCAGTTCAGCCGCCTCATCGCGTTTCTTGCGGGCGTCGGACAACGCGACGGCCGGATAGGCACCAAGCGCCAGCATGTTCGCTTTGCCATGGATCCGGAAGCGATAGCGCCACAGTTTCGCGCCGGCGGGCGAAACCTCCAGGGTAAGCCCCTTGCCGTCAGCTACCCGGTAAAGCTTACCCGTGGGGGCGCAGCCCTTTGATTTTCGAGTCTGTGAGCTTCATGGTGAGTAGAAATCGTTGTTTCGTGGTGAGTAACCAAATCGATGCTCACAAATCCGTTCGCATCGTTGGCTTGTGACAATAGGATTCGATGACAGCCTATAAGCTTCAAATTCTATTTAACAGGCTGTTGATTTTCTCGGCCCCGGAAGCCGCATAAATTCGTTGGATGGAGCGCATAAAATAGGCATAACCGATTGTTTGTCATGGCAAAATGATATCATTTCAAGATACTTTGGACTCTTTCATGCGCGGCGCCGACCTCACCCAGCAAGAACTCTTCAGCTACCGAACCTTGGAAGACCGGATTCCCAAGGATCATCCCCTTCGGAAGCTCCGGGCCGTGGTCGACATTCTGCTGACTACGCTGGACTCGGAATTGGATGCCCTCTCTGCCCGGACCGGCCGGGAGTCGATTCCGCCGGGGCGGCTGCTGCGCGCCAGTCTCATCCAAGTCTTGTTCTCTGTCCGCTCCGAGCGGCAGTGGGTCCAGCAGATCGAATTCAATCTTTTGTACCGCTGGTTTGTCGGGCTGACCCTGGATGCCGAGGTCTGGGACCACTCCACCTTCAGCGCCAACCGGAATCGGTTGCTGAACGAGCGGATTTCCCGGCTGTTTTTCGAGCGGGTCGTGTTGCTGGCGGAATGGCAGGACCTTCTGTCGGACGAGCATTTCTCGGTGGACGGCACGCTGATCCAGGCGTGGGCCTCCATGAAGAGCTTTGTGAAAAAGGATGGCAGTTCGCCCCCGCCGGAGGCCGGCGGCCGGAATCCGTCAGTCGATTTCAAGGGCGAAAAGCGCGCCAACGCGACCCACGCCTCGACCACTGATCCGGAGGCTCGCCTTTACAAGAAAAGCGAAGGGGATAAAGCCCAACTGTGCTTCATGAGCCATGCCCTGATGGAAAACCGGACCGGCCTGGTCGTGGATGTCGAGGTGATTCACGCCACCGGCACGGCGGAACGGGACGCGGCCAAGATCATGATCGGTCGCACCGTCACGAAGCCCGGCGCGACGGTCGGGGCGGACAAGGCTTACGACGTGCCGGAGTTCGTGCACGCTCTCCGGGAGCAGCGGGTCACGCCGCATGTCGCCCGGAAGGAAAAAGGCTCCGCCATCGATGGCCGCACCACCCGACACGCCGGCTACCGGACCAGCCTGAAGAGGCGCAAGCGGGTGGAAGAAATCTTCGGGTGGTCGAAGACCGTGGGCGGGTTACGCCAGACCCGGTTCCGGGGTTTGAAGAAGGTGGCGGCCCAGACCGTGTTCACTTTCGCCGCCTACAACCTGACCCGGTTGGGTGGGCTGTTCGGCTGGCGGTGGTCGACGGCCTAGCGGGCGTCTGCCCAACATTCGCCGAAAGGCGGCAAGAACCCCCAAGCGGGGGGATGAAAACCGGCTCGAACCGGGATTTCAGAGCTAAAAGGACCTTCAGCACTAAAAATTACCTGATTAGCGAGAAAGTTCAGCACAGGCTCACGTGGTGAGCGAGTATAGGCTTTAGACTATGGACATCGATCACAAGAGAGGTGTCCCATGTCAATGAACCAAGTGCAATTTCAAAAGGGATTGTCGTTGGCCGAGTTTCTGACCCAATACGGCACCGAAGCACAGTGCGAAGCGGCCTTACAAGCTCTGCGTTGGCCGGACGGTTTCCGTTGCCCAGCCTGTGGCGAGGCACGGCATACGGTATTCAAACGAAATGAGCGAACCTATTGGCAATGCGGACACTGCCGAAAGCAAACGACGTTAACCGCCGGGACGCTCTTCGAAGCGACCAAGCTGCCGCTCACCACCTGGTTTCTGGCGATGTATCTCCTAACCCAGGCCAAGAACAATGTCTCAGCCTTGGAGTTGATGCGTCATCTCGGAGTGTGTTATCGCACCGCCTGGCTGATAAAGCACAAGTTGATCCAGGTGATGGCGGAGCGAGAGGCGGATCGGCAATTGAGCGGGCGGGTCGAGATCGATGATGCTTACCTGGGCGGTGAGCGCTCGGGGAAACGGGGACGAGGGTCGGAAAACAAAGTCGCCTTCGTGGTGGCGGTGCAAACCACGGATGACGGACGTCCGTTATTTGTGCGTATCGATCCCCTGCCGTTCACCCAGCAGGCGATTGCGGAGTGGGCTCAACGCGCCTTAGCTCCGTCGACTTATGCACTCACCGATGGTTTGAGCGGGTTTCGGAGCTTGCAGCACGTCGTCGCTCGCCACGAATGCCTGATTCTGGGCTCTGGGCGGCAGTCGGCACAACATCCTGAGTTTCGTTGGGTTAACACGTTGTTGAGTAACCTGAAGACCGCGATTTCCGGTACCTATCACGCGTTCAAATTCGAGAAATACGCCAAGCGGTATCTGGCCGAGTTCCAATACCGTTTCAATCGGCGTTTCGATCTCAAAACGCTGCTTCGCCGGCTAGCGCACGCTGCCGTATTCACTCCACCTCGCCCCGAGTGGCAACTTCGCTTAGCTGAAGTTCATCGCTAATCAGGAAAAATTAAGCCGCCGATAAGGGGTAAAGCCGAAGGCATGGAGGCGAATTTCAACAGCCTGTTAAATCAAGATTAAAACTGACTACATACGACGATAAAGAATCTCTTCGAATCTATATGCTGATACTTTTCAACAAACCCTATGACGTTCTCTCTCAATTTACCGACCGCGCCCACGGGCGCGCCACTCTTGCCGATTACATTCCGCTGCGCGATGTCCATCCTGCCGGCCGGCTGGACCGGGACAGCGAAGGACTTCTTTTGCTGACCGACGACGGCCACTTGCAGGCGCGCATCACCGATCCGCGGCATAAGTTGCCCAAGGTTTATTGGGCACAGGTGGAAGGGGTGCCGGACCAGGCGGCGTTGGAGCGGCTGCGGCGCGGGGTGCTGTTGAAGGACGGTCCGACTCGGCCGGCCAAGGCACGGATTATCGATGAGCCGGCCGGTCTTTGGCCTCGCCATCCGCCGATTCGCTATCGCGCTTCCATTCCCACTTCTTGGATCGAACTGGCTTTGCGCGAGGGCCGTAACCGCCAGGTCCGGCGCATGACGGCCGCAGTAGGATTTCCGACTCTGCGTCTCGTTCGGTGGGCGGTCGGTCCCTGGACACTCGGCAATCTCGAGCCGGGAGAATGGCGCGAGGCCGAACCCCCCCCGTAGCCGCGACGGTCAATTCGGTGTCGTCCGATCGAAAGAGCGAACGCGCACGACCGATGGATGTCTACTTAGTTATAGCTCCTTCAATGGGTGCGAAGGATTCGACGGAAGGGCATGGGTATGGACACCTATCGTGCACTGCTGGGCGCGTTCTTGTTTTTCATTGCACTGGACCTGGCTGATCCCGTGCATGCAAAATCGTTGATCGTAACGGCCACGGCGTATAACTCCATCGCCGCGCAAACCGACAGTACACCTCACATCGGTGCCTGCAATAAGTCCATCATATCTTCCGGGATTAGAGTCATAGCCGTTTCTCCCGATCTGGTGAGCCAGGGGCTCGGTTGCGGAACCAAGGTCAAGATCCATGGCCTTGGTGAATTCGTCGTGCTGGATAAGATGGGCGACAAATGGAAGCGGCGCATCGATATTCACATGGGCAAGAAAGTGGGAAAGGCATTGGCTTGGGGCCAGAGAAAGGTCAGGATCTCGTGGTAGGGCCGAGGCCGGTTGCTCGCGGTTCGTCCCGGATTCGGCGGTGGATGTTACGGAAAGTAAAACCCTATTCGAGTCGCCCTCACCCCAACTCAATCACTCCGCACAGTCCCTGCGCGGAGCCGCAAGCGGCGCTCGCGCGTCCGGGGCATTGCGCCTCGCCATGCCGATTTGTCCCAGAGGGAGAGGGGGGCTCGTTTGGTTTTACTTTCTCGACCATTAGTAATTGCTGAGTTTTAAAGGAGTGTTTTTCGATGGAAACGATTCTATTGATTGTTCTGGTCCTTTTGATTTTCGGACTTCTTCCGACGTGGCCGTACAGCAGGGGATGGGGTTATTATCCGAGTGGTATAGTCGCCGTTATTCTAATCATCATCGTACTGATGGTTCTGTTGTAAGCTTCTCATTTCAGGAAAGGATAAGGCCGGGTGCCCGTATATTGCCGGCGCAGCCGATTAAGTTCCGCGTTCTGGCGAGGGGCCTACAACGGCCCTCCTCTGAACCGGAGCAGGTTGAAAAATTCCCGCTTCGTCTTCGGTCCATAACTGAGGAAGCTCGGTTCGGGATCTTCCAGGTAAATGCGTTTGATGTCCGTTACTCGATCGGAGGTGGTGCGCGTTTTGATTTCTTCGGTAGAGACGGCATAGGGCTTGGCGGCGTTCAGGCCGAAAACCTTGGCCCTTAGTTCCGCCGTCATTTTCGGGTACCCGTAGCGTTCCCTGAGGGGCTCGCCGATCTGGAACGCGCGAAAGGCCTGGATCTGGTCTTGGGGGCTGCCGTACCAGATCGAGTCGGTGCCCCACAGCACATTGTTTTCACCGATATATTTGAACAGCTTGCCGAGTACGTGCGCGGCCTGGTCGGGGTCGCGCATCAGCAGCTTCCAGGTGCTGCCGAGTTCGGCATAGACGTTGCTGTTCGGCGCGATGCCATTGTCCTGTACGGTCTTGATCAGCGAATCCACGCCCGCCGAAGCGTTCTTGGGATCGTAGGCTCTTTCCTTGCGCTTCGGTTCATAGCCGGAGTGATAGACGATAAACGCGACGTCGGGAAAGCGCTTGGCCACGACGCCGATGTCGCGGCAGGTGGAATGGGCGTAGTCGAGGCCGAACAAGGGAAGTCCTTTGTGTATGCAAATGACTTTGACGCCCAGGCTGCGCGCTTTGTCGATGAAGGGAATCCCGACCTCGGGATCGTCGAGCCAATAGCCTTTTCCCGAAGGTCCCCACTGAGTGTAGGTTTTCCAGGCGGCAATGCCGTATTTTTCCTTTTGCATGGCCATTGCGTCGATTTCACCCGGGAAGTTGGGGCGAACCAGCCCGTGTATCAGCAGCCGGTGAGAGCCTTGCAAGGCGTCCACAGTGGCTCGGGTGGCGGCGGCGTCTTCCAGGGTCAAGGGGTCGTCGCCCGGGGCGGCCGGAACGGCGGAGAGCACCGCCATCACGGTATCGCTGTCGAGAAACACTTCGCGGATGAAATGTTCCGGAGAAAAGCATTCGATGGCGCCGTCGCCGCAATCGGACTGCGGAAAGAAGCGGAGGCTGTAAGTCCATCGGTTGGTCGGCCGTCGCCACGCCCCCTTGGGATTCACGTGGTGCCCCTGGACGTCGAAGATGAACTCTTTGCCACCCAGCGCCGCTTCGGCCAGCTCGGGTTCATATGCCGCTTCCGGAGAAATTTGGAAGCGGCCGCCGGTACGGCCGGCCGCGGCAAAGGCCTGGTTCATGGCCAGCAGCGTCACGGCAGCGCCGGACGCCGACTTCAAAAATGTCCGCCGGCTCATGCCGAGCCGTCGCGATACCTTCGATGCCTGGTCGTGCGCGAGCTGCTTCGCCAGGCGGACCGGCCGGGCCAACGGTATCGGCAGGTACTCGCCATTGGTGGCGGTATCCAGCTTGATGGGCAAACGTTTGCCTTCGGGATCGATGCGCGCCATGAGGTGCTCCCCGGTCGACTCAATTCACGGTCTCGAGATTTACCTATGAGACTTGCATTAGACTCCTTTGTTTCGACCAAAGGCGATTTCAGACTTCGGCCCGAGGGCTATGCTTTATCATGCCAGGCCAGTCGAGTTCCTTTACCTCCGGGAGATACATTTCATGTCCGTCAGACACATCAGTTTCATCGTTGCATTGTTACTACTCCTTTTCGGCTGCGGCCGCGACCAGCTCGAATTGAACTTGCAGCTCGACGCTCCGGGCGGTCTGCAACCGGAAGACCCCGTAGTCATCCGGAACCGGATCGTGGGCAGGGTTACCGGTGTGGAAGCAACTGGACAAAGCGGTTACCACGCGAGACTCTCGATCGAGTCCGAGTTTGCCGCGGAGGTTACGCAGAGCGCCCGGTTCGTCGTGGAAGAGGATTCCGACAACCCCGGAAAGCATCGGGTCGAGATTGTCCCGGGAAAGGCGGGCGACGCCCCTTTGACAGACGGAGCCACGGTCAGGGGTACGGTGAGACAGGCGCCGTTTTTTCCCTTTGGCGAAATCTTGCGAAGTTTTACTGAAGGCCTGGGCGTTCTTCGTGACCAGCTGGAAGGCTTTGAGTCCGATCTGCGGCGGGTGCCGGATTCGGAAGAAGCACGAACACTGAAAGACGAATGGGCGCGGTTATTGAACGAGATTCAGAGAGCGCAGGCGACCGCAGAAGAGTCCATCAAAAAGGATTTGTTGCCGAAGCTGCAGGAGGAGCTTCGCCAGCTCGAGGATCGTTTGAAATCTCTCGAGAAAAAACCGGAAAAATCGCCGCTGTCGATTTGAAACCTGAATTCAGGGTCGTCGGGCATTCCGGAGTTGAATTGTACATCGATAGTCCGCGACTTGCCGCCTCGATTTATGTCAATCGTGCGTACATACGAAGGCGTACGTATTTGTCTTATGCCTCTATGTAGGTTTAATGAAGGCACCTGAAATCGGAGTCGCTGCTAGGTTTCGGTTTCAGGTCCGGAACAGCGGACGTTCCGGTAAGGATTAGGATGTTGCGAAGGGACTTAGGGATGTCGCGAGGAACAGGATGTTCCGAACGGGATAAGGATATTCCGTGGAGGATTTGGAACGCGAATGGATTTAAGGATATCGCAGTAGGAAAGGGATGTTCCGAACGGAGTCGGGATGTTTCGAAAGGAATCGGGGCATTCTGATCCGGGAGTCTTCAGCGGACCAAGCTTATTTCTTAGTGACAGCGGATGTCGGCCCTGAACAGGGATGTTCTCCTACGGCTGTTTCGCAGGAACACCGCGGTGTTTTCGAACAGCCCGCACGCCTGATTCTGCTCGCTCTGAGACTTGCAAGAAAGCGGTCTAACGGAAAACACGCCCCTTAACCCGCGCCGTGGCCGAAGGCCGCCGGTTCGCGGGACGTTTTTTTTCGATACCGCGGTCAGCCGTAACCGCTCTCACGCCCTGTTCGAGCTTGCGATGGATTCCATGGCTGCGGGGAGGCTAACAAAAGCTTTCTTTCAATTCGGCGGGCCACGAGGTAGTCAACGGCCTTACCGGCTGGCAGAGGAATGCCGTCGCCACGGGATGAGCAGGCCGCATCGAAACACAACCTGCTCTTAAATCGGTTTCTCCGTTCTTGCTCAATAACCGCGACGCTGGCCGCCGAAGCCGCCGCGTTGACTGGTACCGGCGCCGCCGCGGTTGTTCTCGCGTGGACGCGCTTCGTTGACGGTGATGGCGCGGCCGCCGAATTGGGTTTGGTTCAATTTATCGATGGCTTCCTGTCCGGCATTGCCATCCATGACGACAAAGCCGAAGCCCTTGGATTGCCCGGTAAAACGATCGGTGATCAGGTTCACCGACTGAACCTCGCCATATTGGGCGAACAACCCGCGAAGCTCTTCTTCCGTGGTCTGGAATGACAAATTGCCTACGTAAATATTCTTCATTTGAAACTAGCTCCCAATCCGACATGGCGCCGGAACATCAACAAACAAAACGGCATCCAAGGCCGAGTACAAATACAAACCTACGAGTCACTTCTCGAGGTATGAGGCGAGGACTTCGGGAACGGAGCGAGGACGAGACGCCGGGTCCAGGAAGGAATTACCAAATGCCGCGGAAGAAACGAGTTAGGTCGCGGAACTCTAGCATGACCCTATGGCTTTGCCTATGGTTATTTCTACGAATCGCACGTTGGGTAAAAGTATGGCAGGCCCGGCTTCCGTTCGGGGACTGGGAGCGGTCATTGCCGCTCTTGGCAGCTCTTTCCGCGGTCCGGAAATGAGAACTCGGTCACTTGCACGGGAAGCTGGCGAGGTTCGAAAGTGAACTCCGCCGACGGCACCGGTTTGCCGAACCGATAGCCTTGGCCCATGGGGCATCCCTCGGCGGCGAGAAAAGCATGTTGCGCCGCGGTTTCCACGCCTTCGGCGATCAATTCCAGACGGAGCGAGCGGCCATGGCTACGATCGCCCGGATAATCGCGTCGTTTTGGTTGTGCGGCACATCTCCGACGAAGGACTGGTCGATCTTCAGACGGTGCATCGGTAACTGCTTCAAATAGCCGAGGCTGGAATAGCCGGTTATCGCGGAGAACACCTTGTTGACCGCGATAATTCGCGTCTCGGCATCGGTGATGACGATGCCTTCGGTGGTGTTCTGGAATGCGGCCTGGGCGAGGCGAAGCTGGGCTTCCACCTGTTTTGCGACGGTCACATCGCGGGTGATGCCGTCGAGGCGGGTGGGATGCCCGGCGACGTCGGTAACGGCATATCCGGCAGAGTGGATCCAGCGGCTCTCGCCGTCAGGGCGAGCGATACGGTATACGGCATTGAAGTCGGCGCCCCGGCGCAAAATTCTTCCGGTTTACAGCCGTAAATATTTTCGACGGCTTTGTTGACGAACAGCACTTTGCCGCCGTCGGGAGAGAGGCTCCACACGGCGTCCTGCATGTTGGTCAGGATGCTTTCGAAACGCCCCCGTTCCTCGGCGATTTGTCTCGTCGACCCCACGATTCTCTGTTCGAGGAGCTCTCCGTGCTCGCGCTGCGTGGATTGAGCAGTATTCGGGTGCAGCCATCCGCTGAACACATAGAGGGATGTCAGTACGGTCAAAATAGTATGGACTGCCAGCTCTACGCCCAGGCCCGAAATTTTGGTTGGTGCGGCCGGTGCCAGAAACAGCGGGGCCACCACGAGTGCCCCGCTCGCGTTGCCCAGCCACCAGGTCCACCACAGATCGCAAATTGGCGGGGCGTATCCGGGAACACGAGCATCGCGCTCACGGTTCCGATGGAGGCTGCAATCAGGGGGCGGCCAGTACGCCGAAACGCAGGAAGCGCAAGACGTTCCTAACGTCAGAAAAAAACCGCTAGGGAGGTACGGCGCGGCGGATATGTGAACCGCCCGCTCTTGAGATTGGGTTGAGAGACGGAAACCATCGTGCTGGAACGTGGGATGCTGAGCGGCGTTACCGCGCCGTTTATATCGCGGGAACGCAGGGGCCGGTTCGTCGCAAAAAGGTGGAACCGGTCGTCAGGCCGGGATGATCAGGTTTTAGGGGGCTTTTTCCGACGCGTCCGAGCCTTATGACCCGTGTTTCGGGTTCTCTTTCCGGAAGAAGGCGTTTCGGGCGGGCGTTTCGGGAATTGATCCATCGTGCGCAGTTCGGGAAAGCTGTACATCCAGGCTACGGTGACGGCCAGCGTTACGGCACCCCCGAAAATGATCGCGGGCGTGAGGCCGAACCAAGCCGCGGTGAGACCCGATTCGAACTCGCCGAGTTCGTTCGAGGCGCCGATAAACACGGAATTGACGGCACTCACACGCCCGCGGATCGCATCGGGTGTTTCGAGCTGAACCAGCATGTGGCGGATGTAAACGCTGACCATGTCGCCGGCACCGAGTAAAAAAAGCGCCGCGAGCGACAAGAAAAAGCTGGTCGACAGCCCGAGCACGATGATAGCGGCTCCGAACACCGCGACGCCGCCGAACATCCAGCGCCCAACATGGCGGGAAATGGGCGTGAAGGCGAGAATCAGGGCAGTCAGGGCCGCGCCGACACCGGGCGCGGTACGGAGCAGGCCCAGTCCGGTAGGGCCCACATGCAGAACGTCGCTGGCATAAGCCGGAAGCAAGGCCGTGGCGCCCCCGAACAGAACGGCGAACAAATCCAGGGAAATGGCGCCGAATACGGTAGTCCGCGAACGTACGAAGCGCAAGCCTTCCAAAATCGTATGCCGGCTGATGGGTTCCCGTTCGTTGGTTGGGCGGGGAAGGTTGCGCATCAGCAGGATGAGCATGGCCGAGAGTGCAAGGAGCACGGATACGGTCGTGTAGACCGTCATCGGTCCTGCAAGGTAGAGCAATCCGCCAAGAGCGGGACCCGTGATCACCGCCAGCTGAAAGCTCGAGGAGCTGAGGGCGACCGCATTGCTGAAGCTTCCGGCGGGGACCAGATTGATGACGATGGCCTGGCTAGCCGGCATCATGAACGCTCGCGCCGATCCATAGAGCGCCATTACGGCGAACACCGGCCATACGGCATGCGGGCCGGTCAGGGTGAATCCGATGAGGAACAGCGCGCACAGCATTTCCACGGCATAGCAGAGCATGATGATGCGGCGTCGGTCGAAGCGGTCCGCCATCTGGCCGGCTATCAGCACGAGCGGCACGAACGGCGCAAATTGGGCAAGGCCTATGAGTCCCAGGTCGAGTGCGTCGCCGGTAAGCGCGTAGACTTGCCAGCCCACGGCCACGCTCTGCATCTGCACCGCGACTGCACCAAGAAAACGTGCCAAGAGGTAAAGCGTGAAATCGCGGTGGTAAAGTGCGGAAGCTTTGGACTTGGATATACGCATGTCGTAGTGAGTACGCTCTCGGATAATTGGGCTCCGGCCCGGATATGCCAGCTAGCCAACTGTCTCGGTGCTCGGTCTGGGCCGGCAGTTATTTACCGATACAGAAACTGGAAAAGATCCGGCCCAACAAGTCTTCATTCGTGAATTCACCCGTGATCTCCGACAGGGCATTCTGCGCTTCTCGAAGATCTTCAGCGAGGAGCTCGGCGGCGCTGATTCGAATTTGCTTTTCGGCATTTTCAATGAGGTTTTCGGCACGGCTCAACGCGTCGAGGTGCCGGCGGCGGGAGATGAACAGGTCGTGCGCCTCGCTGTCATAACCCATTGCAGCTTTGAGGTGATTTCGAAGATGTTCCGTGCCTTGGCCGGTTTTTGCGGACAGATAGACCGCCGGGCCGCCCGGTTGCTCGACGAATGCGGGCTGTCTACCGGTAAGATCGATCTTGTTGTAGACGCGGGTGAGCGGTATATCGGCGGGAAGTCCCTGGATCAGGAATTCTGCTTCGTCCGGCGTACGATCATCGATCAGAAGCAATATCCGGTCCGCCTTGTGAATTTCGTTGCGAGCGCGCCGTATGCCTTCGCGTTCGACCACATCGTCGCTGTCGCGAAGACCGGCGGTATCGACCACGTGCAAGGGCATGCCGTCGATCTGGATATGCTCGCGCAGGGTATCACGGGTGGTGCCGGGGATTTCGGTGACGATGGCGGCTTCACGCCCGGCCAGTTGGTTTAGAAGGCTGGATTTCCCCGCATTAGGGCGGCCGGCAATGACGACCGTCATGCCTTCGCGAAGTAAGCAACCCTGTCGGGCGGAACGGCGGACGTGCCGAAGCGTCGCCAGGAGCTCCGCGAGCTTTTCGGCGATATGGCCTTCGGACAGGAAATCGATGTCTTCGTCGACAAAGTCGATGGAAGCCTCGACGTACTGCCTTAGCTGGATCAGGGCTTCTACCAGCTGGTGAATGCGATTCGAAAATTCGCCCTGAAGCGAACGCTGGGCGGAACGGGCGGCTTGCTCGGTAGTGCTTTCGATCAGATCGGCGATGGCTTCCGCCTGGGCGAGATCGATTTTGTCGTTGAGGAATGCCCGTTCGCTGAATTCTCCCGGGCGCGCGAGCCGAACGCCCGCGGCCAAAAGTCGACGCAGTAGCATATCGAGGATGACGGGGCTTCCATGCGCGTGCAATTCGAGCACATGTTCACCGGTGAACGAATGCGGCGCCGAAAAATACAGGGCCAATCCGCTGTCGAGAACCGAGCCGTCGTGGTCATGGAAAGGCCCGTAATGGGCGTAACGCGGCACAAGCTGTTTGCGTAGAACCGTGTCCATCAGGGCGGGAACGGCGCTCCCCGAGATTCGAATCACGCCGACGCCGCCCCTGCCGGGAGGTGTGGCGATCGCGGCAATGGTGTCGCGGGATAATGTATTCATTTGGTGGACTCCGGACCGAGTATCGGCTCCGGACCAGGGTGGGACGGCCGATGTGTCGAGCCGCTGCGCGTCGAGGGGCTGGCGGCGGGGCAGTGATGCCGGCCCCGCCGCGTATGAGACCGCGCTAGGCGTGTGCGTTCCTTTCGATTTGCCGGGTGATATGCCACTGCTGGAGGATGGACAGGATGTTGTTGACCACCCAGTAGAGCACGAGTCCGGACGGGAAAAAGGCGAAGAATCCAGTGAATATCACCGGGAAGAACTGCATCACCTTGGCTTGTACCGGATCGGCCGGCGGCGGATTGAGCTTCTGCTGGATGAACATGGAAACGCCCATGATCAGCGGAAGAATGAAATAAGGGTCCTTGGAGGAGAGATCGTTCAGCCAAAGAGCGAACGGTGCTTGGCGCATCTCCACGCTTTCGATGAGAACCCAATAGAGGGCGATGAACACGGGGATCTGGACCAGAATCGGCAAGCAGCCTCCGAGCGGATTCACTTTCTCCTTCCGATAAAGCTCCATCATCGCCATGTTGAATTTTTGCTTGTCGTCGGCATGGCGCTCCTTCAGCTGTTGAAGCTTGGGCTGGAGCTTTCGCATTCTGGCCATGGAGCGATAGCTCGCTTGAGACAGCTTGTAGAAGACGGCCTTGAGGGTGATGGTGACGAACACGATTGCCCATCCCCAATTATTGAAAATCTTGTGGAACTGTTCCAGCAGCCAAAAGATGGGCTTGGCGATAATGGTCAACGCGCCGTAATCCACCGTGAGGTCCAGGCCGGGAGCGGTCTGCTCCAGTACGCGCTGAAGCTTGGGACCGGCGAATAGGTCGGCTTTGAAGACTTTTTCCTCGCCCGGTTTGACCTCGAGCAGGGGCGAATAGGTTCCGATGACGAAATGCCGGTCGGAAAGGGCCTTGGTGTAAAAGTTATGTTCTTCACCGGAAAGCGGGATCCATGCGGCCAGAAAGTAGTGTTGAATCATGGCGATCCAGCCGTCTTTGGATCTTCGGCTCAGGTTGGAATCCGCCATGTCGCCGAAAGTGATCTTTTCGTATTTTTCTTCCGGGGTGTACAGCACGCCGCCGGTATAGGTCCGGATGAAAGCGTCCTGATCGTTGCTCTCGGGATCCTTGCGCTGCAACTGAACGTATTGTCTTCCCTTCCACGCGCTTTCGGACTGATTGGTTACCTGCTGTTCCAGTCCGATCAGATAGCTGTCCCGGGTGAAGACCAGGGTCTTGGTAATCTTGATCCCCTTGTCGCTAGTCCACGTAAAAGGTATGCGCAGGGAATCCTGGCCTTCCGCCAGGGTATAAGTGTCGGCTTCCGCTTGCCATTTGCTGTGATGGGTGGGCGCCAGGGACTGTTCACCCAAGAAGCCGCTTTGCGCAATAAAGAAGTTGTCTACTTCGTTGAGCAGTCGGACTGGCTGATCAGGCCGGTCCTTGCTTTGCGGATAATCGATCAGATCGAGTATGCGCAGGTCGCCGCCCTTGGTATCGATCTCCGCGCGAATGACGTCGGTCATAACGGTGACCCGCTGATGTTCGGGTCCGGCGGCTGGCGGTTCTTCAGGGGTTTTGGCGATATCCTCGACGCCGCGAGCGGACTCGGGTACATCGTCCACCACGTCCTCCGGCGGGGTCGCTCCGGATTGTGCCGTGGCTTCGGGTTTGGGCCCGTAATCGATCTGCCATTGCTGCCAGAGCATGAAGCTGAGAAATATGAGAAAGACGAAGAGAACGAACCTTAAATTATCCATTCTTATTTTCCGAATTGTTCTGGGACGGGATCAATACCGCCTTTGTGCCAAGGGTGACATCGCAGGAGTCGCCTTACGGCGAGATAGGAGCCCCGCACGGATCCGAACCGCCGGATGGCAGTCAAGGCATAGCTGGAGCACGTCGGATGGAAACGGCAATGCTGCCCCACCCAAGGACTAATCAGGTACTGATAGAGTTTGATGAGGAAGACCAAGACGGCTTGCATCGCCTCACCAGGTTTTCCCAGTGCTTCTGCAATGAGCTTCGGATTGTTTCATGGTCTGCCTGAATTGCGGCGCTACGCGCCATTACCACGAAATCGCGTCCGCCGAGGTGCGATTGCCACAGGCGGAAACTTTCGCGGACGAGGCGCTTGATGCGGTTGCGATCGGCGGCGTTACGGATTTGTCGTCTGGCGATTGCCAACCCGAGGCGCGGATGATCCCTGCCGTTGGTTCGCGCAAGCACGGTCAAGTATTGGTCTGCGGACTTGCAAGGCTGCTCGAAAACGCGCTGGAAATCGGCGGCGGTACTTAAGCGGCGCGTTCGGGGGAAGCCGTGGCTAGGCGACGCCAAACGTCAGACGGAAAGCCGCTTACGACCTTTCGCACGGCGCGCATTCACAATCGAACGTCCGCCGCGGGTTTTCATACGTGCACGAAATCCGTGAGTGCGGACGCGCTTAATCTTGCTGGGCTGATAGGTTCTTTTCATGGCGTACCTGTTGAATTCCGCAAAGAAAATACAAAGCCACGCATCATAGGGTACGGGTAAATCCGTGTCAATGCTGTGGATAAGTCGGCTCTTACGGTATCATATCCTATTACGTCAAAGCGCTCACGCATTTATCGCCTATGCCTTATGTCCTATTCCTCGAGCACGATAAGGGAGTCGCGCAATGAGCGCTCTGTGGAATCAGTGCATGAGCAAGCTTGAGGGCGAATTGCCCGCGCAGCAGTTCAATACCTGGATAAGGCCGTTGCAAGCGGTTGAAAACGGGTCTGAGTTGAAGCTCTTGGCTCCCAACCGTTTCGTGCTCGATTGGGTAAAACAACATTTTATCGGCAAGATCGAAGAAGTTCTATCGGACCAGAAGATTCACCCGAGACCGCATGTCGTTCTGGAAATCGGTACCCGAAAGCAGCAGGAGGTGCCCGCAGGGATCTCCGCGATCAGGAAACCGGCGGGTGTCAAGAAAGGACTTCCGAACAATCTCAACACGGCTTTCACCTTCGACAACTTCGTCGAGGGCAAGTCCAACCAGCTGGCCAAGGCTGCGTCGATCCAGGTGGCTCAGAATGTCGGACGGGCTTACAACCCTCTCTTTATTTACGGCGGCGTAGGCTTGGGCAAGACTCATCTGATGCATGCCATCGGGAACGAAATTCTCCGGGCGAATGCCTCGGCAAACATCGTCTACCTGCATTCGGAGCGATTCGTTTCCGACATGGTGAAAGCCTTGCAGCATAACGCGATCGGGGCGTTCAAGGAGTATTATCGGACTGTCGATGCCTTATTAATCGACGATATTCAGTTTTTTGCCGGTAAGGAACGTTCCCAGGAGGAGTTCTTTCATACATTCAACAGCCTTCTCGAAAACAAGCATCAGGTCGTGTTGACCTGCGACCGTTATCCGAAAGAAATCAAAGGCCTCGAGGAGCGGCTAAAGTCGCGTTTCGGTTGGGGTCTTCCTGTTGCGATCGAGCCGCCGGACCTGGAAACCCGTGTGGCCATCCTCATGAGCAAAGCGCAGCATGCCGGAGCGGATGTGTCGCCGGAAGTGGCTTTCTTCATCGGTAAGCGAATTCGCTCGAACATTCGAGAGTTGGAAGGTGCTCTGCGGCGCGTCATCGCCAACGCTCATTTTACCGGCAAGCCGATTACCCTGGAGTTTGCCAAGGAGGCCTTGAGGGATCTGATCGCCCTTCAGGACCGGATGATCAATGTGGAAAATATTCAGAAGACCGTCGCGGAGTACTACAAGATCCGAGTGGCCGACCTCCTGGCGAACAAGCGAACGCGTTCCGTGACCCGTCCCCGGCAAATCGCAATGGCGCTGGCCAAAGAGCTGACCAACCACAGTTTACCGGAAATCGGGCAGCAGTTCGGCGGAAGGGATCATACTACGGTCTTGCATGCGTGCCGCAAGGTTCAGGAGTTGAAGGAGAGCGACAGCAAGTTCGCCGAGGATTATTCCAACCTTTTGCGCACATTATCGAACTAAACTTGGAGAGCGGCGGTTTGGGTTGTTGGCTGCTTTTGTTCAACGAATTCCGCATCAACACATGACCTCACTATGAAGTTCACTATTATTCGGGAGCATTTGCTGACGCCTCTACAACAGGTTGCCGGCGTTGTTGAACGACGCCAAACGCTGCCAATTCTGTCCAACGTCCTTTTGAAACTGTCCGGCGACAGCTTGGAGATGACGGGTACCGATTTGGAAGTCCAGTTGGTAACCAGGGCTGCGGTCGAAGAAGGTAGTCCCGGTGCGGTTACCGTTCCGGCCCGCAAGTTTCTGGATATTTGCCGGCTTTTGCCGGAACGGAGCGTCGTGAAAGTCGATTGCCGGCAGGATAAATTCGTGATCCAGTGCGGATCCAGCCGCTTCAATTTAAGTACCCTGCCGGCCGAAAATTATCCGGAATTCGATGGGGGGGCCGCGGAAATCGAAGTTTCGGTTCCCCGTGCCCACTTGCGGCGTGCACTGGAAAAAACGGTGTTCGCGATGGCACAGCAGGACGTTCGGTATTATCTGAATGGATTGCTGCTGGATTTGGGCGGCCAGGTTATTCGGGCGGTTTCTTCGGATGGGCATCGACTCGCTTTTTTCGAGCAAACGCTGGATGGCGGTCCTGAAGAAGGTCGGCAAATCATCGTTCCGAGGAAGGGGGTTCTGGAATTGAATCGGCTATTGGGGGAAGACGAGGATCCGGTAGCCATTCAAATTGCGCCTAACAACCTGCGCGTCGATCTGGGGACGGTCAGCTTCGCCGCCAAGCTGATCGAAGGAAAGTTTCCGGATTATCAGCGTGTGATGCCGCGCGAGTTGACGCGCGTAGTTCTCGTCGAAAAAGCCGCGTTCAAGGGAGCGTTGACGCGCGTGTCGGTGTTGTCGAATGAGAAGTACCGGGGCGTCAGCATGGAAGTGAGCGAGGAAGGCATGATGTGCCTCAAGGCCCAGAATCCGGAACACGAAGAAGCAGAAGAACGGTTCCCCGTCGAGCTCGAAGGTAAGGAAATTTCGGTAGGGTTCAATGCTTCGTATCTTCTCGACGCTATTAATAACGTGGATTCCGAGCGGGTTAAATTGTCGTTCACGGAGAGCGCGAACAGTTGCTTGATCGAAGATTGCGAGGACAGACAATTCAAATTCATTGTTATGCCCATGCGACTTTAGATTGAGGCGAGCCTCGCCAGCCGAGCGCCGCGCGTTTCGTGCTGGTTCATTTTAAATAGTATGGCTAAGCGAGACTGCGGATGAGCCTGATCAAAATCGAGGCTTACGACGTGCGCAACATCGAATCCGCTGCGATAGCGCCATCTCCGCGCCTCAATTTTATCATCGGTCCCAATGCCAGCGGCAAGACCTCATTGCTTGAGGCGGTCTATTTGTTAGGGCGGGCGCGCTCATTCCGCACTGCACAGGTCAGTCAGGCGATTCGTTTCGGGGCCGGCGGATTGATGGTGACGGGTAAAGTCGACTGTGGTGCCGATCTTGCTCTCCCTATCGGTATTCGTATTGCTCGCAACGAGCGGGAAATTCACTTCGCCGGTAGAAAGATTCAATCCAGCGCTGAATTGATTCGTGCATTTCCCGTGCTCGTTATTCAGCCTTCGATCTGCGCTTTGCTGGAGGGCGCCCCGAAACATCGCCGGCAATTTCTCGATTGGGGGGTGTTTCATTTCGAGGCCTCATATCTCGATTGCTGGCGACGATACGTCCGTGCGTTGAGTCAGCGGAATACCCTGCTTCGGGAAAAACGGTTTGCGGAATTAGAGCTTTGGAACCGGGAACTGGCGCGGTACGGTACAATAATGGATGGTGCACGCGAGCGTTATGTGGAGAGGCTCAAGCCATTTTTCGTCCAAAGTGCTGCTCGATTTTTCGACGGTTTCGAGTTTGAAATTCAGCTGCAATCGGGGTGGAGCAAGAGTCGAACTTTGGAAGCCGTGTTTCAGGAGGACGCGGCATCGGACGCTCGCCTGGGTTATACGCAATCTGGTCCTCATAAGTGCGACTTCTCGATCACGCTGGACGGTCGTCCGGCAAAAGCTTATCTCTCCCGCGGCCAAATGAAGCTTTTGGTATATGCGCTTTTGCTGGCTCAGTCCCTTCTCATGGAGGAGAGTGCCGGAGTGAGTGCGTGCGTGCTGATAGACGACGTGGCGTCTGAGTTGGATGAAAACAATAAAAACAGGCTTCTCGCTTTTTTGCGGGAACGGCGCAGCCAGTTTTTCGTCACAACGGTTGCCGAGGGGACCATCAAAGAGGCCATTGACGGTGATGCCGCTGTGTTCCACGTGGAACATGGGCAAGTAATGCAAGCGTAAAGTAAAAAATGAGTATGACCAAACTCGCTAAAGATTATGACAGCTCCGCCATTAAGGTCCTGAAAGGACTTGATGCCGTCCGTAAACGTCCAGGTATGTACATTGGTGATACCGACGACGGTTCAGGCCTTCATCATATGGTATTCGAGGTTGTCGACAACTCGATTGATGAAGCTTTGGCTGGCCACTGCAGAACGGTCCGGGTCATTGTTCACAGCGACGAGTCGGTGACCGTAGTGGACGACGGGCGAGGAATTCCTGTCGATATTCACGAAGAAGAAGGACGCTCCGCCGCAGAGGTCATTATGACCGTCCTGCATGCCGGGGGGAAATTCGACGACAATGCTTACAAGGTTTCCGGCGGGCTACACGGAGTGGGTGTCTCCGTCGTAAACGCATTGTCCGAGCATCTGGCAATGGAAATTCGCCGCGGGGGCAAGCGCTATCGGCAGGAATATCGCGACGGCGAGCCAGTGGCTCCGCTGGCCGAGGTCGGTCATGCGACCGATACCGGTACGACCATTCGTTTCAAACCCAGTCCCGTTATTTTTACCAACATCGAGTTTCACTACGACATTCTGGCCAAGCGTCTGCGTGAACTGTCCTTTTTGAATTCCGGAGTTCGGATTTCTCTGGAGGACGAACGAACCGGGAAGAGCGATGTGTTCGAATTCGAAGGTGGCATACGGGCCTTTGTCGAGCATCTGAACAAGAATAAGACTCCCCTGTTTGAAAAGGTGTTCTACTTCCAAACTCAAAAGGACGGTACGGGCGTTGAAGTCGCTATGCAATGGAACGACTCGTATCAGGAGAATATCTTCTGTTTTACGAACAATATCCCGCAACGTGACGGGGGGACCCACCTCGCGGGTTTCCGAGCAGCGCTAACTCGGACACTGAACCAGTATATTGAAGATCAGGGCTTTCTGAAGAAGCAGAAAATAGCTACCTCGGGTGATGATGCTCGGGAAGGGTTGACGGCGGTCCTTTCGGTAAAGGTTCCGGATCCTAAGTTTTCGTCCCAAACCAAGGACAAACTCGTCTCGTCGGAAGTCAAGCCGGTGGTGGAATCGGCGATGAGCGAGAAATTTCATGAGTTTTTGCTGGAGAATCCTACCGTCGCTCGATTGATTGCCAATAAGATGATCGATGCGGCGCGAGCGCGTGAGGCCGCCCGTAAAGCCCGCGAGATGACTCGGCGGAAGACTGCACTGGATATCGCCGGTCTCCCCGGTAAACTGGCCGATTGCCAGGAGCGCGACCCGACCCTCTCTGAACTGTTCATCGTCGAGGGTGATTCCGCCGGTGGTTCGGCAAAGCAGGGAAGAGATCGCCGTACGCAGGCGATATTGCCTCTCAAAGGTAAGATTCTCAACGTGGAGCGCGCGCGGTTCGACAAGATGCTTTCTTCAGAGGAGGTCGGCACCTTGATCACCGCACTGGGCTGCGGTATCGGCCGGGAGGAGTATGACCCGAACAAGTTGCGCTACCATCGCGTCATTATCATGACCGATGCGGATATCGACGGCTCGCACATTCGAACGCTGCTGTTGACTTTCTTTTATCGTCAGATGCCCGAACTGATCGAGCGGGGCCATATCTATATCGCTCAACCGCCGCTTTACAAGGTGAAAAAGGGTAGACAGGAGCAGTACGTAAAGGACGACCTCGAACTCAATAATTACTTGTTGCAGCTCGCACTCGAGAAGACTCGATTGCATGTGGATGAGGATACGCCTCCGATTCAGGGGCAGGGATTAGAGCAGCTTGCGAGGGAATATCTGAATGTGCAATCCCTTATAGAGCGACTCGTGCATCGTTACGAGGAGAGCTTTCTGAATCTTCTGATCGATCATCCGGTTTTGGATCTGGCGACCATCGCCGAACGGTCGGCATGTGAGAGGTGGTTTTCCGCGTTGGAAGATCGTTTGAATACCATTGATCGTACGGCGAGTTTTACCATCAGTCTGGAATTCGGGGCGCAGACCGATGATTTCCGTGCGCATGTCACCAAAAAACGTCATGGTGTGCACAAAACTTTCGATGTCGGGGCAGGATTTTTCGGCGGCGGCGACTACAAAAGGCTCGTCGCGTTTGGTCAGAAGGTGGCGGGGCTATTCGGAGAGAACTCGTATATCGCTGTTGATGAAAAGCGCGAGCGGGTCCGGAACTTCAAGGAAGCCTTTCAGTGGATGATGACAGAGGCGAAAAAAGGTCAGCATATACAGCGATATAAAGGCCTGGGCGAGATGAACCCGGACCAATTATGGGAAACGACGCTTGATTCGAACACTCGCCGTCTGCTTCAAGTGAAGATCGAGGACGCAATCTCGGCTGACGCAGTATTCTCGACGCTGATGGGCGATCAGGTAGAACCGAGGCGTGATTTCATTGAGAAAAACGCTCTTGAAGTCGCTAACCTGGACGTTTGATGGGGTCTCGAGGTGCGGTCGGAACGGCATGGAACTCGTTTGTGTATCCGAGTCTACTGCTAAGGCGAGAGCTCTTCTCGTTTTTTTGGCTGCGGTCCTTTTCGGCGTCTTGTTGCGCTTGTTCTTGACATGATCGGTTCTGAACCCGATCCGATCGAGGCCAGTTGTTCCACGTGGAACAACTGGCGCGGGGTTTTATTGCCGCCATCGCCCCGCTTACCCTTGACCGTAGTATGGTTTTCTTATTCTGGTCTTCCGATCACACCCCATCGCGGGTCCCTGCGTTTCTGAACAAGGCCCTATCCGAACCTTAGTAACTGAGAGACAGCTCAATGTTGCCATATCCCTCAATCGACCCAGTCGCCATCAGCATCGGCCCATTAAAGATACATTGGTACGGTTTGATGTATGTCATCGGTATCGGCGGCGTATGGTTGCTGGCTCGCCGTCGAGCGAAGGAGCCGGGTTTTATTTGGACTGCATCCAACGTAGAGGATCTTGTCTTTTACACTGCACTAGGATTGGTCATCGGCGGCCGCCTGGGATATATGTTGTTCTACAGCTTTCCTGCTTTCATTCAAGACCCATTGATGCTGTTTCGAGTATGGGAAGGCGGTATGGCCTTTCATGGGGGGTTGTTGGGAGCGCTAGGCGCGATGTGGTTGTTCGCTCGAAAACAGAAATGTGCGTTTTTTGCGGTAACCGACTTTATCGCACGCTATGTTCCCATAGGCTTGTTCACCGGACGCATCGGAAATTTCATAAACGGCGAGCTTTGGGGAAAACCAACGGATGTACCTTGGGCGATGGTATTTCCGGACGCCGGTCCGGAGCCACGCCATCCTTCCCAACTTTATGAAGCATTTTTGGAGGGTATAGTTCTTTTCGTGGCATTACAATGGCTCAGCCGCCGCTCCCCTCCGACCATGGCCGTTAGCGGGCTTTTTTTGCTGCTTTACGGCGTGTTCCGTTTTTTGGTCGAATTCGTGCGGCTACCCGATGCACACATTGGATATCTTGCGTTCGGTTGGCTGACCATGGGACAGGTCTTGAGCTTTCCGATGATCGTCCTCGGAGTGCTGCTCCTCTTCTTGGCTTATCGCCGGCCAGTGCCATCGCGCCTAAGAACCGATGAGTCATGAGCGTCCGTGGACGCGGTCCAACGGAAATATCAGTTTCTGAAAATGTAAACACACAGCATGATGTCGCATCCCGAAGAGCAATATCTCAATTTGCTTCGAAAGCTGATCAGCGAGGGGGATGAGCGTATCGATAGAACCGGGGTTGGGACACGGGCAATTTTTGGCTATACCATGCGGTTCGAATTGGCAGCAGGATTCCCGCTGTTTACGACGAAGCGGATATACTGGAAAACAGCATTCAAAGAGCTCCTATGGATGTTGTCGGGAGGTCGGAACATTCGGGATCTTCTGGAACAGAATGTGCGTATCTGGACCGACTGGCCTTTGCAGAAATACCGAAACACAACCGGCGAATCCATCAGCCAAGAAGAGTTTGAAAGACGCATTCTGGGCGACGAAGATTTTGCCGCGCGCTGGGGCGACCTGGGGCCGGTTTATGGGCATCAGTGGCGCCGCTGGCGCACTTACGAGGGAAAAGAGATCGACCAGGTTCAGCAGCTAGTCGATGGGCTGAAGAACAATCCCACCTCACGCAGGCTGCTATTCGAAGGCTGGAACGTGGCGCAATTGGACGAGATGGCGCTCCCACCTTGCCATAAGACCTATCAATTCTTTGTTTGCCGGTCTACCAATACTCTTTCCGGCGCTTTAATGCAGCGTTCGGCGGACGCCTATCTCGGACTGGGTTGGAATATCGCCAATCTCGCGCTATTGACCCATCTTCTCGCTGTACACTGCGGCTACGAGCCGGGAGAAATTGTTTGGTTCGGTTGCGACGTACACCTTTATCTGAATCACATCCCGCAGGCTCAGCTTCAGATCGAGCGAAAACCGCGTCCTTTTCCCAGTTTGCAAATCAAGCGCAAGGCCTCCGATTTGTTCGACTACCGCATAGAAGACTTCGAAATGCAGGGTTACGATCCCCACCCTCACATACCCGCCGAGGTCGCGGTTTGACTAAGAACGGCAGTTGGACGTGCTCGATTGCGCGGCGGACGGGGACGTAGCGGCTTCATCCAAGCGGTGATACCGGTAGAAGGAACTACCGAAGGAATCCATGCGGCGTTTTTACGCCATCTAAGCGGTCAACCGCCGTTTTTAGGTTAGAAGCTTGAGACCGAATCAGTCGAGGCCGGCAAGGCTGCAAACGGATTTAGCAGGCAATTCGATCCCCGTGTACGGCTCAGCTTTTCGGCATTTCCGGACTAGCTTGCTTCAGCCTGTTCGTCGCCGAGACGTTTGCTCGCGGAAGCCTGACTACAAATTCGCTCCCCTGGCCGGGACCGGCACTCCGAGCCTCAATGTGTCCACCGTGCATTTCGACCATTTTACGAACTAGAGTCAGGCCGATACCCAGCCCTCCCTGTGAGCGGTCTAACGAGCGGTCGGCCTGAGTGAAAAGGTCGAAGACATGAGGCAGCAGTTCAGGAGGGATGCCGATACCACTGTCCTTCACCGAAAATATGACCTCCTGCTCTTCCGCAATCGCCTGAAAAGATATGCGGCCGCCATGCGGGGTGTATTTCGCGGCGTTATTCAAGAGATTTGTGAAGATCTGAACCAGTCTCACGGCATCTCCCCTCAGTAGCACAACCTCATCCGGACAGGAAATCGAGAGTTCGTGCTGTTGGGCCACGAACATCGCTTCAGTAGCCTCGGTCGCCCGCGTGATCAGTTGAGGCAGAGCGATAATTTCGCTCTTCAGGGTAATTTTTCCGCGAGTGATGCGGGACACATCCAAAAGATCGTCGACCAGATGAACCAAATGCTTAAGCTGTCGATCGATCATGCTCTTTACCCAAAGCAATCGCGAATCGGTCAGATTCAGTAAACCCATCACCTGAACCGCGTTTCGAATAGGCGCCAAGGGATTGCGCAACTCGTGCGCGAGCATGGCCAGAAACTCGTTCTTGCGCCGATCCGCCTCCTCGAGTGCATCCTGTACCCGAACCAGTTCGTCGATATCGGAACAGGCGCCGAACCACTTTCTAACCCTTTTATCGTCATCACGAATCGGACGCGCGCGAACCTGGAACCATCGGTAAGACCCTTCCGCCGACAAAAGTCGATAATTGGACTGAAACGTTTCCCCGGATCTCACGGCTTTCTGCCACCGCGAAATCGTCCGTTCCAAATCATGCGGGTGAATGGCCGCCACCCAGTCGGAACGCTTCGAGTCCGGTGACAGGCCCGTGTACTCATAGAACCTGGGACTGATATAGTCGACCAGGCCGTTCGCGTCGCTGGTGAACAGAAAATCCGGCACCGTTTCAGCCATGGCCCGGAACCGCGCCTCACTTTCCCGGAGTGCCGTTTCGGCCCATTTCCGTTCGGTGATGTCGCGTACGATCGCGGTGAGCTTTTTTTGTCCACTGATCCTCATTTCACTGATGGTCAGCTCCGCCGGAAAAACCGAACCGTTCTTGTGTTGAACCTCGAACTCCAGGCGGGTGCAGACCGCGCTCTTATCGCCGCTAAGATGTTGCAGGATATTCGCCTGCTTGGCGCCGCCCGCAGGCGGTAATAATATGTGAATGTTCTTGCCGATGATTTCTCCGGCGGTATAACCGAACAGCCGCTCCGCAGCGGAATTAAAAAGCTCGATGTGGCCCCCGGCGTCGGTGTTGATGATGCCGTCCACGGCCGTCGTGATGATACTGTGAAGCCGCTCTTCGCTGAATTTCAGGGCGGCGGTGCGCTCCTCAATCCGGCGTTCCAGCAGCTCATATGCCTCATGCAATGCCCTCTCGGCCGCTTCACGCCGTACGATCTCGGACTCCAGGCGGGCATTTTTCTCAAGCAAGTCGGCCGTACGGGCGGCGACTTGATCCTCCAGCTCGTTGAGTACCTGCTCCAGCTTTTCCTTGGTTTCGCGCTTCTCCAGCAAAGTCGCCACGAAATTTGCCGTGTTGACGATATAGGGAGCATAAGGTGCGAATGCCGCCGAACGGCCGATTTCCAGGATCAGAAAACCGTAAAGTTTGCTGGACGTGCGCAAAGGAATGGATCTGGCGCCTGTGTCGGAAACGGCGCCGCAGCCAACTAGTCCGACTGAAGGTGTGGTGGTTTTGCAATGAACGCATTCATCGATGGGAACATAATCCACCCGTTTGGGTATGAATGATCCAAAAAAGCAGAACCGGACCTCGTTCACGCCAGGAATGTCACGCAATGCTCGGCAAAGAAAAGCCGCCTGCTCGTCTCTGGAAGCCAAAACCCCGAGCGTTTGCTGAACGATCAGCAGCTTCCCCAACACTTCGGGCTGAGGTTGAAGAGTTAACGTTCCTGGAATAGTCATGACACGGTTTCCACCTTCAGGTGGATCATAGGCGCAATGCTATGTCATGCTGAAGGGAAAAATCGGGTCAGGCGCAGGCAGCGAACGACTGTGTGCGAACCGTTTTTTCACACCCGGCCTCTAAGTTTCGGCAGATATTGTTCGGGTGCTTCGTAATAAGGGTTATGGAGAATCTGCCCGCGTACGATCATCAGAGGATGTACTTTCAGAACTTCGTATAGACTGGCGCCTCCCAACCGGTTGGCATCGTACTGGCAAATGATACTGCTGAACGGAACCTCTTTGATAACCAGGTTTAGCATGGATTCGTATTCAAACCAACGCTCAAGTCCAGGATGCGGGTTGCAAGTCCAACCGGTCTCGCCAGTAACCCGTGCTCCCGCAAAACCTTCCTCCACACTTTGCCGATAAATCGAGCTCCAATTATCGATCACACGTTCCGGCAGAAAAGTTCCGTCAGGGCAGTATGCTTTCTCCGCTTCATTCAAAATGAGCTGGCCCGGGCGGAGTTGCTCGGGTAAATTTACGCCTAGTCCGGAAATATAGGGTTCGAGTTCGTCACCGGACGAAACATCCGCTAAATAGGCGACTTTCTCTCCGGCCATCAAACCACTTTCCACGAATCGCGCCATCGTGCGGCAATGCTCTTCCTCATCGGTGTAGATGTAGCAGAGATGCCCACCCGGCGGAAGTTGCTGTTCGGTAAAGCCGAACGCTACATGCCTTTTGGGAGCGTCACACATAAACGTTTTTCCAAGGAATCCATGTCTGAAGCCAATGCTAACGCTGGTTATCTGTCAGAAAGATAAAGCGTCATATATCCTAATACAATATGTCCGGGGCGCTAAACCATGTCGCGGGATTGAACGGCATCGAAATACAGCCCGAAAACGGCTATTTGTTGGACCATTTTCTCAATACAAGTTCAAACCGGAGTAAGGATGATTACGCTAAACCGGTCGAAGACCGCGGGCTACGGTCCTTGGCAGGGATGGCCAGCCGTGTGTGAGGTGCCACCACCAACGCGTACCGGCATGAGCGGGCGTTGCGCAAAAACGGTATACGGATTACCGGATGCCTTAGCCCTTAGCGCTGAGAGCCGAAAAACCCGTATCTACAATCGACGCAGGGGAAAAAGCCGGTTTAGTTTATGAAAATTTCTCTTATCGTCGCTATGGGCGAAAATCGGGTGATAGGCGTGGAGAACCGCATGCCTTGGCACTTGTCCGCGGACCTCAGGCGCTTTAGACAAATCACCATGGGGAAGCCCTTGCTCATGGGACGACGGACTCACGAATCCATCGGCAGGCCCCTGCCGGGCCGAAAGAATATCGTCCTGACTTCCGACCGGGAGTACATCGCTCCGGGTTGCGTTGTGGTACATGCGATAGCGGATGCGCTCCGGGAGGCGGCTGCCGATGAAATCATGGTTATCGGCGGCTCGTCCCTGTACGAGAAACTCTTGCCGACGGCCGTCCGGATTTATCTCACGCTTATCCATCACGAATTTGCCGGTGATACCTTTTTTCCCGAGTTTGACTGGACCGAATGGTCCGAAATCGAGCGCCTTGACGTGACGGACGATCCGGAGAGTGGCTTGAGTTACAGTTTTCTGGTGCTTGAGAGGAAAACTCACCCGTCGTGAGCAGGAACGGAAACAGCTCGATTGAGCTTTCGTCCGCTCTTTCCCGAGATCGCTTTATCAACTCAAGGCTGATCGCTCTGCCGCCGCCAGTGCCCGGACTTTCCGCCGGCCTTTTCGAGCAGGCGGACTGACTGAATGGTCATCCCACGATCCACCGCCTTGCACATGTCGTAAACAGTGAGCAGAGCGATGTGCACAGCGGTCAGCGCTTCCATTTCGACTCCGGTTTGCCCGACGGTTTTGACCGTCGCCTCGCAGCGCACACGGTGGCGTTCGGGTTCCGGATCGAGCATCACGTCCACACTCGTGATCGCGATCGGATGGCAGAGCGGGATCAGCTCGGAAGCCTTCTTGCTGGCCATGATGCCGGCGATACGGGCGATCCCCAGCACATCGCCTTTCTTGTGGCCGCCTTGCAGGATCAAATCCAGGGTTTCGGAACGCATCTCGATGTAACCTTCGGCAATCGCTACCCTTTGCGTGGCTGATTTGCCGCCGACGTCGACCATATGGGCAGCGCCTGAATCGTTGAAATGTGTAAGCTTATTCATGCTGCGGTGGTTCAAGGCTAAGATGACGGTATTATAGAGCCGCGAAAAGCCGGTTAGGGGCAAAGAGAGAGTCATGAGCCAAGTCATAGCGGATTTATTCAGACGAATCACTTGTGGTGTCTACGTGATCGGTGTCGCCGCCGACAGCCGCTACAATGCCTTTACGGCGGCCTGGGTCATGCCCGTATCCTTCAATCCCCTGCTGTTGGCCTTGAGCATCAATCCCCGTCATTCCTCCTATGAACTGCTCACGCAGGGGAAATCGTTTTCGGTAAACGTACTGAGCCGGCAGCAGCTGGATTTGGCGAGACATTTTGGCGGTCCCGCCACGATCGATAAGCTCGCTTCGGTGGCATGGCGCAAAGGGCGCAACGGTACGCCGCTATTGATCGACGCCCTGGCCTGGTTCGAGTGCGGGTTAACCGGAGAATGTCCGGCCGGAGATCATGTGCTGGCCCTTGGCCGGGTAATAGATGGGAATTTGCTGAAGCCGGATGCGGCACCCCTGACCTACCGGGAGACGGGCGATATGGACGGCGCGGCGGCAATCTTTCCGGATCGCTTTTCCTGAAACGGCGCCGCGCGTCCGGACCTCAGTAATTCAAAAAGAGGCTGACCGACAATACATGGCTGATTCGGTCGGCGGCCTTGGCTCTCCGGATATATTGATTCATGTAGCCGATTTCGGTCCTGATTTCTTTATCGAAGTTGTAGCCCAATCCTACGAAGAGCCGGTTCTGATCGAGTCCATCATCCCCGCTCCAGTCGGCCTTGTTGATCCTGACAAACACTTCTTCCCAGCCCACCAGGCTGAAATTCGGTGCAAAGTCGAGCGGGACCGAAAGCTTTACGAATTGTCGGAAGCGCCAGCCGACATCGCTGCCGGTTTCTGCGAAACGCTGCTCGATTCGGGTTCGACTGGTAAAGTTGCCGAACGCGGTAGGCTGTGTCCATAGGAATTGCTGCCAAATGCGATTTTCGTCGAAACGCCGCCCGGTGAACGGCCGATCGGTAAAAATCCAGGCATACCCCAGCCAAACGCTGGCCTTATCGTTTAGCGCATAGCCCAGCGCGGGCCTCACCATGCTTTGCGACAAGCGGGAAGTATCCTCGCCGAAACGCCCTTGACCTTCCAGCCAATAACGCAGGCTTTTGAACTTCGGATCGACAAACCCGAAACCGCCGACGGCGGTGATATTGCCCCAAGTCTGAAAATCCTCGAGCGATTCGGCATATGCCGTGTGTGGCGCAGCCAAGACTATTGCTGACAACAGGTAGGCGACGCGCTGGTTCGATCGGTATTTCATCGTGTACCCTGTCTTTCGAAATCGAGCCAGGTATTATCGGGTCAAAACCGTAGAGGTCAACCCGTATTCTCGATGAGCTAAGGCTTGGTCAGGCGTTCCTCCGCTTCCCGATATTTTTCGGCGGTTTTGGCGATCACTTCCGGCGGCAAGTGAGGAGCGGGAGGCTGTTTATTCCAGGACAGGGTTTCCAAATAATCCCGCACGAACTGTTTGTCGAAGCTGGGCGGGCTGATGCCGACCCGGTACTGATCGACCGGCCAGAAACGGGACGAATCCGGAGTCAGCACCTCGTCGATCAGATAAAGCTGTCCGGAGCCATCCAAACCGAATTCGAACTTCGTATCGGCAATGATGATACCCCGCTCGAGGGCATAGGCTGCCGCATCGGTGTAGAGTTTCAGGCTGATGCGCCGGATTTGATCGGCCAGGTCTTTTCCGATCAGTTCGACGGTTTTATCGAAATTGATATTTTCATCGTGGCTGCCGAATTCCGCCTTGGTCGAGGGCGTGAAAATGGCCTCCGGCAATTTCTCCGCAAGCTGCAATTCGGGCGGTAGCGCGATGCCGCAAACCGAGCCGGTCTTTTGATAGTCCTTCCAACCCGAGCCGATGAGATAGCCGCGTACAACGGCTTCCACCGGAAGCGGCTTGAGTTTTTTGACGACGATTCCCCGCTCTTCGACCTGGGCGTGCTCGGCGGGATCGGGAATGACCCGATCCGGTGTCAGGCCGGACAAATGGTTGGGGACGATAGATTTAAGCTTTCCAAACCAGAAATTGGAAACGGAGGTGAGTACCCGACCTTTTCCGGGAATGGGATCGGGCAGAATGCAATCGAACGCGGATAAACGATCGGTCGTGACGATCAGCATGTGATCGTCGTCGATGTCATAAATGTCGCGGACTTTACCGCGGCCGCGGAGGCTCAAGCTTTTCAGCGAGCTTTCGAATAGGGTGTCCGGGGCGTTCATCATTCCTCTTCGGCAACAGTGGTTGAAACGAACTTCGGCTAAGACCCGGTCGGCGTCTTGGCAGGTCGTAAAGCATGGACCGCGGCAACGTTGCGGGCTTTATGAATAACCGCCAATCATGTAACTTTGTGGCTTTCACTGCAAGAATAAAAGACCCCTTCAATCATGAATTGGCTCGGCAAAGTCGTCGGCGGGACGTTCGGTTTGTTCATGGGTGGACCGTTGTTCGCTATTCTCGGCGCTGCCTTGGGGCACCAGTTCGACCGGGTGATGGGCAATGTCGGTCTGCTGCAAACGGATTTCGTTCCCGGTACACAAAATCGAGCGCAAATGGCCTTTTTCACCGCCACCTTTGCGGTGATGGGCCACATCGCGAAAGCTGACGGACGGGTGTCGGAAGCCGAAATCAAATCCGCCCGGGCGATCATGGATAGGATGGGACTTTCGGCGGACATGCGCAAAACCGCCATTCGGCTGTTTAACGAAGGTAAGCGCCCCGGTTTCCCGCTGGATGGCACCCTGGATCAATTTCGTAGCGAATGTCGCCGCGGGTCTTCGCTGCTGCGCCTGTTCATCGAGTTGCAGCTGGAGGCGGCCTATGCCGATGGCGTCCTTCACTCGGGGGAGGAACAGCTGCTGCTCCGAATCTGTGACCGGCTTCGGTTTTCCCGGTTCGAATTTCATGCCATCAAGGCCCGCATGGAGGCGGAACTGCGCTTCGCCCGCACCGAGAACCAGTATTCGCAGTGGCGCCGAGAACGCGCCGCCGGTGCGCGCCGAACTTCGACCTCAGACGCCTATGCCGTTCTGGGCGTCACCCCGTCCGCCAGCGACCAAGAAATCAGGCGAGCTTACCGAAGACTGATGAGCCAGCACCATCCCGACAAATTGGTTGCCAACGGCTTGTCCGAGGAAATGGTGAAATTAGCCACCGAGAAGACCCAACAAATTCGCAGCGCCTATGAAGTCATCGCCAAAGCCCGAAAGCTTTGAGCGCATGCGATATTTTCCAAATACGCTCCAAGAGGATATCTTATGCCATCGTTCGACATCGTATCGGAAGTCAACCTGCACGAAGTGAGCAATGCGGTCGATCAGGCTAACCGCGAAGTCGGAACCCGTTTCGATTTCAAGGGTACCAACGCCCATTACGATCTCGCGGAAGCCGTCGTAACCCTGCACGCGCAGACCGAATTCCAGCTTCAGCAAATGATGGACATCCTGCATACCAAGTTGGCCAAGCGCGGGGTCGACATCGCCAGTCTCAAAACCGATCTGCCTCAGGTTTCCGGCAGGGAGGCGCGTCAGACCGTAACCGTGCGCCAAGGGATCGATTCCACGCTCGCCAAGACCATCGTCAAACTGATCAAGGACAGCAAGCTGAAAGTACAAGCCGCGATTCAGGGCGAACAGGTCCGGGTGACGGGCAAGAAGAGAGACGATCTGCAAGATGTCATCGCATTGCTGCGCGAGGCCAAGCTGGAATTGCCATTGCAGTACGTCAATTTCCGGGATTGAGCGGTTTCGGCGTGGCACGGGGACCGCTCCCGCAGTATTCAGCGCTTGTATGCCAGGTGCGGTTGTGCCCAATTCTGATATGTGTGCGAGTGAATCTGCGGTTGTTACCGACCAGCAAGGCCGCCTGCCGACGCGTTTCGTCGGCAGGCGGCTTTCGGCAATCCTTTTGGGATCAGTTTCGTTCCGTTGCGAACGCGGGCTCTTCATCCTGCAGCGATAGCTGACTCGATCGCTGCAACAAGCCGCTGACGACTTGCCATGCGATCGACAACGCGCCAACGATGAAGACGACATCGCCAAACGTGCGCACCCAGCGCAGCGTCTCGAGGACGGGTTGCTGCAGAAAGGCTTCGCTGCGCGCATACCACAGGCCCTGGCTGACGCTGGCATGGAATTGGAACAGTCCGATAGGTAAGAGACTGGTGGCGATCATCAGCACCAGCCCTGCATTGAGCCACCAGAAGCCTGTCTTCATCAGCCGCTCGCTGAACACCAATTCCGGACGCACATAGCGCAGCACTAGCAGGGTGAAGCCCAGCGCGAGGAAGCCGTACACGCCGAACAGTGCGGCATGGGCGTGCACCGGCGTGGTGTTGAGCCCTTGTACATAGTAGAGCGAAATCGGCGGGTTGATCATGAAGCCGAATACGCCCGCGCCCAGCATGTTCCAGAAGGCGACGGCGATGAAACACATCAGCGGCCATTTCAGGTTCGTCATCCACGTCGCGCGATCCTTGAGACGCCAGTTCTCCCAGGCCTCGTAACCGAGCACCACCAGCGGAACCACTTCGAGCGCGCTGAAACTCGCGCCCACGGCCATGATCGGCGTGGTCGTGCCGGAGAAATAGAGGTGATGAAACGTGCCGGGCACGCCGCCGAGCATGAACAGCGAGGCCGAGGCCAGGCTGGCGGTCGTCGCCATGCGCACGGAAACGAGGCCCAGCGTGGAGAAGACGAAGGCCAGCGCCGTGGTGGCGAACACTTCGAAGAAACCTTCGACCCAAAGATGCACTACCCACCAGCGCCAGTACTCCATCACCGACAGGTGCGTCCGCTCGCCGTAGAAAAACCCGGCGCTGTAAAAGAGGCCGATGGCCACGACCGAGGCGGTGAACAGGGCCAGCAGGTTTTTGTCGCCCGCCCGTTTGAATGCCGGCACGATGCCGCGCAGCATCAGCACCAGCCAGAAGGCGACGCCGACAAACTTGCCGATCTGCCACAGCCGGCCGAGATCCACGTACTCGAACCCTTGATGGCCGAGCCAGAAGTTGAGCTCTTTCGGCATGATTTGCGCGATCGCCAGGTAGTTGCCGATGAAAGAACCGAGCACTACAACCACCAGCGCCCAGAACAGGATGTCCACGCCTATCTTCTGATAGGCCGGGTCCTTTCCGCCGTTGATGAGCGGCGCGAGAAACAGGCCGGCGGCCAAGAAGCCCGTGGCGATCCAGAACAAGGCGCTCTGGATATGCCAGGTGCGCGCCAATGAATAAGGCAGCCATCTCGAAATATCGAGTCCGTAGAACTCTTGCCCTTCCACCGTGTAATGCGCGGTAAGACCGCCCAAGAGGACCTGGAAGGAGAACAGCGCGACCACCAGGAACAGATATTTCCCCAAGGCCCGTTGCGAGGGCGTGAGCGCGATCAGGGACAGGGGATCGCGCGCCGGGGCTTTCGGGTCGCTTCCATCGTGCTTCCGCAGGAACGCCCAGCCCCAGATCAGGAAGCCGACGCCGGCCATCATGAAGGCAACGCTGGCGATCGACCACACGATGTTCTCGCCGGTGGGCCGGTTGCCGATCAGCGGTTCGTGCGGCCAGTTGTTGGTATAGGTGGCGCTGGAACCGGGGCGCTCGGTCGCGGCGGCCCAGGCGGTCCAGAAGAAAAAGGCCGAGAGGTCGCCACGCCGTTCGGCGCTCGGCAGCGTGGCCTCTTTCATGGCGTAGCTTTCGCGGGTGCTCCGTAGCTCGGGCGCATCGCCGAACAGCCGGTCGTAATAAGCGGCAGTTCGTGCGATCGCTTCGGCTCGCTGCACCGAGACCGTCGCGGTGCCGGTCGCTTCATCGAAGGTATTGTGCCGATATTCATGCTTCAGGCGCGCCGTCAGTATCGCCTGGCGTTCCCCGTCGAGAGCGTCGAAGCTCATGCCGTATTCTGCTCGTGCGGCCAGTTCCAGCCAATTCGACAGCTCCCGGTGCAGCCAGTCGGCGGTCCAGTCCGGCGCCTGATAAGCGCCATGCCCCCAGATCGAGCCCAGCTGCATACCGCCTACGGACTGCCAGGCGGTCTGTCCGTCGAGAATGCGCTCCTGTGTGTAAAGCGTTCGACCTTCATCCGTGATGATGCGCTGAGGAACCGGTGGCGCGCTGCGATAGATCTCGGCGCCGTAATATCCGAGCAAGGTGAAGGTCACGGCCAGTACGCCGATCAGCGTAAACCAGAGTTTGCGGTAATTACCCATGAGAGGCCTCCGTTTTTTGTATGGGGGTCGCGGTTTGGAAGAGGACCTTGTCCTCCAGATAGACGTGCTCCATCAGGTCCACGCATAGCGCCGCCAGCCCCAGATACAGCGCACGCCAAGTGTTGCAGGCGGCGGGAGGGAGAGTGAGGCCGCCGGTGAGTTCGTTGAGGCGCTCGAGCGCTTCGCCGTGATGGCGATCTTCCATGCGCATGACCAGAATCAGCGTGCGCGCGGAGGTTCCTTCGCCCCGAGCCATGAGCGGGAACAGCACCTGCTCCTCCGCTTGCATGTGATTTTCAAGTTCCTGCCGCAGGCTATCGAGGGAGTCCGCCAGCCCGCGCGGGCTGGCGGGATGTTCGCCGTGTACCTGTTCGACCTTGCGCGCCAGGCGGATCAGTTCCGGCAGTTGCTGGCGGTGCCGTTGGTGAAAGCGTTCCAGAATATGCGCGATGAGTTCCGACGGGGGCGCATCCTCCCATGTGCCGGCCCTCGAAGTCCGCTGGCTCGCGATCCTCTCGAGCTCGTCATCGATCTCCTGTGCCCGCCGCCCTTTGGCCCGGGCCGCTTCGCGGAGACTCTGTCCGTCGGGGCGACGGAATTTCGGTGCGTATTGTTGAAAGATCTGCGTAGCTCCGGCGAGACTGCCCGGAGGTTGGTCGAGTGTGTTCATGATCGGCTCCACTAAGAATCTCGATATTCCCTTAGCAAGCTGCAGGCCACATGAAGTTTGCAATAGACTCATATACTTAGATAAGAAACGGTAATTTTTACCGCGATGTGATATGGTTCTTTTTACCATATACGGTAGAAACAACCATGATTGAGGGTATGCTGATCGCCGACCTGGCGGCCGACTTGCCGCAGGCCGTGCGCTTGCAAAGACTGGTAACCGCCTTGCGGGCTCAGTTTCGCTGCGGGGCGGTGGCGTTATTGCGTTTGGAGGAGGCTCATTTGCGTCCGGTCGCCGTCGACGGCCTGGTGCGCGATGCCTTGGGCAGGCGTTTTGCGATGAGCGAGCATCCACGCCTTGCCGCCATTCTTTCGCGCCGCGATCTCACATGCTTCGATCACGACAGCACGCTGCCCGACCCTTACGACGGGCTGATCGAGACGCATGTCGGCGAGCCACTGCCGGTGCATGACTGCATGGGCATCAGTCTGTTCGTGGAAGATCAGCCGTGGGGCGCGGTCACGCTGGATGCCTTGCAGGTCGGGGTGTTCGACGACATGGCGCGGGATTGCCTGCGCCAATATAAGGCATTGATCGAAGCCTCCATACGGGTGACCCGGTTGGAAGCCGAAATCCGTAAGTTGCGGCTTGCTCAGGAAAAGGGATCGCTCGCCGCATCGCCGTTGGAGGACGACGGCGAGATCGTCGGTCAGAGCCAGGCCATCACGCAATTGCTGCGGGAACTCGATGTGGTGGCCGACTCCGAACTCCCGGTGCTGTTGTTGGGCGAGACCGGCGTGGGCAAGGAATTGTTCGCGCGTAGGCTGCACCGCCTGTCGCGCCGCCGTGCCGGACCTCTGGTTCACGTCAACTGTGCGGCCTTGCCCGAATCGCTGGCCGAGAGCGAGCTGTTCGGCCATGCCAAGGGTGCGTTCTCGGGGGCGGCGGTCGAGCGGCCGGGCCGCTTCGAGGCCGCCGAGAACGGCACGCTGTTTCTCGACGAGGTCGGCGAATTGCCGGTCGCGGTTCAGGCCAAACTCTTGCGTACCCTGCAGAACGGCGAGGTTCAGCGCCTCGGCGAGGATCAGCCTCGGCACGTGAACGTCCGGGTGATCGCCGCGACCAATCGCAAGCTGCGCGACCAAGTGCGTGACGGGGCTTTCAGAGCGGACCTTTATCACCGTCTCTCGGTCTACCCGGTGCACATACCGCCCCTGCGCGAGCGCGACAACGATGTGCTGTTATTGGCCGGCCGCTTTCTGGAACTCAATCGCGCACGACTGGGTTTGCGCAGCTTGCGGCTGGCGCCGGAAGCGGAAACTGCGCTCAGGCAATATCGCTGGCCGGGCAATGTGCGCGAACTGGAGCACGCGATCAGCCGCGCCGCCTTGAAGATCATGAGTCGCGGCGTCGATCGAAACGATATCGTCACCCTGCCCGTCGATTTGCTCGATCTCGACCTCGATCAATTCGAAACCGGTCCCGATGTGCGGGTCGCGCTCCCGGTCGCCGAACCGGTGGCGGGTTCGACGCTGCGTGCCGCGGTCGAGGAAAGCCAGCTTCGCTGCATACGGGATGCTCTTCGCCTGTGCGGCGGCAATTGGGCCAAGGCCGCACGCCGCTTGGATGTGGATCCGAGCAATCTGCACAAGCTCGCGCGACGTCTTGGTCTGAAAGCGGACGGCGCAGCACGCCGCTAAAAGAAAAATGTGTAGGTCGCGACCAGGATGACGCACGCGACTACCCAGCGTCTCGGGTGAACTGTAGTCGTCCACTCTCGAGCCGCGGCGGATCGTCTCCGCCACTGTTCCGCCGCGGCCGCGATAACCCGGGCCAGCATTGCCCAGAGCTTTCTGACGATGAAAGGCGATACGCCCAGAAATACCGCTAGGCCCAGCCAGGCGGTGACCATTTGCGCAGCGCGGGTGGAGAGTCCGAAATGCGCTTCCAGCAGGTGTTCGGCCGCAAACTCCACGACCTCCACCAAAAGATGAATGCCTTCCAACAGGAACGAAAAAACGGTATCGCCCTGAAACGCGATTACCAGTAGAACCAGGGTAATCAGACTTCTATTCATAATCTCCTTCTCCATGTTTGCCTCGGATGGGTTGAAAGACGCTTTTGAATGGGGTTGACGATGCGCATTTCCGGGACTTCGTTGCGCGTCGAGATGGTCTGACGGTCGATACGTTCATTCGGGATAGCATCGGAGGGCTACGCGCTCGACTTACGTCACTCGACTGCTGCCCGATCCATCGAGCGCAGCAGTCTCGCGGAGGATTGGCGGTCCGCATGCAGCTTGCCGTTCCGATCGAGCACGGCTCGGCTAAGCCGTTCCGGACCGAGTCGCTCGGTAGCCAAGGACTCGGCAGCGGTACAGGTCGCCTCTAACGAATCACTATTCGGAACCAGATTGCCCGCGATGATTTCCTGCGCTCTGGATTCCGCCTCGACCAACTCATTGGCAAAGATGTCGGTTGCATATTCCGGGGTGACGACCCCCGCCAGCGACGTCTTTATCGGCCGGCCGGGTTCGTCGATATGGATGGATGTCACCGTGGACAGGCCGGGACGGATGGGCCGCTTCAGGATCTCGTCCTTGCGCAGGGCGATACGCACCGGCACCCGCTGGACGATGTGGATGAAATTCCCGGTCGCATTGTCCGGCGGCAACAGCGCGAACACGCTGCCGGTGCCGGGCACCAGGCCTTCGACCGTGCCGTGATAGACACGGCGCCGTCCGTAGAGATCGACGATCACCTCGGCGGACTGGCCCGGCCGCACCTTGCGCAGTTCGGTTTCCCGGAGGTTCGCCTCGACCCACAGATGTTCCAGCGGCACCAGCATGAGCAGCGGTTCTCCGGGATGAACCCGATCGCCGACCTGCGCCTTACGTTTCGCCACGTAACCCGAAACCGGCGCATGGATACATTGCCGAACGAAATCCAGGTAGGCGTCGATGAAACGGTGCTTTGCGGCTTCAATCTCGGGGTGTTCCGTGCGACTGGTCCCGCCCACCTGTGCTTCGATAGCTTGGAGTTCGGCGCCGACTTCCCGGAGTTCGGCATTGAGGGCGGTCATCTGGTCCTCGGCATTTTGCAGGACCTTTTCGGAAACCGAACCGTTCGGATACGCCTGGCGGAAGCGCGCCACGTCGTGGCGCACCCGTGCGAGCTGGGCCGAGCGTGCGTCCTGTTTTTGGCAGAGCTGCCGGCGCGTCGCGAATAGCGCGCCGATGCCGCGCACGGTCCGCCCCAGGTCGCCCTCGCTCTGCCCCAGGGCGGCATGGGCGCGGTGTTCGTCGAGCCGGACCAAGAGGTCGCCCTTGTTCACGAACTGAGTTTCTTCGGCCAGGACTTGGGTGACGATGCCGGTCGCATCCGCTTCGACCGGGATCAGATTGCCGGCGACGAAGGCATTGTCGGTCTCGACCCGGAAACAGCCGCGCACCCACCAGTAGATAGCCGTGGCCGGCGCGCTCGCGAGCACGGCCAGTGCCACCAGCAAAAGACGGCGGTTGCGCCGGGCGCGGATCGCCTTCGGATGAATCTTCATACGTGAACAGTCGAATGTGTGGGCGGAGTCATTTTGTTGCTCAATAGGGCAGCGTCGGCGTTTGGTTCTCGTTTCTGCCGCGCGCGCTCAGTCGGCAATCGATTGGGGACGCGCGATGTCGGCGTTATTCGTATATCCCCCGCCCAGGGCTTCGATCAGATCGGTCATGGCCACGAGCTGGTTGGTCTCCAGGCTCTTCAGCACATATTCCTGATTCAGAACCGCGTGCCGGCTCCGGAGTACCGTGCGGCGGTCGTCCAGCCCGGCCTGCAGGCGCGTCTGCGCGAGATCGAGATCTTCCCGCTGTGAAACCAGGAGACGCCGGTGCGCCTCCAATATGTTGCGGGTCTCGCGCCAGCTGCTCAGGCTGTCTGCGACTTCTTGTATCGCCTGCACCAGGGTGTCGTTGTAGAGCTCGACCGCGCCGTCGTGCTCTGCCCGCTGCGCCGACAGTTCTCCGCGCAGCCGTCCGCCCTCGAACCAGGGCAGCCTGAGCCCCGGTGCGATCCCGTAAGCGAAACTGGAACCCGAGAACAGAACATTGGCCAGGGAACTCGCCCCTTTGGTGGTGAGCCTCAGGGCATTCACGCCGACGAAAGCGGTGAGATCGACTGTGGGCAGAAAGCGCGCCTTGGCTTCTTTGACCCTGTGCGCCGCCGCCTCGGTCCGATGGAGGGCGGCAGCCAGGTCCGGCCGGTGTGCGAGCAGGCCTATGGGAAGCTGGGCGGGCAGCGGAATTCTTTCCGGGATGGTCACCGGGTTGGCGAACAGATGACGGGTCTCGTCGGGGCCGGTACCCATCAGCCGGGCCAGTAGATTCCGCTGCACGTCCAATTGATCCTCGGTACCGGCTTCGCGTTTTTGGGCCGTTTCGAGGGCGATGTTCGCCCGCTTCACCGAGCGGGCAGACGTGATGCCGCTTTCGAAGCGGGTATCGGCGAGCTCGATCAGCTCGTGACGCAGCTCCACCATTTCCCGGGCGAGATCGAGTTGCCGCCTGAGCGCCGCTCCGCGGAAGCAGGCTCGGGCGATGGCGGTCGTCAACTGCAGACGGACTTCCGCCTGTTCGGCCGCGGTTGCTTCCGCCTCGCCCAGGGCCGCTTCCAATGCCGCCCGATTCTTGCCCCAGAAATCGAATTCGTAGCGGAGACTCACGGGGTTGATGCTGGCGAAGATAATATTCGCACCTGCCGCCTCTTCGCGATTGAGCGCGGCGAATACGCCGTTCTCCGAAATCCGTTCGTTGGCGAACGCCACGTCCGCGTCCAGGAACGGCAAAAGTCTCGCGCCTTCCACCCGGGCCATGGCCTGCGTCTGGCGCAGCCTCGCCGCCGCTGCCTTGAGGCCGGGATTGTCCTTGAGCGCCACCGCCATGAGACGATTCAGTTCGGGACTATCGAACTGCCGCCACCATCGATCTTCGGGCCACGCTCTCCTCGGCGTCAGCGGTTCCGTCTCGCGGGCCTCGGACAATCCGTGCGCCATGTCGGGGACGGGCATGAACTCCGCCTGTTTTCCGCCGGGCGGAATCCAGGCACAGCCTGCGGTCAGGAGCATGCATCCGACGGCGAGCCCGGCCCAAAGGCTTCGACCTCTAGCAAACGCGGGCGTGGACAAGTTGAAGCGCCGGCTATGCAGGCGCCCTGAGAAAATCACGAGCATCCACTGTCCTCACAGTAAACTTTTATCGGCGCCGCGGTTTGCCGAAATTGCTCGCGGCACCGGGTTTGTTCATTGGTCACCTGAAGCTGGCGTTTGCGCGGGGTCGTTCGACACGCATTCGGAAAGGTCGGCGATGACCGATTGGACGAGACCGGCCGTGAGCGCCTGACGGATTCACACGGGTTGCTGCCGATGGTGAAGCATTCCGGATGACGGGGGCTTGTCGGGAACGCCAGCCATTAGGCTGCAGGCGGCGAACCCTAGGCACCGTTTCGGCCGGTCCTGTCGGCTAGACAGTGGCAGGATCAGTGCCAATTTGTAACTAACTGAACTAAATGAGAAACTTTCAAACGCAATCCTGAGCAAAATCGTCAGATACAGTCATTTTGACTACATGCACTCGTCAGTCATCAGATAAGCTACTGAACTACAAACAAATCGTACGAGAAAGACTGACTGACTCACCGTTGTCATTTCGCCACACAAAATGATTTGATTAAGAACAATGTCATTTTTACTCGATACGTTTGGCGATTCGCAGAACGCTCTGCTCGACACTGTCCTGGATTTGACCGCGTGCCTGCCGTCGAGAGAGAGATATACCCGGCTCCTCGCCGCGTTGAGCCGGGTGGTTGGGAACGATGCCTGTGCCTTGTTGCGCTGTCGGGGCGATGTCCTGGTGCCTACCGCCTCCCAAGGACTTAACGCCGAAGTCATGGGCCGGCAGTTCCGGCCCGAAGACCAGCCACGCCTGGCCGCTGCTCTCGCCTCCCGGAAGCCGGTCCGCTTTCCGGCCGACGATTCGCGGCCGGACCCTTACGACGGGCTGCTGCTCAATGATTCCGGAGGGCGATTGCAGGTCCACTCCTGCGTTGGGTGCGCCCTGTATTCCGAAGATGACTTATTCGGTGTATTAACGGTCGACTCCCTGGCGCCCGGCGCCTTCGACGGGATCGAGGACCGGGTATTCGAGATTTTCGCCTCGATCGCCGCCGTGGCGATGCGCTACGAAACCTTCATCAGCGCGCTGGAGGCCTTGGCGAATCATCGCGGGCTGGTCAGCCGGGAACTGGTGCGGGAAGCCTTGCTGCGCGGCGGTCGAATGCTGGGCGAAAGTCCTCTCATGCGGGACCTGAACCGAGAGATCGATATCGTCGCGCGGTCGGATCTGGCGGTTCTTCTGACCGGCGAAACCGGTGTCGGCAAGGAGGTGGTGGCCCGCACTCTCCACGCGCGTTCGCGGCGCGCCGACCAGCCTCTGGTTCATGTCAATTGTGCGGCGCTTCCGGAGACTCTGGCGGAAAGCGAACTGTTCGGACACGTGCGCGGTGCTTTCAGCGGCGCGAACGCCGACCGGTCCGGCAAATTCGAACTCGCGGACGGCGGTACCTTGTTCCTGGATGAAATCGGTGAACTGCCGCTCTCGATTCAGGCGAAGCTGCTACGGGTATTGCAGTTCGGCGAGATTCAGCGCCTGGGGTCGGACAAGAATCATCGGGCCGATGTCCGCATCATCGCGGCAACCAATCGTCATTTGGCGGAGGAAGTGAAAGCCGGCCGATTCCGAGCCGATCTTTACCATCGGCTGAGCATCTATCCCTTGCATGTACCTCCGCTCCGGGAGCGGATCGAGGACATACCGTTGCTGGCGGGGCATTTTCTGGATCAGGCACGGGTGCGCCTGGGCCTTGATCGGGTGCAGTTGGCGTCTTCGGCCGTCGAGGCCCTGACACGCTATAGCTGGCCGGGAAACATACGGGAGCTCGAGCATGTGATCCTCCGGGCAGCGTTGCGCGCTTCCAGCCGCGGGAGTTCGGTGATGCTCCAGGTCGAAGATCTCGCGATTGGGGGCATGTCGGCGCCAAAGCGAGTGCCAGAGGTCGAGTCGGCCAGCGGCACGTCGCGGTCTCTGGCGGAAGCGGTGGCGGATCTTCAACGGCAGGAGATACGCGCGGCTTTGGACCGTTCCTCTCAAAACTGGTCGGAAGCTGCGCGGCGCCTGGGACTCGACCGCAGCAATCTGCACCGCCTGGCGAGGCGACTGGGAATCAAGTAGGACGGTCAGGATTCATATGGCTTTTCTATTCCTTCCTAAGCGGTCAACTGCCGTTTCTAGGACGATGTGTTCGCGCGACCGAAGGTACGCGAACGCATCAGCCCAGATCGCCCCAAATCGCTTGTATCGCCGAAAGCGCGGCGAGCACGGCGGTTTCCGTCCGGAGGATACGTGGCCCCAGTCTGACCGGGATGAAGCCCGCTTCCCGGGCCAGCACCCGCTCCTTCTCGGCGAAGCCGCCTTCGGGCCCCGAAAGGAGGCTTACGAAGCCTTCCGGCCGCGGCAGGTCCTTCAGGCCGACCGCGGCTTGCGGGTCGAAAAACAGCCGCAAGCCTTCGCGTCCGACAACCCAATCCCTCAGCTCGATCGGTTCCTCGATTTCGGGCACCCGATTCCGGCCGCATTGCTCGCAGGCGCTGCGCGCCACTTTCCGCCAGTGCTGGCGCCGGCTTCCGCGCCGCGTATCGTCGAGGCGAACCACGCAATGCTCGGTAAACAAGGGCGTAATTCGGCTGACGCCGAGCTCCACCGCTTTCTGGATGGCGAGATCCATGCGTTCGCCGCGGGAGATGCCGAGGCCGAGGTGAGTGGTGAGCGGAGATTCGACTTCTCGGTTTCGCCCGTCGCCGATTTCCACGCGAACCTCGTCGCGCACGATAGTCGCGACGCGAGCCGAATATTCGCGCCCGTCACCGTTGAACACGGTCAGGTCGGTGCCTTTCTTGAGCCGAAGCACCGTGCGGAGATAATGGGCGCTCTCCTCGTCCAGTTGGAGGACCGAGCCCTCTTCAAGCGCTTGCGGCAGATAAAGCCTGGAAATCCGCATAGTTAATCTCTCGTTGCGATATCGATGGCCTCGCCCGCGACATCCGCCATGAAGCGGATTTCGTCGGGAGCAATGACGTATGGCGGCATGAAATAAATAACGTTGCCCAGAGGACGCAACAACACGCCCCTCGTCAGCCCGTGACGATACACGCGAAGCCCGCGCCGTTCCTGCCAGGGGTAAGGTTCGCGATCGGCCTTGTTCCTGACCAGTTCGATGGCCAGAATCATCCCGGTCTGGCGGACTTCGGCGACGTGCGGATGATCTTCGAACGCCGCCGCCGATTCGGCCATGACATCGGCCAACAGCCGGTTCGCTGCCAATGTGTTCTCCTTCTCGAATAAATCCAGCGTCGCCAGTGCCGCCCGGCAAGCGAGAGCGTTTCCGGTATAGCTGTGCGAATGCAGGAATGCCTTGAGCCTGGCATATTCATCGTAAAAGGCGGCGTAGACCGCCTCGGTGGTCAGCACGCAGGACAGCGGCAGGTACCCGCCCGTCAGCCCTTTAGACAGACACATGAAATCCGGCCGGATATCCGCCTGCTCGCAGGCGAACAAGGTGCCGGTACGTCCGAAGCCCACCGCGATTTCGTCGGCGATCAGATGCACGCCGTGGCGGTCGCAGGCCTCCCGCAAGAGCTTCAGATAAACGGGGTCGTACATGCGCATGCCGCCCGCGCATTGGACCAGGGGCTCGACGATGACCGCGCAGGCCTCCGTCGCGTGAGCCGCGAGTGTCCGTTCCATCTCGGCGAATTTCCGTCGGGAATAATCCGCCCAGGTTTCGCCCGACTCCCGGTAATGACAGTCGGGACTCTCGACGGTGATGGGTTTCAACAAGAGCGGCTCGTAAATTTTCTTGTAAAGCGCCACGTCGCCGACGGCCAAGGCGCCCAAGGTTTCGCCGTGATAGCTGTTGCTCAAGGCGATGAAGCGGGTCTTCTCCGGTTTTCCGGCGTTTCGCCAGAAGTGGAAGCTCATTTTGAGCGCCACTTCGACGGCGGACGAGCCGTTGTCGGCATAGAAACAGCGGGATAGTCCTTTCGGCGAAAGGCCGATCAGCCGTTCGGCCAGCCGCACCGCCGGTTCGTGCGTGAATCCGGCCAAGATTACGTGTTCCAGCGTTTCGAGCTGATCCTTGAGCGCGGCCTTGATGTAAGGGTGGCCGTGGCCGAACAGATTCACCCACCAGGAACTGATAGCGTCGAGATAACGATTGCCCTCGAAATCCTCCAGCCATACGCCCTGCCCGCGCTTGATCGGAATCGGCGGCAGGGCTTCGTGGTCCTTCATCTGGGTGCAGGGGTGCCAGAGCACGGCGAGGTCGCGGCTGGACCAGTTGTGGTTGTTCATGGTCGAATACAGGAATCAAGTGAAAATGGCGTTGATCGCATAGGAGAGATAGTCGTGAGCCGGCCTCATACTCTGATGACTCCGAATCCTTACGAACGCTTGCTCGCGCTGCCGGAAAACCTGGTGGGCGAAGTGCTCGACGGCGAGCTGTATACCCAGCCCCGCCCCGCCGGGCGTCACGCCGCGGCGGAGTCCGGTCTGCAGAGCAAAATCGGTGGGCCTTTCCGTTACGGCGACGGCGGCCCCGGCGGCTGGTGGATCCTGGTGGAACCGGAAGTCCACTTCGTTCGTGATACCGAAGTCGCCGTGCCCGATCTCGCCGGCTGGCGGCGCGAACGGATGCCGGCGTTGCCCGAAGACCACCGTTTCGAAGTGGTACCGGACTGGGTGTGCGAAATTCTTTCGCCCTCGACCGAGCAGAAGGACCGCACCCGAAAGCTGCCATTGTACGCCCGTTACGGGGTTTCCCATGCCTGGCTGGTCGACCCTCTGGTACATACACTGGAAGCCTTCGCGCTGCGGGAAGAAGGCTGGCTGCTCATCGCGACGCTCAAGGACGACGATCCGGTCAAGGTTCCGCCCTTCGACGCTATCACCTTCTCGCTGGCGGATCTGTGGGCGTGAGGCTCAGTCCGCCGCAATCCCCAGATTCCTCCAAATTCCCAACACCGCCTCGGCACGATTCAGCGTGTAGAAATGCAGCCCGGGCGCGCCCTGTTCCAGCAAGCGACGGCATAAATCGGTCACCACTTCCAGCCCGAAGGCGCGTATCGATTTGCGGTCGTCGCCGAATACCTCCAGCCTCTTACGTATCCAGCGCGGGATGTCGGCTCCGCAGGCGTCGGAAAACCGGGCTAATTGCGTGTAGTTGGATATGGGCATGATGCCGGGCACGATGGGAATGTCGATGCCCATCTTTTCGCAGTCGTCGACGAAACGGAAATAGGCTTCGGGATTGTAAAAATACTGCGTAATCACGCTGTCGGCGCCGGCCTCGACCTTGCGCTTGAAGTTGCGCAAATCGGCTTCCATGTTGGCGGCCTGCGGATGCATTTCCGGATAGGCGGCCACTTCGATGTGGAAGTGATCGCCGGTTTCCCGCCGGATGAATTCCACCAGCTCGTTGGCGTAACGAAATTCTCCCGGTGACAGCATGCCCGAGGGCATGTCCCCGCGCAAAGCGACGATATGCCTTATGCCCTGATTTTTATAGGCATCGAGAACTTCCCGCACGCTGGCCTTGGTGGACGCGATGCAGGAAATATGGGGCGCCGCTTCGATACCGGTGTTTCGCTGAATTTCGATCACGGTCTCGAAGGTTTTCTCCCGCGTCGTCCCGCCCGCACCGAACGTCACCGAACAGAATTTCGGTTTCAGCGCAGCCAGTTTTGCGAGGTTCGTGCGGAAGGTGTCTTCCGCCTCGTGATTCTTCGGCGGGAAGAATTCCAGGCTGAAGATTTTGGGATATTTTTTTTGCGTTTCCATCAGAGTCGTCGTATCTCAGATAGAAGAAATCCTGCACGAGGCAGGATTTCTTCGTGGGGTCCGAACATCGAACGTAGGTTAGCCAATACTAGCCTACTCGTAGCCTCGCGGAATCAATACCGGTAATGATCCGGCTTGTACGGCCCGTCCACCGGCACGCCGATGTACGCCGCCTGCTCCGGAGTCAGCTGAGTGAGCTGCGCGCCGATCTTCTTGAGATGCAGACGCGCCACGTGTTCGTCCAGATGCTTGGGCAGTACATAGACCTTGTTCTGGTACTTGTCGCCGTGGCAGAACAACTCGATCTGGGCCAAGGTCTGGTTGGTGAACGAGTTCGACATGACGAAACTCGGGTGGCCCGTAGCGCAACCGAGGTTCACCAGGCGCCCTTCGGCCAGCAGGATGATGCGCTTGCCGTCCGGGAAGATGACATGGTCGACCTGTGGCTTGATGTTTTCCCAGGTGTACTTCCTGAGGCTCGCGACTTCGATTTCCGAGTCGAAGTGGCCGATATTGCAGACGATGGCGTTGTTTTTCATCTTCGCCATGTGGTCATGGGTGATGACGCCGACATTACCGGTGGCGGTGACGAAGATGTCGCCCTTGCCGCAGGCCTCGTCCATGGTGACCACGCGGTAGCCTTCCATCGCCGCCTGCAAGGCGCAGATCGGATCGATTTCGGTGACCCACACGGTGGCGCCGAGTCCGCGGAATGCTTGCGCGCAGCCCTTGCCCACGTCGCCGTAACCGAGCACGACGCAAATCTTGCCGGCGATCATCACGTCGGTGGCGCGCTTGATGCCGTCCACCAGCGATTCGCGGCAGCCGTACAGATTGTCGAACTTGGACTTGGTGACCGAATCGTTAACGTTGATCGCCGGGAACGGCAGGCGGCCTTCCTGTTCCATGAGGTACAGGCGGTGCACGCCGGTGGTGGTTTCCTCGGTGACGCCCTTGATATTGGCCTGCACTTTCGAGTACCAGCCCGGCTGGGACGCCAGGCGCTTCTTGATGGCGGCGAACAGCACCTCTTCCTCTTCGCAGGTGGGCTTGTCCAGGAGCGAAGGGTCTTTTTCGGCGCGTGAACCGAGCGTGATCAGCAGCGTCGCGTCGCCGCCGTCGTCGAGAATCATGTTCGGCGTGCCGCCGTCATGCCATTCGAAGATGCGGTGAGTGAAATCCCAGTACTCTTCCAGGGATTCGCCCTTGTAGGCGAACACCGGGATGCCGGCGGCCGCGATGCCCGCGGCGGCGTGGTCCTGTGTGGAGAAAATATTGCAGGACGCCCAGCGCACTTCCGCGCCCAGGGCCACCAAGGTCTCGATCAATACGGCGGTCTGAATGGTCATGTGCAGACTGCCGGCGACGCGGGCACCCTTGAGCGGTTGCTGTGCGCGATATTCCTCGCGCACCGCCATCAGGCCCGGCATTTCGGTTTCGGCGATGGCGATTTCCTTGCGGCCCCAGTCGGCCAGGGAAATGTCGGCGACGCGGTAGTCGTTGGATGGATTAGGATTTGGGACAGCGTTCATGTTTCATGCTCCTTTCGTTGCAATTCACTTTCCGCCGCAAGCACTCGTCTCGAGACACCACGGCCGGAAGGTGGGTGAATCGAGCGCCGTTGTACTTGAAAACACCTCACCGAGCCTGGCGGGGCGAAGAACCCCCGTCGCAACGCTCCTCGATGAAGCGCATTGGTTAACGCGAAGTCACGCGCAAAAGTAAATTTGTTTAACGCTCCTGTCTTCCGTGGCGCAATTCGGGGCGAGGGTCCACCCGGAAAATAGACTCCGACCGTTCGCCTTCCGGACCGCAAAAGCGTACGCTCCCGGTTTCGAGAACGATCCAGACTTCCTTCGCGCCCTGCTCGAAGTACAAGCCCACTTTGAAGCGTGTTTCCTCCTCGGAATGCGATGGAGAGCGGATTTCCACACAAATTTCAGGCGCCGAAGGGTAAGGCGTTTCGTAACCGTGGCGATGCAGGAACTCCGGCGAGCACCAGGCTGCATCCGCTACCTTTACCCCTTCCGGAGTATCGATAGAACACTCGGAAATAGCCTCGTTGCCTAGGCTGCGTTCCAGCAGGGAAGCGATCCGAACCTGCAAGCGACCGCGCCGGTTGCCGGCGGGACTCATAAGAATGTTGCCATAGCGGTCCAGTTCGATCTTGTACGGCAGGTTCCGCAAGCTCTTGTCGGCGATAACGTCGGCCCATTTCATAATCCGCCCTCTCGACCCGAGATCGGGTCAAAGTCAATTACAGCGGAGGCAAGCCGGCCGCCTCGCGCAGCGCTTCGGCCTTGTCGGTCCTCTCCCAGGTGAAGGTATCTTCCGTGCGTCCAAAGTGTCCGTAAGCGGCCGTGGGACGATAAATCGGCTGCAGAAGATCCAGCATGCGGATCAGCCCTTTCGGCCGCAGATCGAAATACTCGCGCACCAGCTGCACCAGGCGCTCCTCGGCGATGACGCCCGTGCCGAAGGTATTGACGCTGATGGACGTCGGCTCGGCCACCCCGATGGCATAGGACACCTGAATTTCGCAGCGTTCGGCCAAACCGGCCGCCACGATGTTTTTGGCCACGTAGCGGCCCATGTACGCCGCCGAGCGGTCCACCTTGGAAGGGTCCTTGCCGCTGAATGCGCCGCCGCCGTGCCGCGCCATGCCGCCGTAGGAATCGACGATGATCTTGCGGCCGGTCAATCCGCAGTCGCCGACCGGACCGCCGATGACGAACTTGCCGGTGGGATTGATGAGATACTTGGTGTCCTTGTGCAGCCACTCCTTTGGGAGTACGTGCAGGATGATCTCGTCCATCACCGCCTCGCGCAGGATTTTCGGATCGATCTCCGGCGAGTGCTGGGTGGACAGAACGACTGCGTCGATACCGACCGGCTTGTTGTCTTCGTAGCGGAAAGTCACCTGACTCTTGGCGTCGGGGCGCAGCCAGGGTAGAAACTTCTTTTTTCTTACTTCCGACTGGCGCTGGACCAGCCGGTGGGCGTAAGTGATGGGGGCCGGCATCAACACATCGGTCTCGTTGGACGCGTATCCGAACATCAGGCCCTGGTCGCCCGCGCCCTGTTCGTGGTCGTCGGATTCGTCGACGCCCATGGCGATGTCGGGCGATTGTTTGCCGATGGCCGCGAGGACCGCGCAGCTTTCCCAGTCGAATCCGATCGAGGGATCGTCGTAGCCGATCTCCCGTACGACCTGGCGCACCAGCGTTTCGGTATCCACCCAGGCTGATGTGGTTACTTCGCCCGCCAAAATCACCATTCCGGTCTTGACCAAGGTTTCCACCGCTACTCGGGCCTTGGGATCTTGTTTCAGCATTTCATCCAGAACCGCATCGGAGACTTGATCGGCGATCTTGTCCGGATGGCCTTCGGAAACGGATTCGGAAGTAAAGATAAAGTTGTTGCTCACAGGATGACCTTCCTTAAAAACAGTGATTACGAGCGGGCCCTAAAGGCCCGTCATTATAGGGTAATGGGTTAGTCCGACCAAGCATTTGCGGCGAAAGTCAATGGGCTTTCGATGCCGACTCAAACGACCCGGAAAAGGGCATTTATTCCCAGCAGTAGAAAGCTGAACGGAACCGACGCCAATAGCAGGAACAAGGAGACGACGAGGCCGGCGCGGAGGCCGATCGATCGTCGGCTCCTCTCGAAACGGACACCGAAGCCGTAAACGGCGCCGAGCATCTGTGTCGCCACCACGATCACGAAAATCAGGATATAGCGTTCTTCCAAACGAAACGCGTGCGCCAGTATGTCATTCGACACCGTCAGCATCAACGGCGCATAACACATGGCCGCGGGTACGGCCAGGCCGTACGCATGCAGCGGCGTCAGCCGGACCCCTGCCACTCGCCGCACGGCAAGCCGCAGTGCCGCCATCCATAAGAGAGCGATCGCGAGATAAATCAGGATCAGCTTCGAAAAATCGTCCACCGAGTGCGCGGACGGACGGTTCAAGAGATCAACGGTGAGATACAGCAAGGGGTGGGCTTTGAAAAGCAAGGGGTTCACGGTTCAGGCCGTAAGATTTCATACCGTTTAGGAAATAACTAATTTGATGGCTGATTTTGCCCGGTCTGGCGCATCATATCCGGCGCCGCTTCCGTGCCAATCGGCGCATTAGGAAACATTGCTATAATCCCGCAGTTTTACCTCAGCTAAAGGAGCACCCGATCCCATGTCGTTAATGAAAGTCAGTTCCGGCAAGAGCGTTCCGAATGATATCAACGTGATCATCGAAATACCGGCCTACAGTGACCCGGTCAAGTATGAAATCGACAAAGAAACCGGCGCGCTCTTCGTCGACCGCTTCATGGGTACGGCGATGCAGTATCCCTGCAATTACGGTTACATCCCGCATACTTTGTCCGACGACGGCGATCCCGTGGATGTGTTGGTCATCGCGTCCTGGAAGTTATTGAGCGGATCGGTGGTTCGCTGTCGGCCGATCGGGCTTTTGAAGATGACCGACGAAGCCGGCGGCGACTGTAAGATCATCGCGGTTCCCCATGACAAATTGACTCCACTCTACAACAAGGTCAACTCCTTTCGCGACATTCCCGACAGTCAGCTCGCCCAAATCGCGCACTTTTTCGAGCACTACAAAGACCTCGAACCCGGCAAATGGGTCAAGATCGACGGCTGGTACGACGGCGAGGAAGCGAAGCAGGAAATCATCGACAGCATTGAACGCTATAATTCGGCGAAGAAAAAACCGAATTTTTGATCGGTTTCCGGCCGAAGGATCACTCTCCAACGCCATTCTCCATGCTTAGCTACCGCCACGGTTTTCACGCTGGACAGCACGCCGATGTGTTCAAGCATCTGGTCTTGACCTTGCTGGTCCGTTCGCTGCTGCACAAAGAAAAGCCGTTTTTCTATCTGGACACGCATTCCGGCGCCGGGCGTTACGATCTCGGCTCGGCCATGGCGCGCAAGAATCGCGAATACGAGACCGGCATAAGCCCATTGTGGAAGATCGGGGATGCACCCGAAGCCGTGAAGGATTATCTCGAATCCGTGCGCGCCCTGAATTCCGACGGCAAGCTACGCTTTTATCCCGGATCGCCGCGTGTCGTACGGCACTATCTGCGTCCGGCCGACCGGATGGTGCTCGCCGAACTCCATCCCAACGAAGTCAAAACGCTCGGCGAGGAATTCGCCGAGGACAGGCAAGTCAAAATCCATCATCTCGATGGCTACCAAGCGCTCAAGGCGCTGCTGCCGCCTCCCGAGCGGCGCGGCTTGGTGCTGATCGACCCCGCCTTTGAACTCCGGGACGAGCGGCGCCGTCTTCTGGATGCCTTGAAGGAAGGCTACAGGCGCTGGGCCACGGGTATCTTCGCGGTGTGGCACCCGATCCAGGATCGGGCCGCGGCGTACGATTTTCTACGCCGACTACAGCGCACCGGGATCCGCAAGGTATTGCTCGCGGAATTCTCGATTCTCGACTCCGACGAAATCCTCCGCTTGAACGGCAGCGGCATGGTCATAATCAATCCGCCCTGGAAATTGGAAGAAGAACTGCGCAGTTTGTTGCCTTGGCTGTGGCAACAACTGGCGGTGGATGGCCAAGGGACGTGGCGGGTGGAGTGGCTGGTTGAGGAATGAGTCCTCGTAGGCTGTGCCAACGAAGGAAGGGTTGCAGCTAAAGCAACCGTTTGCGATTGGAAGGGTGGCTTCGGCGCTCCCGAAGACACCGTTTGCGATTGGAGGCGCCCCGATCGTGAACTCGAACGATGCGGTTCCTGCGTCACCGCATCCTACGCAAACTACGCGGGCTCGAAGGAGGCGCTTCATGCCTCAGCGTATCCTATAGCTTTGCTCAATGCTCCGACAGAAAAGGCCGTCCTAAAACGGCCTTTTCGCGTGACGACCTTAAACGCTTACCTGAAGGCGTCTGCGCTGCAAAGCTTGCCCAAGCAGTCCAAGTGCTCCGATGCCGAGCAGCGAGAGTACAGAAGGTTGCGGAACATTATTGGCGGGATCAGGGGGCTGTCCGGCGAACGTAAGCGTGTCGAACAGGCCGTAAATGGCCGGTCCGCCTTCGGTTTGCTCCGAAGAAAACCGGATTTTCTTGATATTCATACTCGCCGAAGTAAACGTGAGGGTTTCAAATGCAGTAACCTCGGTTGCGCTCGTTGGCAATGCGCCCGCGAACAAGATCTTGCCGAGAAGATTATCCGTCGCATCATAGACCTCTAAATAGGGTCTGCTTTCCGGGGCTCCGGAAGGGTCCGAGGACGCAACCGCAGCGACATCGATACTGACGGTCTGCTGCAATCCGTCGACGAACACCGCCTCAACGGCGCCGGAATCGGTGTTGAACGGAGAAAATTCCATCGGAGAGAGCGAAACCACGTTGAATGGAGAACTATGCCAACCGACAGGGCGGTTGACGAATCTCGCATAGACGTCGTTACCGAATGGGTTCGAGAATGTTACCCCGGAATACAAGGTATTCACGACAGTCCCGTCCGCCAATCCATCGAAATTGATCGTAGTGGCCTGCACGCTTTGCATTGATGCGATAGATAAAGCCCCGATAAAAATGAATTGCCTAAATTGTGCTTGCATGAGCTCGTTTTTCCTTTTTTGTAGTACATATAAATCCGCACTGTAACTTTCGCCTTCTTGAATTGCCGAAGGCGATGCTGCAAAAGCAAAAACCGAGCCCAACGAACAAACGCCATTAGGTTCAATGCTATGGATTTGGATGGCGGATTTTTGACATTGAAAAATCGGTTAGGAATGTAACGATTTGGTTACATTGTGAGTTCGGAGGTTGGTTTATAGGCCGGAGATCCATTTGCCGAGGACCCGGCAGGCGATAGCGGCGCTCACGCATACAAATCGGCAGTCGTGCCGATTTGTCCCGGCGGAAGAGGGTTTATTCAGAGCTTCCTTAAGCTAACCTCGCCGCCAGGTGGTCGACTGCCGGCTCCGGGTTCAGTGGAATTCCTCGGTCGCTTCGTTTTCGTCGCCGACCGGTTCCAGGCTCAGATTCATCATGGCGAATGCCGATTCGTCGGCTTGAGCTTTCGCGGCCTTTTCTCGAAGCTGGTTCCGGGAAGTTTTGGCACTTTCCGGCGACGCCTCTCCGGGGGTACGTCGTTTGCCCTGGCTCAGGCTGATTTTCAAGCGGACGTTGTTGGCCGAGTCCGCGTTTCGGATCGCTTCTTCCGCGGTAACGCGGCCGGCTTGGTACAGCTTCACCAAATGACTGTCGAAAGTCTGCATGCCAAGACCTTCCGATTTCTCCATGACTTCTTTGATCGCGTGGATTTCGCCCTTGCGGATGAAGTCGCAGACCAAAGGGGTTCCGAGCATGATCTCGATGGCCGCGGTTCGCTTGCCGTCCACCGTCGGCACCAGGCGCTGCGAGACGAAAGCGCGCAGGTTGAGGGACAAATCCAGCAGAAGCTGATTGCGCCGTTCTTCAGGGAAGAAATTGATGATGCGGTCCAGCGCCTGGTTCGCGTTGTTGGCGTGCAGGGTCGATAGACACAAATGGCCGGTTTCCGCGAAATTGATGGCGTATTCCATGGTGTCCTGGGAGCGGATTTCGCCGATCAGGATGACGTCGGGTGCCTGCCGAAGCGTGTTCTTGAGGGCGTCCTCGTAGGTCTGGGTATCGACACCCACCTCGCGCTGATTCACCAGGCACTTCTTGTGGGGGTGCAGGAACTCGATCGGATCTTCGATAGTGACGATGTGCCCGGCGGAATTGCTGTTGCGATGGTCGATCAGTGCCGCCAGCGAAGTCGATTTGCCGGAACCGGTGGCGCCCACGAACAGGACTAGCCCCCGCTTTTCCATGATGACTTTCTTGAGGACTTCCGGCAGACCGAGATCGTCCACTTTGGGAATGTCGACTTTGATGTTTCGCACCACCATCGCATGGGCATTGCGCTGTTTAAAGATGTTCACCCGAAAACGTCCCACGCCTTCCTCGCTTAGGGCGAGATTCATTTCCGGCCGCCGCTCGAAATCCCGCCGCTGGCCCTCATCCATCACCGAATAGGCGATTTCCTTGATCATTTCGTCGGTCATTTCGGCGGTATCGATCGGTGTGAGCTTCCCTTGAAATTTGGCGGCGGGCGGGGCGCCGGCCGTGAGATAAAGATCAGACCCGTCCTTGTAGACCAGAAGCTTGAGGTAACTCGTAAATTTCATGGGCAATCTTCTTCGGCTGAGAGGGTGGATTGATAACGATCCCGGAGATGCGTCCCGCTTCTCGGAAACTGTTTCGTCACGCCGGGACGGTAGTTTCGCTTCTGATGCTGCGGGGGGGCGGAATTTCCGCGACCGTTCAACCTGAAAACGGCAGATGACGGTCCAACTGCGGGTTCGACTTCAAGTATAGATGCCGAATTTGGCCAAACCGTGAGCAGGGCCTCAGGAATGCAAGGAGTGCGCTCGTTATTACGCGGTTCGCTTGGCGATTCGTAAAAAACCGGGTACCAGGGTTTGACATTCAAATGAGAAGCAATATCATTTGAATCACGTTCAATACCCCTGGGAGCCGCGCCATGAAATTCGTCCACCGTAGGTCTTTCTCCGATCGTTCTTCTCGCAGCGTGAGACTGCCCACGCCCGTCCTCGAGCGGAACACACCGTTCTCGGTTGCTAATCCGCACGCAGAGGGTTTGCGCCGTCCGGAGCAGCCGTTAAATGCCAAGGAGAAATTCATGAATGCAGAAAGCCGTATATACGCCGAGGCGGCGCCGTCGCCGGACTTATACGAGGAAACCCTGCGTTTTCTGCTGATGCGCTATGCCAGAAACCCGTCGCCGTCGACAGCCGGTCAAATTGCCGCCTGCCTCGACGGGCTGCTCGCTCATCCGGAGTTTAGGCCCGCTCCCGACGATCGTTGCACCTTTCGCCGCATGCGCTCCTATTGGCGGTTGGTCGAGCGATTGGGGTGAAGACGCCGAAGACCCGTTCGGCGTCTATTCGTTTGCGGTGTTTTTCGGTCGGTTCGGTCCGCAGCCGAGTGTTTCAGGCACTTTCCGCTGCGGTGGCCAACAAGCGGGATAGCGCGTCGGGATCGACCGGTTTGACCAGATGGTAGTCCAGGCCGGCCTGCTCCGACGTACGGCGATCGTCTTCCGTACCGTAGCCGCTGATCGCCACCAGGAGCGCTTTTTCCATGTCGGGCAAGCTGCGTAGGCGTTTGGCCAGTTCATAGCCGTCCATGCCGGGCAATCCGATATCCAGTAACACGACTTCGGGCTTGAACTTTGCCGCGACGTTCAAGGCCATGGGCCCATCATACGCGACTTCGACCGTGTGCCCGGCCGTGTTTACGATCAGGGCGGTACTCTCGGCTGCGTCGTGATTATCGTCGACCACCAGAACCTTGCGTGGAACCAGTACCATCTCGGATTGCAGGACGCCAATATCCTGCGGGTCATGGTCGGCGCCGCGCCATAGCGGCAGATAGACGACGAATTCGCTGCCGCGACCGAGTCCGGCGCTTCTGGCTTCCACCCGACCGTGGTGCAGCTCGACCAGTCGGCGAACCAGCGTGAGTCCGATTCCCAGTCCGCCTTCCATGCGGTCCAGGCTTCTGTCGGCCTGCACGAAAAGATCGAAAATGTGCGGAAGGTCCTCGGGACCGATGCCCCGGCCGTCGTCGCGGATCCGTAGCACGGCTTCGTCGTTTTCGATTTGCAGCATGACCTCGATGTGACCGCCGGGCGGGGTGTATTTAGCCGCGTTGGCGAGCAGGTTTTCCACGATCTGTTCCATGCGGGTCGGGTCCACTTTGACGAACAATGGACGGCCCGGCAGATCCAGGGCGAGTTTATGCTTGCGCGAGTCGAGCTGGAGCCGGACGATTTCGAGAACGTGAACGATCAGCGGTACGAGATCGATTACTTCTTCGCGCAACTCGATCTGGCCGCGGGTAATGCGTGCCACATCGAGCAGATCGTCGACGATGCGGGTGAGCTTGGTGAGCTGCCTGTCCATCATGGCGTGGATCTGCTTGACGGGAGCCTTGTCCGGGCCGGCGGTCCGAAGGATGTGAAGCCCGTTGCGAACCGGGGCGAGCGGATTGCGAAGCTCGTGCGCGAGCATGGCCAGAAATTCGTCCTTTTGCCTGTGGGCTTCGCGCAAGGACTCCTCTATCTCCTTGCGCTCGGTGATGTCGCGATTGGTCTCGAGAACGAGAGGCGGCCGGTTGCGCTGGGCGACCACGGTGTTGCGGCTGTCGACCATGATTCGCTTTCCGGTGCGGGTGGTATGTACCACTTCGCCGACCCAGTGGCGGTCTCTCGCGAGGATGCGCTCGAACTCCTCCGAACTGATGCCGCGCTCGGTTTTCAGCAAGTCGTGGCTGACTTGCCCCAGTGCTTCGGAACGCTTATAGCCGTAAAGTTCTTCCGCGCCCCGGTTCCAATACCGGACGGTGCCGCCGAGTTCCCACATGAGAACGGCTTCGTGCGCCTGGTCCAGCGTCTCGCTTCGCTGCCTCAAGGCGGCTTCTATGCCGCGGCGTTCGGTGACATCCTGAATCGTCAGCAGGATCAGATCGTTCAGATGATCCTCTCCGAGCAGCTTATAAGCGCTCAGGTTGAGGATGCGTTCGCCGATCTCGGGATGTGTCTGGACGATTTCATAGTCCTCCAGGGTTCTTCCGCCCTGAGCCACCAGCTGGAGAGACTCCTTGATTTCCCGCCTGTCCCATAGACCGCTTCCGGTATCGCAGAGACAATTGTTGTGGATGGTTTCCGGTCCGGTCCGGAACATTTCGAAATAGGCCCGATTGGCGCGTTTTACCCGAAGGTCCCGATCGAGCACCACCAAGGCATCGCGCATGGTTCCGAGAATCGCCTCGTTGAAATCCCGCGCGGTCTTCAACGTGAGATTGACCTGGCTCAGCTCGTGATTGCGGACTCTCAGCGCTTCGTTCGCCGTGGCCAGTTCCTCGTTGGCGGATTGCAACTCCTGTTTGGCGGTTTCGAGCTCTTCGTTCGTGCTTTGGAACTCCTGGCGGGCGTACACGAGTTCTTGTTCCAGCAAGCTCATCTTTTCCTGGCAAGCGTTCCGGGCGTCGATAACCGATTGCAAATGGCGTCCCGTGGCCTCCAGCTCTCGTCTGAGCGCCTGCAACCGGAGCCGCTCTTCGGTCAGCGTGGACTTGAACCCCGGGCCGATTTGTCGCGCCAGAACCCAGGACAGTCGCCCAAACCAATCGGCCGCAATAGTGGTCGGAACCGGTGACGGCGAGTCTTCAAAAAGAATAAGGAAGAATTGTTCGGCCCCTTCGGCATCGCTGAGCGGCAGCACCTCGAACTGAATATGGCGTTCCCGGCCGTCGATACGAATGCGGATGTTTTGCCGCTTGGCGGCTTGTCCGGTCGACCGCGTTTCCTGAATGGCCTCCGATAGCTCGATAAAAAGATAGGTTTGCGTCAGACTTTTCAGATTGAGGCTTGCCGAACCCTGCTGATGCTCCAGAAAAAGCCCGGTATGACCGCGAAACTGAAGTACGTTCAGATCGCCATCGACCAGGACTCCGGCGGGCACGTAACGCGCAAGCAGGATGTTGTCGGCCTGGCGCTGCACCAATCCGGGATCTTGTAAAGACGCAGCGGTTTCCGACAGCGTTTTTGCGGGTTGCGGTATCTTCTGCTCCTGGCCGCCGAAGTCCGACAACATTCGTCCGGGAATGTTCTTCCTCACGTATATGCTCCAATTTTTACTGATCGGTTCGAAAAGACGCGAACCTTGCGGACCAATATTTTCGGAAGGGCCTAGCGCCAGAAATTTACCCGGATTGAGTGCGTAATGAAAGGTCGACAAAACCTGTCTCTGCAAATCCGGATCCAGGTAAATCAGGAGATTGCAGCAGCTGATCAGATCGAGTTTGGAAAAGGGAGGATCGTGCGCCACGTTGTGTTCGGCGAATACGCACGCCTCTCTTATCGCCGGAATAACGTGATAATAGCCATCGATCCGGTTAAAGAAACGTCTGAGCCTTTGTTCGGAAATGTGAAACCGGATGCTCTCGGAGTAGCGTCCCGCGCGCGCCAGGCTGATGGCTTGCGGATTGATGTCACTGCCGAAAACCTGGATCGGAACGCTGGCCTGTTGCTCGTCCAGAAATTCGACCAGCCCCATGGCGATGGAATAGGCCTCTTCGCCGGTGGCGCAACCCGGCACCCAGATACGGAGCGGGCCGTTTGCAGATCGGTCTTTGAGCAGCCGGGGAAAGACTTCTCTCGTCAATCCCCGGAATGTCTCCGGGTCCCTGAAAAACGTGGTGACTCGAATCAGGAAATCCTGGCACAGCGCTTCGACCTCGGCCGGTTGCTTCTGAAGCAGAGTCAGATAATCCGAGAGGCTATGGATTTTGTTGAGGGCCATTCGGCGCAAGAGCCGCCGTAAAATGGTTTTGCGTTTGTACTGGCTGAAATCGAGCCCGCAGGTAGCGAGGACGACGCGGAATACCTGCTTCAAGTCCTTTTCCCGGATCGCCACGCTCTCCGGACCGTCAGCGCCGTTTTCGGCCCGCTGGCTCAGGTTGGAGAGTTCCCGCGCGATTTCCCGTGGCGGCAACACGTAGTCCACGCATCCCATGCTGATGGCGTTGCGCGGCATGCCATCGAACCGGGCGGAGGATGGATCCTCGGCGAACGCGATGCCGCCTCCGGTCTTGATTGCCTTGAGCCCCTTGGCTCCGTCGGAACCGGTTCCCGACAGCACGATTCCGATCGCTTTTTTCCCAAGTTCGCGGGCCAGGGAAAGAAACAGATGATCGGCCGGCCGATGCGGCTGCAAAGGCACCCGCCGACGTTTAAGGCACAGGTGGCCGACGGAAACGCTGATGTCCGCGTCCGGCGGCATCACATAAATATGATCCGGTTTTATGGCCATTCCTTCGCGCCCCTCGATCACCGGCAGCCGTATGGAATTGGCCAGAATTTCCGGAAACTTGCTGTCGTGATCGGGGGAGAGATGCTGGGCGAGCAGGAAGGCGAATCCGATTCCGGGCTCGATAGCCTGAAAAAGGTTCTGCAGCGAGTTCAGTCCTCCCGCCGAAGCGCCTATGCCTACCATAATGGGGATTTGTTCCGTCGATCGCGAGCTATCGAGCTCGAGTGCCAGGTTTTCGCTTCCGCTGCTCATCCGTGTTACCGATATAGGTCAGATTTCGGCTCAAAGCTTGTATAAAGGCTCCAGGTCTCCGGCTACCGGCCGCTCGCCGGTCCTGGAAACGGCCGCCGGGACAGACCGGAAAGCGGCCCACAGGGCCTGCCCTTCCCAAACCGATTCCGGATCCCGGTAAAGTGTGCGGTTGAGCCGCCCGACTTCACGAGCCAATTCCCCGGAGCAGCGGCGCTCCAGGTCATCCAGGCCCATCGGGCAGGCCGAAGGCCAGCGCCGCTCTGCCCAGTCCAAGAGAGCCTGGCGCGCCGCCGCGGGGTCGTTGGTCCGGCAGGCCGTTTTCAAAGCCTCCACGGCGGCGCGTTCCGAGCGCGAATCGTCCAGCGGCCGCGCGGCCGGAGGTTGTCCGCGCTTTCGGCCGAGCCACCACGCCCCGGCGGTTGCCAGCCAGCCCAGGCCGAACAGCAGGCTCAGCCAAAACCATAATCCGCCGACTGCCGGCAGCTCGCCCAAGGGCGAAGATGGCCGTTGTACCGGCGCAGCCGGCGTTCCGGCACCGGTGGCCGGCAAGGCAGGCGCGGGGGGCGCAGCCGGTTCCGGTGCTTGAGCTCCGGGTAGTACGGTCAGGGTTCGTTCGGAAAGTCGTGCGATCTCCATGCGCTCCGTCTTGGTGTTCCACCAGGGGATTTCGATCGCCGGCATCGGATAGGTCCCGGAGCGGGCGGGAATCAATGCAATTTTCTCCTGGCGGACGCTGGCAAGGCCGGTTGTCAGTTTTTCCTCGTTCAGCAGCGGCTGATCGGGATAGCGTTTGATGTCGGCAGGCAATCCCTTCGACACCTGGGGCTCCAATTCGGGCAGCAAGCCCACGGTCGCCCCGTCGGCCCGTACGGTGATGGTGCGGGTGATCGGCTCGCCCGCCGCAGGTCGAGGGGGATTCTGTGACCAGGAGTCTTGGATTTCCAGGCGTTCGGCCGGCAGCCAGTGCCTGCCGGCAAATACCGCCGGAATCGGCCGGACGTCCAGAGTCAGCGAATCCGAATGCGCGCGCAAGACGCGCGACGAATGGCTGAAGAACTGATTGAAGATCGAGCGTCCGCCGACCGCGCTTCGCGCCTCGATGGTCACGGGGTCCAAGAGAAGAGTTCCGCTCTTCTGCGGGAAGACGGCGTATTTCCGTTCGACCGCCGTGTATTGAATGCCGTTGCGACGGGTATTGTAGCGCCTATCGTCGCCGAGCTTCTGAATCAGAGCCTGGTCGGCCGAGGGCTCGCTGAGATTGGCGTTGCTGAAGTGGATGCGGCTCAACACGCGAATCGTGTAAATCACCTGCGCCTGCACAAAAGGATTTTTCGGCTCGGCCTCGACTTCGAGGAAAATATCTTCGCCGTTGCCACCCACGGTCGAAGGCGGCGATCCGCCGATCCGGACAGTGAAGGCTTGGGATCGATCGGCCCCGAACGCGATGGGTGGAACCGTCAGCGTGCCTACCCGTTTCGACATGACCGTCACCTGCCACTCGGTACGTTTGCTGAAACGTCCGTTGATGAGGGAAATTTGGCTGCTTTGCGATTGGCCCAGAACATGGAAGTCCTTTTCGAGGGGCGTGAAGTCCGGATCGTCGTCGGGCGCTTTTTCGCTGGAAAAGATCAGCGTGAAGGATTCGTTCAGCGGCACCGGATCGCGGTCGGCGGTCACGCTGATGTCCGCCGCCGAAACCATCCCCGCGGGGAACAGGAAGATTAGGGGCCATAGACGGAGTAACCCGAGGAAAACCGACAGCAGCCGATGGCCGTCGGGGCGGAAACTCGGGGCGGCGGGATACCGCCGGAGAGAACCGGAATGGGCAAAAGAGAGGTCGCTCATGGTCTGGGTTCCGTGCCTTGAGTCCGTTGTCGTTGCATGTGCTGATAATAGAACTTGCGTTTCAGAAGGCCGCCCGGATCGTCGGGGATACGCCGCAACCATTGCTCCTCGGCTTGCCGGGATTCGTCGGTGCTTCCGGTTTCCGCTGCTGCGGCGGCCCTGTCCTCGCCCGACTCTCCGTCCTCTGCGCGGTCCGCCGCATGGTCCGGAGCACGATCCGGTTCGGCATCGGGCTGTTGCTGTGCCTGGCTTTCCCGTCCGGATGCGCCTTCGGGGCGCTCGCTTTTGCCGTCTGACCCGTCGTCCTTGGACCGGGCGCCGTTTTCCCCGGCATCTTGCTCGTGGGAATCGCCGCCTTTGGCTTGCCGGTCCCGGTCGTCCGATTGTTCCTGAGGCGATTGCGCGGATTTGGAATCGGAGTCCGAATCCGAATCTTCGGGATGGTTTTGTTTCTCTTTCTGTTGCTGCTGTTGCTGTTGTTCCAGGGCCTTTTCGACGAGTTCCTTGTTATAGCGGGCATCCGCGTTTTCCGGATCGAGCTCCAGAGCACTCCGGTAAGCCTTGATGGCTTCCTGGTAGCGGCCCTGCCGAGCAAGGGCATTGCCGCGATTATAATGGCCGTCCGCGGAAGTCGGTTTTTCCAGGAGCTTGGCCGCCTCCTCGTACTGTCCTGCCTTGTACCGGGCTGCCGCTTTCCATTCCGGGTTCTCGAACTTGCCGGCCGCGGCTTCGTATTTCTCGGCTTGAAAAGCTTGTCGAGCTTGCTGGTCGGGGGTCCGCCACAGGCCTTTCCAGTCCAGTGCCTGGGCGTCATGCGGAACCGGGACGGTCAAGACCAAAAGCCAGACGGCGATCCATCCCCGCCGGAACGACAAGGCCGCGAGCGGCAGGAGTGCCAGCAGCAGCCAGACGCCATGTTCTTCCCACTGATCCACACGCAGGCTCTTTTCGTTTTGAGTATCGGTTGCCGCATGCTGTTCGAAAAAACCCATGAGGGCGTCGAGATCGGAAGCGTCGGTCGTGAGATTCCAATAGATGCCGCCCCCGGCCCGGGTCAGCTTCCGTAATGCCGCGCTATCGAGCCGCGGAACCACGATGTTGCCGGTGTGATCCTTCAGGAACCCGCCTTCCGGAAGCGGCACGGGCGCGCCCTCTTCGGTTCCGGCGCCCAGCACCGAGATGCGGTAGCCGTCCGATTTCAGCCGGTGTGCAATCTCCTCCGCCGCGGCCGCCCGCTCCCCGGCAGAGATCAGCAGGATGTCGCCGGATCGCAAGCCGGCCTGGCTCAACAGCCTGGCGGCGGATTCCAGTGCCAGGTCGATGCGCTCCCCCCGGACCGGCATCAAGCGGGTGTCGAGGGCGAAAAGCTGCGCCGAGATGGTGGCCGCATCGTCGGTCAGCGGCGTCACGGTAAACGCATCGCCGGCATAGACCACCAGAGCGGTCTGGCCGTCCTTGCGCGCTCTTAGAAGGTCGGCGATCTTGTAGCGGGCGCGCTCCAGGCGGCTCGGCTTGAGGTCGGCGGCGTCCATGGACGAAGAAAGATCGAGTACGATGACGACGGCGGCGATATTGCGGAAAGCCGGCGCGGGCAGTCGTTCCCAAACCGGCCCGGCCAGGGCGAGAATGGCCGCGAGGCCGCCCAGGGCGGCGATGAGCAGCGGGTAAAATCCGGCTCGGCCTTCCCGGCCGATAAGCACATAAGGCAGCAGTGCTTCGTCGCAGATGTGCTTCCAGCCCCCGCTTCTGCGGCGGCGCCGGTAGAGCCTCCAAAGCAGTGCCGCCAGCGGAAGGATGGCGAGAAGCCACCAGGGTCTCAAGAAATGGAAATCGGTCATGGGCAATCGTTGTCGCGATTCATCGCTTCAGACGGCGAAAATATCGTCGCCAGCAGCAGGTTTTGACACGGCATTTCATTCCCGCAGTTTGGTTACGGCCAAAAGGCCCGCCAGCAGCAGCGCGGCGGCCAGGGGCCAGGGATAGAGCTCGGTCCGCGGCCGGTAAAAATGTCTTGCCCGCTCCACCGGCTCCAGTTCGTCCAGGAGCTGGTAAATGTGTTCGAGTTCGTTGGTATCCCGCGCCCGGAAATAGCGGCCGCCGGTTTTTTCGGCGATCGCATTCATGGTTTCTTCGTCGAGATCCTGGGATGGGTTTACCCGCCGGGTGCCGAAAAGATCGTTGACCACCATCTGATCCGCCCCGACGCCGATCGTGTAGATTTTCAGCTTTTCCCGCGCCGCGACCTCGGCCGCCTGCAGGGGCGAAACCGCGCCGGCGGTATTGGCTCCGTCGCTGAGCAGGATCAACACCCGCTGGTCCGCGGGGTTGTCCCTGAGACGCTTGGCGGCGAGTCCAATGGCGTCGCCGATGGCGGTCTTGTCGCCGGCGAGCCCGATGACGGCCTCGTCCAGCAGTATGTGCACCGTGGTGCGATCGAAGGTCAACGGCGCCTGCAGGTAGGCCCGTTCGCCGAACAGGATCAGGCCGATACGGTCGCCCACGCGCCGTTCGATGAACTGCCCGGCCACCCATTGCGTTGCGGTCAGGCGATCCACGGATCGTCCGTGCAGGAAAAAATCCTCGATTTCCATGCTGCCGGAAAGATCGACCGCCAGCATCAGGTCTCGGCCGCTCACGGCCTGTTCGATGGGATCGCCGAGCCACTGCGGACGTGCCGCGGCGCCGACCAGCAAAACCCAGCCGGCGACGGCAATCCACAAGGCATGCGGTTTGCCCTGCTTGACGCCCTGATTCGAGGGGAGTCCGTCCAGTTCCTCGAGAAACGGCGTACGCAGCGCCGCGCCGCCGGCGTCCGCTGCCGCGGGCAAGGCGCGGCGGATCAGCCAGGGCAAGGGTAAAACCAGAAAGACCCAGATCCAGACGAATTCGATCATTCCAAAAAACGGCGGTTAGCGGCTTCACCCGAAAGGTGAAACCGGCATCGGTGGAAGACAGGACGGTCGGAATCCATAAGGCTTTTATACTCCATTCAGCGGCCATTTGCCGGTTCTAGGATCGCGGCTCCGTGGCTGCCCGACCGGGGGCGGAGACTTTTCGAGGCGGTGCGACGTCGGTCGGCAGGGCCTTCAGCCATTCCCGGCAAAGCGTTATCAGGCTGTCCATATCCGCATCGCCCACCGGCCGGTATGGCGCATCCAGCAGAGCTCGGCCGACACCCCGGGAAAAGCGGGGTTCGCCGAGCGGCCGGTCGAGCCATTCCAGCCAGGCTTCGCCGGTCAGTCCGGCCACCTCCTGGCGAGGGAAGGCGCTTATGCCGGCACGGCGCAGCAGGACCGACAGTCTTCTCAACTTTTCGGTCATGCCCGTGGAAGAGTCCATTTGCAGCGCATCCAGTTCCCGCAAAGCGAGCTTCGCCACGGTGACCCGGCGCCGCCGGCGAACCAGCCCTGCCACCGCGGCGATCAGCAAGACAACCGTGGCCGACACGATCCACCACCCAATTGCGGGCGGCCACCAGCCGATCGGGTCCGGAAGATGAATATCGCGTAAGGGCAAGGGTTCCATGGCTAAAAATGGTAAAGCGAGCGACGGCTGCCTTGCTGCAGGACCAGAAAGGGCTCGTCGGTGGTGCGGCAGTAAACGAGGCGTATGCCGTGGCGCCGGGCCAGGTCGGCCAAGCGTTCCTCGCGCTCCCGGAAGGCGCGCTCGTAGATGTCGACGGTTCGCCCATCGGCGTTCAGCAAAACGTCACGGCGCCCGTCGCTGAACCGGTGTGGCCCCAGGGGCAGGCGTTCCTCCAAGGGGTCGGAAATGAACACCAGCACCAGGTCGCAGTGTCGGGACAGGCGGCCCAAGCCGGCTTCGCCGGCGGGCGTCAAATGACGGAAGTCGCTGAATAGGAACACCAGGCTGCCGGGACGGGCATGGCGCGGCAGGCGAACCAGGGCGTCCTGCAAGGCGGCTTCCGGCGCGATCGGGTTCCGGGGGGACGCCTGGTCGACCAGCAATTTGAGGAGCCTCAATACCGCGCGGTGGCCGTGCTCCGGTTTGAGCTCGACGCTTTCGGTTTCGGAAAAAATCTGCCCGCCGATGCGGTCGCCGTGGCGGCGGGCGCTCCAGGCGATGAGGGCGGCGAGCCGGGCGGCCATGGCCGATTTGAACATGCCCCGGGTTGCGAAGAACATCGCCGAGCGGTAGTCCACGGTCAGGAATACCGGCCTTTCCCGTTCTTCCCGGAAAAGCTTGGTATGCGGCTTGCCGGTGCGGGCCGTGACGCGCCAGTCGAGGTTGCGCACGTCGTCGCCATGGGTGTAGGGCCGGGTTTCGTCGAACTCCATGCCGCGCCCCTTGAACGTCGAGAGATATTGTCCGCTCTGCAGGGCGCGGGCAGTCGGCCGGGCGAGCGTCAGTCCCGCCGCCGGCTGGCTGAGTCGGATCAGATCCTCGAGCGTCGGACGGACCAGGGAGTGGCCGGTCGACGTCGTAGCCGGAAAGCTCGGAGGCGATGGAGTGGCCATATTGAGGTGAAGGTTCAGTTCAAAAAACGCTGCAACACATTATCCAAAAAATTCCAGCCGGTGTCGGTACAGCGAATGATGCCGTCGCGCCGTTCCAGCCAGTCCGCGGCAACGCACTCGGACAGTGCCGGCTCGAGCGCGGCCAAGGGCAGGCCGGTGTTTTCGCCGAAAGCGGCTTCGGCGAAGCCCTCGCGGAGACGAAGATGATTCATCAGGAACTCGAAGGGCAAGTCTTCCCGCGGGACCACGGCACGTCCGCCCTGCCGGTCCGGCCGGCCGGCGAATTCCAGGTAGTGCTGCGGGTGTTTGATCTTCCAGGTACGCGTTACGGCGGGTTCGGCCGCGTTCGTAATCTTGCCGTGAGCGCCCGCGCCTATGCCCAGATAATCGCCGAACCGCCAATAATTGAGATTGTGCCGGCAGCGGTAGCCTTCACGGGCATAGGCGGACACTTCGTACTGGCGGTAGCCGTGATCCGCCAGCAGCGCCTGGCAGCTTTGCTGCATGGCCCAGATGCGATCGTCCTCGGGAAGCCGCGGAGGGAATTTATGGAACACGGTATTGGGTTCCAGGGTGAGCTGATAGAACGAGATATGGGTGGGGTTGAGGCCGATCGCGGTTCGAATGTCCGCCAGCGCTTCGTCGACCGTTTGGTCCGGCAGGCCGAACATCAGATCCAGGTTGAAGTTCTCGAACCCCGCTTCGCGGGCTATCCCGGCGGCGAGCCCCGCTTCGCGGCGATCATGAATGCGGCCGAGTTTTTTAAGATGAGCGTCATGAAAGCTCTGAATGCCGATCGACAGCCGGTTGATGCCGGCCTCGCGAAAACCCTCGAATTTTCCGATCTCCGCGGTGCCCGGATTGGCCTCCATGGTGATTTCTGCCGCCGCCGCCACGGTCAGCCTCGACCGGATGCCTTCCAAGAGATCGCGAATCGCGTCCGGGCTGAAAAGGCTGGGCGTGCCGCCGCCGATGAAGATCGTTTCCACCGTGCGTCCCGCGACCAAGGGTGTCTGTTGTTCGAGGTCGAGGAGCAGCGCGTTCACGTATTCACGCTCCGGCAGGGCGCCGTCTGCAGCGTGCGAGTTGAAGTCGCAATAAGGGCATTTCCGCACGCACCAGGGCATGTGGATGTAAAGGCCGAGCGGGAGTGTCGAAACCATGATCCGGGACATTGTACCCGAGATGGCAGGGTTTGATGGGCGAGAAGCCGTGTCGGCACCCCGAAAGCCGCGGTGCCGACCACCCGAAATCAGGCTGCGAGTGCGTAATAGGCCAGCAGCCCGTAGCAAGCGAGGGCGGTTCCGCCGTGAACGAGAATCAAGGCTCTGGGCTGAATGCCCTTGGCCCTTTGGAACGAGATGTACAGTCCGGCGGCGATGATGATGAGTGCCAGGCCGATTATGACGTAGAGACGTGTGTCACCCTCCAGGGCGGCCATGATCACCAGAGCCGATCCCAGCAGCGCCAGGCCGCCATGGATGAGGGCGTACAAGCGGGAGCTGCCTCGTCCCTTGAAGGCATCGATTCCCATGCCCGCCCCCATGAGTGCCACCAATGTAAAAACCGCAACGGACAACATCAACATGATCTTCTCCTTAATAATCAGATGATGGACAAGGTGTCGATTGTAGGGAGGCCTGGATTTAACGGCAAGTCGTGAATCAAGTTGAAATTACTTATTTCCCGGATGGTTTGGCAGCCGCTCCCGGAGACGGCTGAGGATTCCCCGGACGACGGATTCGGGCGGTTCGCCGATATCGATCGTGATGGCATCGCAGGGTTCCTCGAGCGTCGCGAACTGACTGGGAAGAAGATCCGGAGGCATGAAATGTCCATTCCGCTGCGCGAGGCGGTCGCGAATGAGCTCGAAGGAGCCTTTCAGGTATACGAAAAACACTTCGCGATGTCCGCGCGCAAGGCGCTCTCGATAGATGTGCCGCAGCGCCGAACAGGCGACGACGGCGCAGCGCTTTTCTTCTATGGACCTTTCGATCAGCTCGGCGACTCGTTCGATCCACGGCTCCCGGTCGGCATCGGTCAAAGGCTGATGCCGCGCCATTTTCGCGATATTCCGTTCGGGATGGAAATCGTCCCCGTCGAAGAACGGCCAGCCGAGAGATTCGGCGAGCCGCCGGCCGATGGTGGATTTGCCGGAGCCCGAGACGCCGATGAGCACAATGACGATGACCGGGGGATTCACGATGCGGCCTGACGAAGCGCAACGAAACCGGCGCTGAATGATTTCGTCCCGGCCTCAGTCCTTGCGTGAGTCGGTTTCCGGAAGCGTGTGCAGTACTTTTCCGTAGCGTTCCTCCAGATCGGCGCGGTCGCTGGCGTCCGGTAGATTGCCCAGCGTGTTTCTGTAAATCAAGCGGGCGTGTCGGATCAGAGCGTCACGATAAGGTTCCGGTAGTTCGGCCTCCGTCAGGACGGCGATCATGTCCAGGAGGCGAATGGCCACGGCCTCGTTATTCCTGGCGTTCTGGCGCAGTTGATTGAACGCCGCATCGAGAATGCCCTCGTAGGTGTAAGGCGCGGTAACGACGCAGATTCGCCCGTCGGTACCGCGGCACAGCGGCGACGTCAGCGTCCTCGTGGCGAGAAAAGACAGCGCGGCGCCCAGCCAGTCGATGCAATTGACTGCGGTGAAGGGGTCGTTGATGCCGGGCGAAAGTGCGCGGACCGCCACTTCAACCAACTGATCCACGGCGAACTCGGCGTCTTGGATCAGGGTGCGCTGTGGTCCCAGCAGAAAGCATTTCCCGATCTCCGCGGCGATTTTTTCGGTAACCGCTTCGCGCGGCGAAGCCAGGGCCAGCACGTGGCCCTCGATGATGAACTGGCCCGGCCGCTTGAGCAGATGCACGAGCAGCTGGTTTCGCTCGGCAATATTCCTGACCCGCTCCAGCTCGATCGCGTCCAGATAACCGTTGCCGGGCGCCGGAATGCCGAGAGCGCGTTCCGCGAAATCGGCCGGCAGTTGAAGCTCCCCTTCCTTGGGTCTATCCCGCCCGCTCGGGTCGGCCGCTTCCGGGAAAAGGCTGCCGAAAGTCTCGATCAGGCGTGTGCCTACGTTTTCGACGATATTCGGCGCCTGTATGAAAGTGGCGACCCGATGGATGAAATAAATCAGCAGACCGAAACTGAGCACCCCGAGAATCAGCGCGACGCTGACCGAAAGATGGGGAATGTCCGCCCCGTCATCGGTCGAACGGACACGAGTCAACACCAGGATGGCGTAGATGAAAGTCGCGATGAAGCCGCCGAAAACGATCTGGGTACCCCCTTGCCGCATGAAGTTCGGCAGAAGGCGCGGGCCGAATTGGGACGATGCGTTGGAAAGCACCAGCATGGCGATGGAAAACACCACCCCTGCCACCGTGATTGCGGAGGACGCCAGCGTGGACAAAATCGCCTGCGCCCCCGGTGCGTCCATGACGTAGAGGTCGGAGAGAAAGGGCAGGTATCGTTCGCGCGCTTCCTGATCGACCAGAAACAGCAAGATCGCCAGGACCGCGGCCGTCACCGACATCAGAGCAGGGACGAACCAGTAGCTTGAACGGAGGGTTTCCCAGAGTTGGACCAGGTGGAGTTTCATATGGAGTTGGACCACGCGTGAGCGACAACCATTCCTGAATGGATCGGCGATTTTACCGGGCTCATGGATACACCGCGTACATGGTAGGATCGGACCATTGGGTTCTTGTCGCCGAAAATGGATCAGGTCTGAATCGATGATCGACGAACAAAGCCATTTGCGGTTGCGCGAACCAAGCGTTCTATTTCCTGTCCATCGAGTGGGGCTCGATAGCCGAGCCCCGCTTTTTTGCTGAAAAACAATAAACGAGATATCTGATGGAATTTGCTGGAATCCTCATGTTGCTGATCCAGATCGGATTCGCCGTTCACGCCATTCGTCACGGCCAATCGCTGCTCTGGGTATTTTTGATCATTTTTCTGCCGCTGCTCGGCTGCATACTCTATTCGGTGATGGTGCTGCTGCCCGAAATCATCCAGAGCCGGACCGCCCGGCGCGGTTCCAAGGCTCTGTTGAGAACGCTCGATCCCCAGAAAGAGCTGAGAAAACGGCGTGAAGCACTGGAGCTATCGGACACCGTAGGCAACCGCAGCGCACTGGCGCAGGAATATCTTAAGCAAGGCATGCTCGACGATGCCATCGCACTGTACGAGAGCTCGCTCACCGGGATGTACCGCACCGATCCCGATCTTCTGTTCGGTCTCGCCAAGGCGCTGGTTGAAGCGAAACAGTTCGGGCGCGCCCGGGACACTCTCGAAACGCTGACGACGGCCAATCCCGAATTCGAACACCAGGACGCGCACCTGCTCTACGCGCGCGCGCTCGAAGCGCTGGGCGAACTCGATCGGGCCTTGGAGGAATATCGGGCGCTGGCCAAATATTCCGCGGGCGCCGAGGCCAAATGCCGCCATGCACTGCTCTTGAAACGCATGGGGAAAACGGCGGAAGCACGGGCACTGTTCGAAGACATCGTCAAGGACGCTAGAGCCGCGTCCAGCCATAGTTACCGCTTGAACAGGGAATGGGTGGAGATTGCGAAGAGAGAAGTGGCCTAAATGAACCGGCGGTAAACAGCCTGAAGGGTAGGCTTGTTTGATCCATGCGGTTTCGCGTCAGCGGTTTCCCGGCTGTTTGCCGCCGGGAGGTTGTCGGTGGGATGCGGTTCGTACCTCACCGCATCCTACATTGTCTTTGCCGCCTCTTTTTCGACTTGGACCGTATGGCGAACCCCTCCGCTTCGATAGTCGCCCGTTTGCGTTTCTCGATGATGACAGGGACCGAAACCGGCACCCCGCCACGGCCCGCCGGCACACTGGACAAGCGTTGCGCTCGATCGTGCTTGATGGTTTATTGTTAGGCTGGGCTTAAGCGGGTTGGCCGCTACAATAACAAATAATCAACGAATCGGCGCAAATCCCTCCTGCCGGGTACAATAGCCGATTTCGGCTTGCGAAAGACGCGACATGAAAGTCCTGCACTGCACATGGATTCCCGAGTGTACCGACGAGTTCGTCCAGGCGGGCGACTTTTGGCTGTGGATCGAGCATGGCGGCGAACCTGCCGACTTCTCGGACACCGCGAACCGTCATCCTCGGCATCTCACCAAAGCGGAGCTGGTGGCTTTTCTCGAAGGCGAACTGGGGCTGGAAATTTCCCCCTACGAACGCCGGTTTCATTTTGCGCCGCAAACGGTTCTTTTGCCGGCCGTCGACGGCCGGCCTCTGCCCGGCCCGGAATTGGAGAGCGGGGCGGACGACGAGCCGGTGCAGGCGACTTTGAGGGCGTGGGAAGTGGACGGCTATCGCCTCGCCCACCCTTTCAAGCAACTCGGCGAACTGCGTTTCCTGTCGGCGTACCGCACTTCGCAGACCAGGGCGGGCGTCGATCTGCTGTTTTGGCATTATTTCGCGCAGTCGCTGAAGTCGGTCATCGTCAAGGACCGCTACATACCGGCGTTGTTCTATCGAGCGATGCCGCAGGAAGGCTATGAAATCTACGCGGGCTGGGAAATCGTTTCCGACGGTTACGAACGCCTGATTCGGGAGGCGGTCGAGCGGATGCCGCCGGTTTGCGCATCGGCCGGCGGCCGCGTCTACGAAAGCACCAGCCTGCTCAAGCATTGCGCCGATGTCCTGGTACACCGCACCGTGGTCCAGGCGGCGTCCGCCACCAAACTGGGCCGTAAAATCGAGGGGACGCTGCTGAACGCCTGCCGCAACGGCGCGCCGGCCGGACATCCCTGGAAGACCGACGAGGGCGTCGAGCTTTACCGGCAATGGCTCGGGTGGCGTCGCAATCTGCTGGGGCGCCGTGAGGAAACGGATCTCGAGCTGGTGTTTCGCCTGCAGGAAGCTTCCGCCGAAGACGAAGCCTGGCGCCTGGAAATTCTGCTTTCGCCGCGCCGCAGCCCCGACTTGCGCTTGCCCCTGGCCGAATATTGGGGATTGAGCGCCGAAGGGAAACAGTCTTTCGCCGAGCCGGTCGGTGCGGACTTTGAGAAGAATCTGCTGCTCGGGCTGGGCCAGGCGGCTCGCATCTATCCGAAACTGTGGGAAGGCTTGGACGAAGAGCGTCCCACCGGGGTCGATCTGAGCCTGGAGGAGGCTTTCCTGTTTCTCCAGGAGGATGCTTGGGTGTTGGAAGATGCCGGGTTTACCGTCATGGTGCCCACCTGGTGGACCCCGCAAGGCCGCCGCCGTGCCAGAATCCGCCTTTACGCCAGCCGTCGCACGCCGTCGGACGCCGGTACCCGGCGCGATATGGGCCTGCATAACCTGATCTCATACCGTTACGAGCTGGCGCTGGGAGCCGAGACTATCGACGAGGCGGAGTGGGAACGCCTCGTCGAAAGCAAGACGCCGTTGGTTCGCTATCGCGGCCAGTGGCTCACGTTGGACCGAGAAAAGATGCGCGCCATGCTGGAATTCTGGCGCAAGCACCGGAGCGAGGACGCCGGCATGAGCCTGCCGGAACTGATGCGGAAGACGGCGGAGGATTCGGATCTTTTCGAAATCGATCCCCGGGGGACGCTGCTGGAGATGCTGGAGAAGCTCCGCGACCACAGCCGGCTGCAGCCGGTGGACGATCCGCCGGGCCTGATGGCGCGGCTTCGGGATTATCAGCGGCGCGGGCTCGCCTGGCTGCGCTACCTGGAAAGTCTGGGGCTGAACGGATGCCTGGCGGACGACATGGGTCTCGGAAAAACCGTGCAGGTCATCGCGCGTCTGGTCCAGGAGCGGGTCGAGACGAATCCGCGTGCCCCAACCTTGCTGGTCGTGCCGACATCGGTGATCGGCAACTGGAAGAAAGAGATCGAACGGTTCGCACCCAGCCTGCGGGCCATCGTTCACCACGGCGGGGGACGCTTTCGCGAGATTCCGGGGTTTCGGGACATTTGCCTGGAGCACGATGCGGTTATCACGTCCTATGCGCTGGTGCGCAGGGACGAGAAACTGTTTTCCCAGATTCGATGGGCGCGCGTGGTGCTCGACGAGGCCCAGAATATCAAGAACCCTCTGTCCGCCCAGACCAAGGCGGTTTTGCGGCTCAATGCCGACCATCGCCTGGCCCTGACCGGAACCCCGGTGGAGAATCGGCTGCTCGACCTCTGGTCCATCTTCAATTTTCTGAATCCGGGCTACCTGGGCAAGCAGACGCAGTTTCGCCAGCGCTACGAGCTTCCCATTCAGCGCGACAACGATCCGGCGCAGACCGAGACCCTCAAACAGTTGATCGAGCCGTTTGTCCTGCGCCGGGTCAAGACCGATCCCAACATCATCAAGGACTTGCCCGACAAGGTCGAAAACAAGCAATTCTGCCATCTTTGCAAAGAGCAGGCCTCGCTGTACGAAGCGGTGGTGCGGGACGTGGAGCAGCACCTGGCGATGGCTGAGGGCATCGGACGGCAGGGCTTGATGCTGTCCGCATTGATGCGGCTCAAGCAGGTGTGCAACCACCCTGCCCAATTCCTGCGCGACGGCAGCGACTTCACGCCCGAGCGTTCGCCGAAGCTCGACCGGTTGCACGACATGCTGACCGATGTGATCGCCGAAACCGAAAGCGCCCTGGTGTTTACCCAGTTCGCCGAAGTCGGAGAGAGTCTCTACAAATATTTGCGCGAAGTCCTGGGCTGCCCGGTGTTTTACCTGCACGGCGGAACGCCGCCGGCGAAGCGCGAACGCATGATTCTCGAGTTTCAGGACCCGGATACCGAGCCCGGCGTGTTCATACTGTCTCTGAAGGCGGGTGGGGTGGGCATCACGCTCACCAAGGCGAACCACGTGTTCCACTTCGACCGCTGGTGGAACCCCGCGGTCGAGGATCAGGCCACCGACCGCGCCTTTCGTATCGGGCAGCGCAAGAACGTATTCGTCCACAAGTTCATCACCATCGGGACCCTGGAGGAACGCATCGACCGCATGATCGAAGACAAGAAGCAGGTCGCTTCGCTGATCGTCGGGAACGACGAATCCTGGCTGACGCGCCTGGATAACGAGGCGTTCAAGGAGCTCATCGCTCTCAATCGGCAGGCGGTGATGGAGTAGCCCATGAGCAAAATCGGCAAAACCTGGTGGGGCCAGCGCTTCATCGAAGCGATGGAGACCTTTACCGACCCGAAGCGGCTGCTGCGCGGACGCCAGTATCTCAGCACCCACCGCATTCTGGGATGGCGGGTCGAGCGGAACCGAGTCCTGGCACGGGTACGGGGACGGATGAGTCCTTATCTCGGGTTTTACGAGGAGCCGATCTACGAACTCCACATCGAGTTTTTGCCCCTGCCCGAGTCCGCTTGGGATAACGCGATCGGGCTAATCGGGAGTCGCGCGGGATTTCTGGCCCGGCTGCTGCTCAACGAAATGCCGGACGAGATCGAAAAGCCGTTCGAGGCCTTAGAGATCGATCTCCTGCCGCGGAAGCGCAAGGACATCGGAACCCATTGTTCGTGTCCCGATTCCGAAAACCCCTGCAAGCACATTGCCGCGCTGTATTACCTGCTCGCCTCGCGGCTGGATCACGATCCGTTCCTGCTGTTCGAACTGAGAGGCCTTCCCCGCGACGAACTGGCCCGTCGGCTCCAGAAAACGCCCTTGGGGGCGGCCCTGGCCTCGGCCTTGACCGAGAACGGGGGCGAATTGTTTTCGGCCGAATCCTATTTCAGCCGCCCCCTGCCCGTTACCGTGCCGGATACCGTCGTTCCCAGGGATTACTGGCGCGGCGCGAAAAAGCTGCCGTCCGGCGTAGAACCGCCGGAGCCCGCCCCGGTCTCGGGCATTCTGGTCAAAAAGGGCGGAGATTTCCCGCCGTTCTGGCCGAAGGACGTGTCTTTCGTCGAGGTGATGGACGCCTTTTACGAGCAGGTCCGGAAGAAAGCCAAAGATTGGATGTGAACGCGGTGCTGGCGAGTGGCTCGGGGATGAAGATGTTCCAGCGCTAAGGATATCCGTGAGCAGTTCTTGTCCCGAACCGAAACGGCCGCACGCGGGTCCCTCAGGCTTAAGGAAGCGCTGAATAAGCCCTCTCCCTCTGGAACAAATCGGCAGGGCGAGACGCAACGCGACGAGTGGGCAGGCCAAAGATGGGCTGCCCCGGACGCGCGAGCGAAGCGGGACAGCGTCGCGTGGCGAGGCCGATTGACTCGCCTCATCCCTGAGGCTCGCCCTTCGGGCCGTGCTTCGCACGTTCCCGTTCGCTCCCGGCGAACGGGTGCACGCGTGAGCGCCGCTTGCGGCTCCGCACAGGGAATGTGCGGAGTGACTGGGTTGGGTGAGGGCCTGTTAGATCAATCCGTTGCACAGGTTGCTTCTCCGAAGTGGAGACTTAATCAGAGCTTCCTTAACGGGGTCCCGCTTTGCCCTCAACCGGTTGCGGCCGAGCCCGCGGCGTTCTCCGGCGCAGGATTTCGGTCAGGCTTTCGGCGGTCCGGAAGCCCGACAGGGGGATGCCCTGAGCCACAAAGGACGGCGCCTCCTCGAAGCCGAGTTCGAGCGCCTCGGCCGTGTCCCTTGCGATTGCCTCGCCGATCTCCCTCGAGGAAAGACACTGGAAGAAATCGGCCCGATCGATCCCCAGCCTGGCGGCGAGCGAGGACAAGGCATGGCCTTCGTACCAGACCTCGCCGAAGGCCGGGGGATTCCGTGTCAGAAGCTCGCTGCGCATACGCTGAAAGGCGCCCAGCCGGTCGGCGCAGCGGGACACGCGGGCCGCTTCGCCGGCTACCGGATCGTACACCGGGATGAAGTCGCGGAAGATCACGCGCACGTTTCCATCGGTGGCCAGCAGCCGGTCGATTTCGCGGTGGGTCTGCCGGCAAGGCGCGCAGCGGTAATTGGTGTAGACGACGATACGCAATTCGCCCGCTCCACCCAATGCGGGAGCATTCGCCTCGGTCATGGGCAGACGGGGCGGAGGGGGTTCCTCGAACAGGATTTCGATGCGGGCAGAGGCGCGCAGGCTTTCGACAAATGTCGTGCGGCGGGCGTGAGCTTTGCGGAAAGACAGGTATTGGCGGGCGCGTTCGGGGTCCGATACCGGCCGGCCGGCCGCGCGTTCCGCCTCGATGAAGGCATGCAATTCCTCATCGCCGACCGTCGTGTCCCCCGTAATTTGTTTCAGTAGAACTTCAGCAGCGACGCCGCGTCGCCGCGCCTCCCGGCCGAGCAGACGATGCTCGATGAGCGTCTCCGCATTGCGCCGGCGTTCGAGATGAATTTCCTTTCGCAGCCGATAAAAGTGAAGCGCCGCGGCTTGCTCGAGCGCGTCGGCCGGGATCGGGACATCGTCCACCCAAGCCACGGTTCGTTGCGGAGGTAGCGGCTGTTCGAGCTCCCCGCTTTCCGGAAGCAGGATTTTGACGGCATGGCCTTTCCCGAGATCGCGGCGGGCTTCGGCTTCCGCAGTCGCCCGCGCTTTCTGCTCCAGATAGTGGCGAATCGCGGGGTCCTCCGCGGACGGGTTCCGCCGGGTCTCGACAGGTGCGAAGGGGCCCTCGAAATCTTCCGCCCGTGAGGATCGAAAGGCGCGTACTGCTTCGTTGGTGGCCGGCTCGGGCGAAGACGGCTTCGTTTCGGGCGAGGAGGCCCGAAGGCGGCGATCGATCAGGCGGTCCAGCGTTCGGCCTGCCTGATCGGCCAGAGCCTTGTGCAATCGGTCGATCTTCGGGCGCGAAAGCGCATCGATCTCGGATAAGGAAACGCTCTCGCCGCTGATTCTTAGCGCCGCCTGGTCGGCGAAAGCGGCCGGACTCATCGCCAAGAACATCAGAAGAACGATCCACATTGCACGGTATTATCGAACCGGTTCGCCGGGCTTCGCCGGATGCACTTCCTCGATGGGATCGCCGTCGAGTCCCCTCAGAAAATCCGAGAAACCGATGCCGAGTTCTTCGCGCAAAAGACGATCCGATTCCACCAGGACCAGTGTGCGCGCCAGGTGGTCACGCAGTGAATCCGGATCGCCGGGATCGAGAAATTCCGGCCGCAGCCCCACGGATGCCTCGCGCAGCCGCCGCAGGCCATCGAGCAAGCGTGTCATTCGCTCGGGGCTGAGCCTTTGGCCCAAACGCTGTTCCACCTCGCGTTCGAGCGCGCTGCTGACCAGGGTATCCCATTGCGCTTGGCGCATGGGATCGAACTCTGTATCGGGAGGGGGCGGCGGCATAGGAGTTCTTGGCGAGGAGGCCGGACCGGATGGCTCTTGGCCCGGAGCGGCCGGGGTTTTATCCTGACGGGGCGAGGCCGGCGCCGGCCTCGCCCGCAACATCGCAAGCTCCCGTTCCGCCTTCTGCGCGCGTGCCCGCCAAAGTTCGGTCTCGTCGTCGACCGATACCTGCGGCGAACGGCCGAACAGAAGCGCCGCCGCCGCGATCCCTGCACCCGATAAGAAGGCGGCGATCCGGCTCATGAGGATTTAGTCGAGCTCCTGGTGTTGCTTGAACGGACCGCTATTCCAAGTCTCTCTCGAAAGGGCCTTCTGCCCTTCCCAGGAACTATGAAAGCAGTCGAGGTTGGAGAGCTCGCTCTGCGTAAAACGATAGGTGAAGCTCGCGTCGGTAAAGGTGATGAACTTGTCCTGGTTCTGCGCGGCCTTATTCTCGGTAACCTCGCGGAGGATCCGGTTATACGCAACGATGCGGGATAACACGAAGGCCCGATCCGCGTCGGTTGCCTGCGGCGAGAGCACCGAGCCGCAGTTGCCGGATCTCGCCCAAACGTCCGGGCAATCGACCAAGCCCAGCGCCTGCTTGACCCGACCCTGGTTATACACCTCGATGATGTTGGGGATGGCCACCACCTGCACGGTAGCGCCCGCAGCCAGGTTCGTCAGCAAGGTATCCAGGCCGCCCTCGAAGCGCTCCCTGAACTGCCCATCGGTCGGCAAATCGGCGACGGAGTCCCGACAGGCATCGTTCGAACCCAGCAGCACGGTGGCGTAAGTCACGTTCTTGCCGGCCGCACCAGAAGCCTGGGACGTTAAATCGCCCATCTCGGCACCGTTTTCGGCCGCCGTTTGATTACTGCGATGGCTATCGCCGAAGTTGGCGTCGATACGCTGGTTGTGCGATTCGACGTCGGGCAAGCCGAAAAGGTCCTCCCAAAAGCCGTGATAGCCGTTCACCCAGCTCAGGTGCGGATTGTCCAGTGGCGTATTCGCATTAAATCCCCGCGTCATGGAATCGCCCGTCGAAAAGAGCCGTTTCGGTTCGCTTTGGCCCGGCTCCAGGGCGAGTGCGGAGCGTACTACGAGGAACGCCGTCAATAGGGTTCCTGTTGCGGACAGACGATGCGTTCTCATTGCGATTCCCTTTGCGCAGCGATTCCTAAGTGACTCATGAACCGCCAAGAAAGTTCATGAGTGCTGGCCCGGTCCGAGCTTATTGCTTCCATTCTTTTCTGCTGTTTCGATAAGGCTCAAATACCCATCCTCCACCCTACAAAAAAGGAATGCCTTATCGAAAGCGATTTGGAAGAAGGCCGATGAACAATTTTGCGCAGTAACCCGAATGGAAGCAAAAGGCGCATAGTTCGACCTCCGCGCGATTCGGTTTCTTGTCCGATTACGGCGACGAGCTTGCCAACGAGACGCTGGGCCTTGCGTAGACCACCCTGATCGCTGAACCAGGAGTCTACTGCCGGCGAGAGTCCTCGAGGAATCTCGTCCAGGTTTCATTTGGCTCCCACACGCGCCCGATATGTGCCCGGCCCTGCTCGGGCGACCAGTCGAGCCGAGCCTGGCCGTACAGCGCCATGAAGCAGGAGACCCGGTAATTGGCGGAGCAGTGGGCAAACGCCTTTTTGCCTTTCGACCGGTCCATCAGTTCGAGGAACTGCTGGAAATCGCTCCACTGGGGCGCGCGGTGAGTTAGCCTTGTTCGCCTTTTTGCGGATTCGTGGATTGGCTATCCCCGTCTGAATATTCCTCGATGAGACCCGCCATTTCCAGGGCGCCATGAGTCCCTTGTTGCTTGAGTCCAAGGACCACGCCCGCACAATTATGCGCGGGCTGATTCTGGCATAGCTTCCATTTGCCCACGAGTCTGGTGATTATGATCTCGATGCCGACAATGGCTTCCATCAGACGCGCGGTGAAGTCGCCGGGAGCGTCCGAGACCGACCACGGCGCGCTGAACGAGCTTTCCTGCCGCTCGGTAAGTGCTTCGAGCTGGTTTCGCAGCCAAACCGGGTCATCAACGACGCGAAGCGAACCATAGGCGTGTACGACCGCATAATTCCAGGTCGGAACCACCTTGCCGTGCTCGCGTTTCGTGGCGTACCAGGACGGTGTGACGTAACTGTCGGGACCCTGGAATATCGCCAATGCCTCCACATCCGCAACCAGGTTCCGCCACATCGGATTCGAGCGTGCAACATGACCGCGCAGCGCGCCGAATCGGCCCGGCTCTTCGGAGAGATGCGGAGGGATGTGATTGGCATCGATCCCGCCGGACGACAAGGTAGCCAGCGTGGCCAGCGGATGAGCGCGGATCAGCCGGTGCAGGACTTCAAGTCGGGTTTCTTCGAAATGCGGCGGAACGTACATAGCCTTCCTCGTCAATTTGCGGCCGGAAACGGGCGTTGCGGGATTTTACACCGTCCGCGGCGATGAACCGTTCGAAGCGGGAAGCACATAGGAAACCCGGGTGTCATTGACCGTGACCACACCCTGCTTCTGCAGCTCTTGTAGCAGGGACGTCAACTCTTGTTCGGACAATTGCTTCTGAAATAGGGAGTTGATCGTGCTCGCGAGTGTTTTCGCAGTGCGCGGCTTTGAAGCGCCGCGGCGCTGGAGATCACTGATGATTAGGTCGAGTTTCTCGGGTGCGGCCATCGGATGTGCCGCTTTCACGATCGGTATGTCGGTAACGTCCCGCGATCGGCAAGCCAGAATCTTCCTGCTTTTGAGACGTTGAATCAGAGGATCGAAACCGGTGTCCTCAAAAAAGTGGCGTCATACCCCAAGTTCCCCTGCATCGAGATACAGGGCATCGGCAAACAGTCCAGCCGTCGCTAAAGCGTAGATGAAAACGCCGAAATCTTGGAACTGCCGCGCTACCGGGGGAACTTTTCAGGCGTAAAGCGGCCTTGAGCAGTAAGCGCTGATGAATTGTCGCCAACGAGCGCTGTGGACGCGGGAGCAACTTCGAATGTATCCGTTTTTGGGGTTGGATTGAAAAATGCCCGTCACCGGGCCGGCAGACTTATTCCCTGCGGGTGACTCGAAACCGCCTGATGTCGGCAAAGACGCGCTGAGCGGGGACCTGCCGGATCGGAAAATTCTGAAGACCTGTTTGAGTCCCATGCCTATGAAGCCGATGAAGAACGTTTCGGAACGCTTTCGAGCCGCCTATCTCGGCCTGCTTGAGAACGGGGAATTGGAACAGCGGGTCCGTATCGCCCGGCAGCACCTGCAATCCTGCGATCTCTGCGCGCGCTATTGCCGGGTCGATCGGCTGCGGACCACTCAAGGCGTGGTTTGCAGGACCGGGGACCGTGCCGTTGTGTATAGCTATGGTCCGCATCGCGGCGAAGAGGATGTGCTGCGCGGCTGTAACGGCTCGGGGACGATTTTCTTCAGTTGGTGCAACATGCGCTGTGAATTCTGCCAAAACTGGGAAATCAGCCAAAAAGGCGAGGGTCGCGAGGTTGAACCGGAACAATTGGCGGCGATGATGCTGGACTTGCAGGCCCGAGGCTGCCACAACATCAATTTCGTCACTCCTAGCCATGTGGTGGCGCAAATTCTGGCAGCGACGTTGATCGCTGCCCGGCAGGGGCTGAAGCTACCGCTGGTCTACAACAGCGGTGGCTATGACAGTCCCGAAGCTCTCGCTCTGCTGGACGGGGTCATCGACGTCTACATGCCGGACATGAAATACGGCGATTCCGTTACCGCCCATCGGTATTCGCATGTGCGGAATTATTGGGAGTTCAGTCGGGCGGCGGTCAAGGAAATGTACCGCCAGGTCGGCGACTTGCGGCTGGATGACAATGGTTTGGCCTATCACGGCTTGCTGGTTCGCCATCTCGTCCTTCCGGCCGGCCTGGCCGGCACGGAAAATGTTCTGGAATTCATCACCCGGGAGATTTCCACCGAAACCTATCTCAATCTGATGGGCCAGTATTATCCGTGCTACCGGGCCGAAGAGCGTCCGGAATTGGCGCGTCCGATTACTGCGGCGGAGTACAGGGAAGCGCTGGACATCGCCAGGCGTTTCGGTTTGGCCCGGCAGGATCGAATTTCGCGGAGAGGCCGTCTACTTTGAGCCAAAAGACTGACGCCCATTCAAAATAAGCAGTGGGGCTTGCTACTCAAAGTCCGCACGGCGTTCCCCGAGCGCAGTAGCGGGCCGGCGTACGCCGAATTCTGCACCTAGTCCGGCCATGCATTCGGGGCAACAGCCGGAAGCCATCGCCCCCGAATGCCGGCTACTCGCCTTATTCAGCCTTACATATGCCCGGACAATCGGCGCCGCCTTTGGCGGGGTCGCAGTCGTCGTTGGGATCGTCGACACAGACCTGGCCATCGGGGCACTGGAGGCCTGCTATCCCGCCGCAGGCTACGGGTTCGGTTTTCACGCACTCGCCCTCGTGGTCGATGGATACGCCTGCGGCAGCCGCTTCGCAGGCATTGCCATAGGTTTTTCCGTCGCAACCGCAGACCGGTTTGAATTCTCTGGTACAGGCGTCGGGTTTGGCTTTGCATATGCCCTGTGCATCCGCGACCTTGCATTGGCCGACGCCAAGGTCACAGTATTGCCCTTCCGGGCAGGTTAACCCGCGGATAGTACCGCAGATGGTTTCCGGAGATTCGGGCTGAGTCTCGCGATCACAGCCGGACAGGAGAACAACCAGGGAAAGATAAACCATCAATATGATGTGCCTTTTCATACACTATTCTCCATGTTGTCCAACATCCTGCGATGTTGTCGTAAGGCCATTAGATGCCGTAATTTTGCTCGAGCCCGGTCTCCCTTTATCTTCCATATCATCCTCCGTGCACTCCTTTAGCGGGCGCCGGCCCAGTATAAGTACGCATTGAGAATGGCGTAAAGCTTTGTTTGCAGAAGGCGCATGAGCGCTTACCGGTCTGTCACCACGGTTCGAGACAAGTCTGCACCTGCGACGAAAACCGGAAGACTGCGGGTAAGTGACGAGCCGCGTGAGTCAAGGTCGCGCGTCTGCGCGCCCTGACAGCGGGCCGAAATGCCGGGCGGGTATCTATGGGGCTGATAACTGGACTGGCGAATGCCAAGCGATCGGCACCACATTTTTCCGCCGCATGGGCGTTCAGGCTGATTCGGCTAATCCGGCAAGAGGTGCAAAAAAAATCAAAACGCATCGTCAGATTTTTCTGACGTCGCATACGGACTATACTGTACGCGTTTTAACCGGCCGTTCGATCATCGAATCAGTTCGTGACCATCCGTCTTCCGCGTACGTTCCTCCTGGTCCTCCTGACGCTGATGCAAGTCATTGCGCCGTGGACACATGCGCACACCGGGGACGAAACCGGCGGCTTCCTCCATGTTCCGGGACTGGAATTTTTCTCGAAAACCGGAAAAGCGACGATCCAGGCCGATGCACCGCCGCTCGAACGGGACGTCATTATCGGCGTTCAAGCCGGATTTTGGGGAGAGGCCGGCAAAGCCAAGCTTTCCCCGAGCGCGGACAATGAGCCATGTCTCCACACCGCCGCCATGACGGTCCGGCACCCGCAACTTGCCGCACACCTAGCTTCGATCGAAACCCCACGCTTGCCGCCTTCGCGCTTTTACCGCGTTGCCGTTCCGCGCGCTCCACCGCCAAACATTTGATCGAATCCCTGTTTTGAAGGACATTCGCGCTTCGTCCCAGGTTTGACGAGATGTCCGCCCACGCGGTGGATGGCCGTTGACGCAAACAACCTGGATTGGGCGTGCGTCGGACGGGGAAGCGCCGGGACGTTTCCCGTCCAGCCCGAGCCGCGGCTACCGTGGTCGCCGCTCGCGACTTTGGGAGAAAAATATCATGAAGCTATTGGTGTGTGCGGCGGGCGCGGCTTGTTTCTTCGCTATCGCGCCCGTCGCCTCCGAAGAGCGTGTCGTCGAGCATTACGACGAACTGGTCTTCGACGAATCGCTGAGTCTTGGTGGGGTCGTCGAGGCCGCTTTCGAGAAATATCCGCAAAGTGCGCTCATCGCGGCTTTCGAGAACGAGGCGAAGGCTCTGGAACGCCGCAGTTCCAGCTGGATAGCGGGTTATCCTGCGGTTTATCTGCAATGGATCGACGACAAGGCATTTAACGACCGGGGTGCCGTGGAACTCCAAACCGGCTATCAAATTCCGGTGTGGATGTGGGGCCAGCGGGCGGCGAGTAGAGCCGTCGCGGAGGAAGCGCAGCAGAGTACCGTTATGTTGGTCCGGGCACTGAAGCATGAGGTCGCGGGCTTGGTGCGCGACGCGCTCTGGAATCTGAAGCTGGTGGAAAACCGGTTCGAGCTCGCCCAGCGGATCTACGAAGTCTCCAGGCAATTGACCGCCTTGGTCCAACGGCGTGTCGAGGTCGGCGATCTCGCCCGCGCGGATTTGCTGCTCGCGGAAAGCGACGAACTGGAGAAAAAGACCGCGTTGATCCAGGCCGAGGCGGAGGTGATGCATGCCCGTCAGAATTATTTCAATCTGACCCGGTTGGTACGCGCGCCCAAGTTTTTCGAGGAGATACAAAGTCCGCTTCGTGCATTCGATGAGAGCCATCCGGCCATCGCCGTAGCCAACGCCTTGATCGAGCGCGCCCAGGCCGAGGTCGAATTTACCCGCAAGTCCAAGCAGGGCAACCAGCCGTCGATTCTGGTGGGTACTCAGCACGAGCGGGGTACCCGTAAAGAAGGCTATAACAACGAGACCAATTTCGTCCTTCAGATCCCGATCGGAGGCGAGGCCTATAACGCGCCCTATGTCGCCGAAGCCAATATCGCCCTGACCCGGCGCATGGCCGATCGCGACGTGTTGTTGCGGCAGTTGGAAAAGGCGCTGCACGAAGCGATCCACAATCTCGAGGTTGATCGCGCTGCCCTGGCAATCGCCGAAAGGCGCCGGGAAATCGCCGAGTCTCAACTCAAAATGAGCCGGCTCGCGTTCGAGACCGGAGAAATTTCGCTGATCGACTATCTCAAGATCCAGGCCACCGCCCAGGCCGCCATTCGCGATGCCGCCCAGCGGGCCATCCAGTTGCAGCGGGATATCGCAATCTATAACCAAGTCGTCGGAGTCACGCCATGAAACCGGTCTTCATATTTGTGCTCTGGTGCTTTTGCGTGACGGGCCTCGCGGCGGAGAATGCGGTTCGGCTCACTTCTGAGCAAGGGCGGCATTTGGGAATTCGCACGGCGAGGCCGGAAGAAGTCGCGGCCCTGCCGCTGGCGCGAGCACCGGCCCGCGTGGTGTTGCCGCCGCACAAGGAATTCGTGGTCAGTTCCCCGCAAGCCGGCGTGATCAGCAATGTCGCCGTGCCCCTAGGCGTGAAAGTCAAACAGGGGGAGGTGCTGGCCCGCATCCAAAGCCCCGATTTGCTGGCCCTGCAACGGGATTTGCTCGACGCCGCCTCCGAGTTCCATCTGGCGGAGGCGCGTCTGAAACGCGATGAGACCCTGTTCAGCGAAGGCATCATTTCGCGTCTCCGCTGGCAGGAAACCAAGAGCGATTTCGATAAGGCGCAGGCGGCGCTGCGGACGGCGGAGCAGACGCTGGCCGCGTCAGGCCTGGGGCAGGGCGAGATACGGCGGCTCAAGGCGGATCGGCAGCTAAGCAGCTTGATGGAGGTGCGCGCCCCGATCGACGGTGTCGTGCTCGAGCGCATGGCCGTGGTCGGGCAGCGGGTGGATCGGCTCGCACCGCTGTTTCGGGTCGGCAAACTGGACGAATTGTGGCTGGAGGTCGACATGCCCCAGGAACGGCTGCACGAGGTGAAGATCGGCGATCGCATCAGCGTGGAAAATTCACGGGCTGCCGCCCGCATCATCGAGGTCAGCCAACATGTGGATCCCAGGAGTCAAAGTGCCCTGGTACGTGCGGTCGTCGACCGTGAGGCGGAGGATCTGCGGCCGGGCATGCATATCAATGTGCAACTGATGCATAAGAGCACCGACCGGATTTTCCGTTTGCCGGTCGCCGCCTTGGTCAACCATGAGGGTCGAAGCTACGTGTTCGTGCAGACCGCGGACGGTTTTGCCGCGCGGGAAGTCGCGGTGGCCGGTGTGGAGGCGTACAGCGTGGTCATTCATGAAGGCCTGGACGCGGGCGAGGAAGTGGCGGTGCAAGGCGTGGCCGCGCTGAAGGCGGCCTGGCTCGGCATGGGAGAAGAAGAGTGATCGCGCGCCTGATTCAGTTTGCCCTGACCCAGCGCCTGTTCGCCTTACTGAGCGCCCTGCTCTTGGCCGGTGCCGGCTGGTTCGCTGCCGCCAATCTTCCCATCGATGCCTTTCCGGATGTCTCGCCGACCCAAGTCAAGATCATCATCAAAGTGCCGGGCATGACCCCGGAAGAAGTCGAAGCCCGCGTCACGGCGCCCATCGAGGTGGAAATGCTCGGCATTCCCAGGCAGACCATGCTGCGCTCCATCGCCAAGTACGCGCTCACCGACATTACCATCGATTTCGAGGAAGGCACGGACATTTACTGGGCGAGACAGCAGGTCTCGGAGCGCCTGGGCGGCGTTTGGGGCAGCCTGCCGGCCAACGCGGAAGGCGGCATCGCGCCCATGACCACGCCTCTGGGCGAGATGTTCATGTTCACCATCGAGGGCGATGTTTTGAGCCTCTCGGAGAGGAGGACTCTCCTCGACTGGGTAATCCGCCCGGCGCTCAGAACGGTGCCGGGCGTCGCCGACGTGAACGCATTGGGCGGGATGGTGAGAAGCTTCGAGGTGGTTCCGGATAACACCCGAATGGCGGCGCGCGGCGTGAGTATCGGAGAATTGACCGATGCCCTCAGGTCCAATAACCGTAACGACGGTGCCGGCCGTCTGGCCCAGGGTGAGGAAGCGCTTCTCGTACGCACCGAAGGTCGGATCGTGGATCTGGACGACGTTCGCACCATCGTCGTCGCGGAGCGGAACGGTATCGCCATCACCGTGGGCGACGTGGCCGAGGTGCGTATCGGCGCCCTGACGCGCTACGGCGCCGTGAGCCAGAACGGGCGAAGCGAAGCGGTCGAGGGTCTGGTATTGAGTCTCCGGGGGGCGAACGCCCGGCAGGTCGTGGAAGGCGTCGAGAAGAAGCTCGAAGAGATCCGCCCGGCATTGCCGAAGGAGGTCAACGTCAGTGTGTTCTACAATCGCGGAGACTTGGTAGGAAAAGCCATAAGCACCATCGTTCGTGCCCTGTTGGAAGCGACCGTCCTGGTGCTGATCCTATTGGTCCTGTTTCTGGGCGACCTCAGAGCCGCATTGACTGTCGCCTTCATTCTGCCCATGGTCGCTCTGTTCACTTTCCTGCTGATGAGCCGCTTCGGCCTCACGGCGAATCTCATGAGCCTGGGCGGGCTCGCCATTGCCATCGGCAAGCTGGTCGATCCGGCGGTCGTGGTGGTGGAAAACATCACCACCCATCTCGCCGAGCACGGCAGGACCAACCGCCTGCCCAGGCTGCACGCGATCTACCGGGCCATGCGCGAGGTCACCGCGCCGGTGGTGTCCGGGACGATCATCATCGGCATCGTGTTCGTCCCGCTGTTTACCCTGGAAGGTCTGGAAGGCAAGATGTTCAAGCCCCTGGCCTTCACTAACGTGTTCGCCATGAGCGGATCGCTGATCTTCTCTTTGATCGTGATTCCGGTCTTGGCTTCTTTCCTGATGAAGAGCGTCAAGCACGAGGAACCCTGGCTCGCGCGGAAGCTTTCCGAACTGTATCGTCCGGTGCTGATCTGGTCCCTCGCCCACGGCCGCACGGTGCTGCTTTGCGCGGGGCTGCTCCTACTGTCCACCGTTGGCGTTTATTTCCAGATCGGCAAGTCCTTCATGCCGACCATGGATGAAGGTGACATCATCGTGCAGGTGGAGAAACTGCCCTCCATCACGCTGGAACAGTCGGTGAGGCTGGACCAGCAAATTCAGAAGGCGATCCTGGAACACGTGCCGGAAGTGACACGTGCCGTGTCCCGCGTCGGCGCCGACGAGATCGGCCTCGATCCCATGGGGCTCAATGAGACCGATAATTTCTTCGTCCTCAAACCGCCGGACGAATGGCGCATGAAGAGCAAGGAAGCGCTGATCGACGAAATCCGCAATGTGCTGGATACTTTTCCCGGCATTGCTTACGGTTTTACCCAGCCGATTCAGATGCGGGTTACCGAGATGCTGACCGGGGTGCGCGGCGATGTGGCGGTCAAGTTGTATGGTTCGGATCTCGCCGTGCTCAACGCCAAGGCCGAAGAAATCGCCGGCGTCATGCGCAAGATTCCCGGCGCTTCGGACGTATTCACCATCCGCAACGAAGGCATGCAATACATGGTGGTGAAGGTGGACCGTCTGGCTGCCGGACGTTTGGGATTGGATGCGGATTCCCTGGCCGATACCTTGCGGGCTCAGATCGAGGGGCTCAAGCTCGGCATCGTCCAGGAGGGAATTCGCCGCACGCCGCTATTGCTCAGGGGCTCCGGGGAGCCTGCCAATATGTCCACCCTGCAGATCGCCCTGCCCGACGGACGCCGCGTGCCCTTGTCGGTGGTCGCCAAGATCGAGCCGGTAGAAGGTGTGGTCGCAGTCAACCGTGAGCGCGGCCAGCGCTACACTTCGGTGCGCAGCAATGTCGAGGGGCGGGATTTGGTGGGCTTCGTGGACGAGGCCAAAAGGACCGTAACCGATCAGGTGCAGCTACCCACCGGCTATTACATCGAATGGGGTGGGCAGTTCGAGAATCAGCAGCGGGCCGCCGCCCGCCTGACCGTCGTCATTCCGGTTTCGATCGGACTGATCTTCCTGCTTTTGTTTACCACCTTCGGTTCGGTGCGCCAGGCGGCCCTGGTTTTGGCCAACGTTCCGCTCGCTCTCATCGGCGGTGTATATGGCGTCTGGATTTCCGGCGAATATCTCTCGGTGTCGGCCTCGGTAGGCTTCATTTCTTTGCTCGGGATCGCCGTGCTGAACGGTGTGGTGATGGTGAGCTACTTCAATCAGCTGCGGGTGCTCGGCCTACCGATGGATGAAGCGGTGGTGGTGGGTGCCATGCGCCGGCTTCGGCCGGTACTGATGACGGCCGGCATAGCCGCCTTCGGACTCTTTCCTCTGCTGTTTGCTACGGGCCCGGGTTCCGAGATCCAGAGACCCCTGGCGGTGGTCGGCGTAGGCGGTCTTTTTACGTCGACGCTGCTGACTCTGGTGCTGTTGCCGATACTCTACCGACGCTACGGCGAAGCCAGAGACGAGTCCAAATCCCCTCTCCCTTTTGGAGAGGGTTAGGGAAGAGGGAGTCAAAATGATGATTTTCTCCTATTTCGTTCGGAGTATTCCATGAGCGAACTTTTTCTCCTCACCCTGATTGCCCCACCCGGTCACGAAGAGCCTTTGATCGATTGGTTATTGCAATACGGGCATGCGAGCGGATTCAGTAGCTTCCCGATCAGCGGCCATTCCAGTAATCCGGAAAGTTTGACTTTGGTCGAACAAGTGACCGGGCGCAAGCGCCAGGTTCGCTTCGATGTGCAACTCACCGGCTCGGAATTAGAGATATTGCTGGATCGGTTAAAATCGGATTTTGCAGGATCTGCGATTCATTACTGGGCCGTGCCGGTCGCCAAGGCGGGACGGCTTTGATGATTTAAACCCGGCGCTAGGCGGGTGCGCAGGACGTGTCGCGAGCTCGCCTGTCCTGAGCTCCGTCGGACGGGGTGCCCGGCCGGCGTCGGCCGGAGCGTACATGTAAGCATGAGGTGCGATGAACCGCGCCCTGTTTTCACCGCTCTGGGGTTTTTTCGCACCGGAACCCCGTCCCGGCGGACCCGCCTGCTTTCTCGCGACGTCGGCTTCAGGTCGTGTGTTGGCTAATTACACCGCTTAAGAAGTCTGATTCGGCGCCAGGGGAGGCGGAACCGGATGATAGGTCTTTCGATAATCTTCCAGGATGCGCCTTACGTAATTGCGGGTTTCCTTATACGGCGGAACCCCGTGATATTGTTCCACGGTTCGTTCGCCCGCATTGTAAGCCGCCACCGCCCATTCGACATTTCCCTCGAAATGCCGCAACAGCCAATGCAGATAGGCGGTTCCTCCCTTGATGTTTTCGACCGGATTCCAGACGTCTTTGATGCCGAAGCGCTCTGCCGTAGCTGGAATGAGCTGCATCAGTCCCTGGGCGTTCTTGGAGGAAAGCGCCGCCGGATTGAAGCCGGATTCCGCATGTATGACAGCCAATACCAATCGCGGATCGACCGAATATTGCGGCGCAATTTGGCTGACCCAGCTCTCGACGAGTCTGCGGCTGGGACTCGAGCCCGGTTCGATGCCGGCAGTAATCGGCGGCGGTTCGGGCTGGCAGTTGGCGTCATCCGAAGGGGTGATGCCTTGATAACGCACCAGCATGCGCGCGGCATAAACATCGCCGGTCTTGGCCGCGCGCATGAACCAACCCACGGCGACTTCCGGCTTACGGGAAAGTCCTCGGCCATTGAAATACATCCAGCCGAGGTTGTACGCCGCTTGTGCGTCGCCGAGCAGGGCCGCTTTGCAATAAAGGCGGTAAGCCTCGGCGTAGTCGAGTTTGACGCCGCGGCCATGTTCGTAGCGCACAGCCAGGTTGCGCAGCTCGCTTGCGTTGCCCATGCCGTCCTGCGCCAGGGCAAGCGGTGAGCTGATGCTTAGCAGCCAACCAAGCAGGAGTCGAATCGAGTTCACAATAGGTGCTCCAAAACCGATGGCACTGACTAAGCAGCGTACGTGCCAATCGGCTGGAGCCCTTGAATCGCCTGCAAAATCCGCGTACGCCAAAGGCTGGCTTGGGAGAACTGTAAAATTCTCCGACAAGCGGGGGCGCCGTCTCGGAGCAGCGCTAGACGGGGGGTAGTGGAAGGGCCGCGGCAGTGGCTCTAGATCATTGAAGAAAAAAGGAGAAAGTCGAGGCTATCTGCTTATCGAGCCGAAAAAGCCCCGCGGGCCTGAATGCTATGGCGGCGCACTTCGAACCTGAAAGAAAGGGAAGTAACGCCGAGAACTGTAAAGCGTGTTTTACGGCGAACCGGTCGGGTGCAGCTGCTTCCAGCGGAAGCAGTCGACGGTATGGTCGTTGACCACACCGATCGCCTGCATGTAGGCATAACAAATGACGGAGCCGACAAAACGAAAGCCGCGTTTCTCGAGGTCCTTGCTCATCGCATCGGATTCGGGCGTTCGGGCCGGTACATCGGTCATGTTTTGCCAGGCGTTTTGCCGCGGGCGGCCGTCGACGAAGCGCCAGAGGTAAGTGTCGAAGCTGTCGAATTGTTCCCTTACCTGCAGAAAACGGCGAGCATTGTTTACGGCCGCCGCGATTTTCAGGCGGTTCCGAACAATGCCGGGGTTAGCCAACAGTTCGGCGATCTTGGCCTCGTCGTATCGAGCCACGCGTTCGGGATCGAAGCCGTCGAATGCCATGCGGTAGGCATCTCGTTTACGAAGAATCGTCGTCCAGGAAAGTCCGGCCTGCGCGCCTTCCAGAATCAGGAATTCGAACAGCAGGCGGTCGTCATGGACGGGCGTTCCCCATTCATGGTCATGGTAAGCTTGTTCGAGCGTGCTGCGCTCGGCCCAGGCGCAGCGGCTCAACGGTCCCACAGGGTCCACACCGGGGGCAAGTCGGAGGGAAGCGGCGGTAAGCGGCCCAGTTTTACCCAGCCTGTTTCGGGGCTGTGAAAGTCCGAGCCGATGGAGGCGTGCAATTCGAACCGCCGCGCGTAGTCGGCGCTCGATTGAGTATCGCCGGGAGAGGCCGTCCCCGAGACGACTTCGATTGCCATGCCTCCGCATTCCTTGAACTCGCCGACTAGCCGCCGCATCCAGCTGCCGGTTAGTTTATAGCGTTGCGGATGAGCAAGTGCCGCGACGCCGCCCGCCGTTTTAATCCAGGCAATGGCTTCAGCCATCTCCGCCCATCGGGTGGGGACATAGCCCGGCTTGCCGCGAGTCAGAAAGCGATCGAACACGTCTTTTAGGCTTCCCGCGAGTCCCAGTTCGACGAGATGACGTGCGAAATGGGTGCGCGTGATCATGCCGTCGCCGGCTATTTCCCGCGCGGCCTCGAAGGTTCCGGAGATTCCAAAGCGGTCGAGGCGGCGGCCGATCTCTTGCGCTCTTTCGAGGCGCGTGGCCTGGAGGCCACTCAGACCCCGTCTCAAGATTTCACAGTTGCGCTGGATGCGCAAACCGACGATATGGATGGTTTTTTCCGCCCATGTTACCGATATCTCTACGCCGGGAATCAGCCGAATGTCGGTTTCGAGGGCGGTAGTCTCCGCCTCGTCCAGGCCCGCGGTGGAGTCGTGATCAGTAAGTGCGAGAACGGTCACGCCCGAGGCCGCGGCCCGGCGAACCAATTCGGACGGCGAGTAGGCGCCGTCCGAGGCGGTGGAATGGGTGTGAAGATCGTACAATGGCAAGCCAATGGTTTAAATCTGGAAAGGCCCGCATTGTACTCGATTTGCGGTCATCGTTTTTCGGCCCTTCCCGCGAAAGAATCGGCGAGTCTTGCGGTTTCGATCCCGCTAGGCGTGTTTCGCACTTTAAGGAAGCTCGACGGGCAGGCTTCTTCAGGATCTGAACGACAGATCCCGAGAGCGACGCTCCGCGGGTCTTTGGCCGTATAGACGTGCGTACAGACCCTTCCCGGAAATCAAGGTTTCATGATCGCCTTGCTCGCATATGCGTCCGTCCTCGAAGACGTAAATGTGATCGGCGTGTTTAATCGCGCTCAAGCGATGGGCGACGATAATCGTTGTTCGACCCTTGAGGAATGCGTCCAAACCGTGGTACAAGCGGGTTTCGGTCTCGTTGTCGATGGCCGAGGTCGCTTCGTCGAGGATCACTACCTTGGGGTCGGCCAGGATCATGCGGGCGATCGCGAGCCGCTGGCGCTGGCCGCCGGAAAGCCGCATGCCCAGCCGGCCAACGACGGTATCCAAACGGTCACGAGATTCCGCCACCACCTCCCTGAGCTGGGCGATTTCCAGAGCACGCCAGAGTTCTTCGTCCGGCGCGGCGCGGCCCAGGGTCAGATTGGCTCGCACGGTGTCATTGAACAGCACGGGATGCTGCAGGACCGTGACTACGTTTTCGCGCACCACGTCCATTCCGATTTTGTCCATCGGCGCGCCATTGAAATAGACCATGCCGGAGCTCGGTGGATAAAGACCGATTAATACTTGCACCAAGGTCGATTTGCCGCCGCCGCTCGCCCCGATCAGGGCAACTTTCTCACCCGGCCGGATATCCATGGTAATGCCGCGCAGAACTTCGTGGCCGTTCGGGTAGGCGAAGTGAAGATCATCGATGAAAATGCCTAGTCTTCGGCTTTTCTTGAAGGGATCGATCAGGTGCGGGTATCTCGGTTCCTGCTTCAGGTCGTTCAGCTGGTTGATCCGCTCCAACGCTGCCTTGGCGCCGAACAAGGCGTATTGAATTCCTAGAATTTCCTGCACCGGGGTCATCATGAACCAAAGGTAGCCGGAAACGGCCATCATCTCGCCGACCGTGAGGTCGGAGTAAATGACCATGAAAAAGGACAAGGCGCGGAAGACATCAAAGCCGAACAGGAACACCAGAAAGCTGACCCGGTTGGCGGCGTCGCTTTTCCAGGCGTAAGCGGCCGAGTTCTCCCGAACCGCCCGCGCCGCATCCATAAGCCGCCCCATGTAATGTTTTTCCCGATTGCTGGCCCGGATTTGATGGATAGCGTCCAGTGTTTCGGTGAGCGCAAGCTGGAATACGCCGATTGCGGAGTTTTCCTCGCGCTTGAGATTCTTCACCCGTTTTCCGAGCGTCTTGGTGAAGAAAATTACGATCGGATTCAGGAACAGAATGAAGAGTGCAAGTTGCCAGTGCATCCATAGCAGAATGGCGGCGGTGCCTGTCAGGGAGAGTACGGCAACCACGAAGCGCGCAATCGTGGTGCCGACGAACGTATCGAGCGTATCGAGATCGGTAACCAGATGGGTCACGACCGAGCCGCTGCCGAGATTCTCGTATTCGGCCATGGAGATCCGCTGCAGCTTGCCGATCAGCCGACAGCGAATTCGATAAATGATGTCTTTGGCGATGAAACTGAACTGACGCGTTTGCCAGACATTGAAGACGGCCGCGATGAGACGCAGAAGCAGGGTAAGGCCCAAAATGGCAAGAATGTACAATTCGGGTCCGTGCCATTCGGCGGGAAACAGCCGGTCCAGCGTGTTGACGGCCAGTCCGGGCTTGCTCAACAAAACTTCGTCGACCAGCAGCGGCATGAGCAATGGGACCGGGACCGCGCTCAACGCGGCGAGAACGGCAATCAGGTGAGCGGCGAACAATTCGCGTTTATGTTCCAGTGCGATCGAGCGGATATAGGCCCAACTGAAACGCTGGGTGTGTTGAGGAACGGAGTCGTGAGCCATTTGGATCAGTCGTTATGAACTCAGTGCGGGATACGTCAACGGTACGCCGTCGGCAGGTAAGCCGGGGCCAGGAGGAGAAAAACGCCCGTAGCCGGCGAGCGTCTTCGCAGGTACAGGGCCGACGATGCACTCCAGTTCCGACAGCCGGATGCCTTGGCGAACCAAATAGCTTATATAAGTGTGACGCAACGCGGGTGCGTCGATCGTTTCGGGCCGCGCCAGACCCGAGTCGATGGCCGCACAGGCGATCAACGATGTCGTATCGTCTATTTTCAAGTCGGGAAACTCTTTGGTTTCGGCCAGCCAAAGCTTAAGCCGTTTTGCTAGGGGTACGGTTCTGGGATTTCTGCCGTCAATGCGTAGGCTGTCGCCGTCGAGGTCGATCTGCTCGGCGCTTAGTTCCGCAATTTCCTCGAGGCTCAAACCGGACAGCAGCAGAGCTATCGCCAGCCTGGCTTCAAGCGTGGCCGCTTCGAGCAATACGCGGATTTCCTGCTCCGTCAAGTCTCTCATTATAGGGCTTTCCAAAGCAGGAAATTGTTCCCCGGGAAGGGGCGGCGGTGTAGACATCCGCTGCTGTAGCAGGATGTTTTGCGGTAGCGAATGAAGATGGATGTCGGGTAAGAATGTCGCGTTGGAAGGAGCCTGCCTTTGCGTGAGGTATTCGTAGAGCCAGACAGTGACCAGGGCGAGGGCGAGGCTGCCGCCGAAGGCGATCCCGCTGTCGCGCCAATAATTCGGCCATATCGGTTTGATTGGAGGATTACCTCGTTCGATGACCTGGAGTTGAGGCAGCTTTTCGTACGGTTTTGCTTCGACTTGTGCGAGCCGGATTTCCGTGTCGCGGTAGATTTCTTCCAGCTTTTCGAGGTTGGCCCGCATGGCTTCGTGCTCGGCGAAACGCGTCGTAAACTCGCTGGCCTCCCGTTCGTGTGCCTCGATTTGACGGCGGATTTCCCGAACGGTCTGCTGAGCGGATGCAAAAGCCTGCTGCGCTTCGCTCAACGCGTTCTGCTTGCCGTATTCGAGCTTCTTTTTGATTTCGTCTTCGGTTTGCTTGAGCTGTTCCGGAATAAGCTTGAGCTGGGGCTGCAGCGAAATGTATTGCGCGGTATAACGGCGCTTCAAATCCTTTAGCTGCTGGCGAAGGTCGTGGGCTCGGCGCTCCAGGTTTGCCAACCCCTGTTCATCGCTGGACGGTACTACGGGTTCACCCCTGGCGATAGCTTCTTTGATCGCGTCGAGCTGGGCTTTCGTCTTGACTTCATCCTCGACGGCTTTGTTGAGTGCGGTGTTGAGGCCGGTTAGCTGAGCCATGGCCCGATTGTCCGCGTCGTTTTTCGAAACGATGCCGTGATCTCGGCGAAATTGATGCAGCTTCAGGCGCTTCGCTTCAATTTTTTGAGCGAGCTGTTCGAATTCGAGCCGCAAAGCCGCGCTAGTGTCATTTTTCGTTTCGAGAATCGATCGTTCGCGACGCGCTTGGTAGGCTTCGATCCAGGCGTTGACGACCGAAGCCAGTATCGTGGGGTTCGACCCCCTGGCGTGCAGTTTGACGATATTAGTCTCGGCTATGGGTTCAACCGACACCGAGGTGAGAAGGTCGGCGATTGTTAAACTGGCCAGTTCGGAGGCATTGTCGGCATTCCTTAGATTTTCCAAAGTCGCTTCGAGCAAGGGGATGCCGAGCAGAATCTCGTTCTGCGCGACAGCGTGCTGGACGCTGGTTTTCACCTCCGTTTCGTCTATGGCTAACGGTGTGACCGTCAATAACGATGCCGTGCTCTCGTAGATGGGTGGGCGCAGCCACACATAGGCCACGCTTGCCACGAAGGCAAGCAGGAACGTGGCGGCAAATACGGCGAAACGGCGCGGCGTTTTCGACGGTAAGTCCCCGCCGGCATATCCCGAGATATCTCGCGTAGACAGTGGACTCGCAAGAATTTCGATCGACGGTAGATCTGACATGGCTGATTTCCCGCGAAAATTGGCCGTGGCCGTTAAAGGCGTTCAATAAATGTGTGCTCAAGTGCCGAGACTCGGTACTGAGTACGATTGCGCAGCATATGTTCCGTACCGAAACTATTCTAGCCCGCACGATCTTCAACCGGTCCATAGCCCGAGTAAAGGTATCCGATCGCTTAGGGGGTGCGGAAAGCCGTTACACGGTCCCGTGGCTTCGTCGCGTAGCACGCGGATCCATCGGGCGTGGAGCGGATTGAGACTTGCGAGACACGGACCCAGCCCGAAGCCTCAGAAAACAGCGAGCACTCCTCACGGACTCGCGTACATTCCAGGCCCTGCAACCGGTTGCCCCTTCGACGGAGCTAGGGTCAGGCGACCTTTGAGCAATTCGCGACGATTCCCGCGTCCTCTTTTAGTTGCAACAGACGCGTGCTATGGATTTTACGTGTGTTTACCGCCGAGCGGCTTCCCTTTTTTATCCGGTAAACCCGCCAAGCGCTTCTCCGCCGTTTCGTTAGGATGGCGGTAAACCGTCGATTACACCTGCTTTCCCGGATAATGCGGCGGGCCGCCTTTGTCGAAATGATGATTCCCGAATTTTTTGCGGAGATTGGATAAAAAAGGGTGAAATTGGAATTCGCATGCAAAAAAGCGGTCAGGAGTTCTTACTGGACGGCGTTTCAAGCGGGACTTTGGCGTGCGCTGCTGGAATTCATGTTTTCCTGATACAATAAGCCTTTTATTCACTAGGCCTTGACGAGAAATAAACTTTAGTGCATTCCGAGGATGCCATCCCGAAGTGCTCATCGAGAAACGGACTTTCGCCCACGATATAAAGTTTGACGAATCGGCTTGTTTGGTACGGCCTGGCCGCCTCCGGTAACCAGTGGGTGCGAGGAGGCGATAAATAACAACATCGATATCGGGCACTCTTATGATTGTTAAGGAATCTAGGTTACAAAAGAGACAACACAGTTACAGCCGGGACGATCTGATTCAATGCGGCAAGGGCGAGATGTTCGGCCCTGGCAATGCCCAATTGCCGCTTCCCCCGATGTTGATGTTCGATCGCATCACCCAAATCAGTTCCGATGAGGGGCTTTACGACAAAGGCATGATTGTCGCCGAGTTGGATATAAAGCCAGATCTTTGGTTCTTTTCCTGCCACTTTCAGAATGACCCCGTAATGCCTGGCTGTCTTGGTCTCGACGCTATGTGGCAGATGATCGGATTTTACCTCGGCTGGATGGGAGGGCTCGGACGGGGTCGAGCTTTGGGCGTGGGAGAGGTCAAATTCCGCGGCCAAGTGCTGCCGATTCACAAACTGGTTACCTACCGCATTCATCTCAAACGGGTCATGATGCGCAAATTGGTGATGGGAATTGCCGACGCGGAAATGGAGTGCGATGGCAAGGTAATCTATGAAGCTAGTGACCTTCGGGTTGGCCTGTTTACATCTACAGATGCGTTCTGAGTGAGCTATAGAGATATGAGACGCGTTGTTGTAACCGGGATTGGTGTCGTTTCCAGTATAGGCAACAATCAGTACGAGGTGACCGAGTCATTGCGGCTGGGCCGCTCGGGTATTCGAGCGAGTGAGGAATACCGTGAGATGGCGTTTCGCAGTCAGGTCTACGGCCCGATCAATCTGAATTTGGATGATCTCATCGATCGCAAGATTCGTCGATTCATGGGAGATGGCGCGGCTTACAACTACATAGCCATGCAGGAGGCTATCGCCGATTCGGGGCTGGACAAGTCCGAAATATCACATCCTAGAACCGGTTTAATTATGGGGTCGGGCGGTCCTTCCACGGCAAATCTGTTGCTCGCGTTCGATAACTATCGTGAAAAGGGCGTCAAGAAAGTTGGGCCTTACATGGTGCCCAGGACCATGTCCAATACCAATTCCGCCTGTCTCGCTACACCTTTCAAGATCCAGGGCGTCAATTACTCCATCAGTTCCGCGTGTGCGACAAGTGCCCACTGTATCGGTAATGCATCGGAACTTATCCAGTTGGGGAAGCAGGACATCATTTTTGCCGGCGGCGGAGAGGAAGTCCATTGGACGATGACCGTGCTTTTCGATGCCATGGGCGCACTGTCTTCGCAATATAACGACACCCCTGACCGCGCTTCGCGTCCCTATGATGCCGACCGGGACGGATTCGTCATTTCCGGTGGCGGCGGGGTTCTGGTCCTCGAAGAACTTGAACACGCCAAGGCTCGCGGAGCCAAGATTTACGGCGAGCTGATCGGTTACGGCGCGACTTCGGACGGTTTCGACATGGTTCAGCCCTCCGGGGAGGGAGCGATACGGTGCATGAGACAGGCCATGGAGGGTGTCCGCAGCAAGATTGACTACATTAATGCCCATGGAACTAGCACGCCTATCGGGGATATCAAGGAACTGGAGGCGGTCAAGGCCGTTTTCGGCAATGAGGCGCCGCCGATTAGCTCGACGAAGTCTTTGACGGGCCATGCATTAGGGGCTGCAGGCGTGCACGAAGCGATCTATTCCTTGTTGATGATGAACGGTGGGTTCATTTCCGCTTCGGCCAACATCGAAAGGTTGGATCCCGGCGCAGAAGGTGTCCCGATTGTGCGTGGTCGAATCGACGATGTACGTATCGATACCGTCATGTCGAACAGCTTCGGTTTCGGCGGGACTAATGCCAGTTTGATTTTTGGCCGCTATGGTGGATAGAGCGACAGGCGCTCTGACAGAAAAGCAGCGTTACGAGTTTAATAAGCTCCAAAAGCGATTACGCCGCTTGGTTGGCGAGGCGATCGCCGACTATGGAATGATTGCAGATGGCGATAGAGTGATGGTTTGCCTTTCAGGTGGAAAGGACTCCTACACTCTTTTGGACGTCCTGCTCGGCCTTCGGCTGAATGCACCTGTTCAATTCGATATCATTGCAGTTAACCTGGATCAGAAGCAGCCGGGATTCCCGGCGCACATACTGCCGGAGTATCTCTCCGGTCGCGGTATTCCCCACCACGTCATCGAGCAGGATACCTACAGCGTCGTCAAGAGGGTTGTGCCGGAAGGTAAAACAACCTGTGGGCTGTGTTCCAGGCTGCGGCGTGGGCTGCTTTATCGATATGCCGCTGAGCACGGTATTACCAAAATAGCTTTGGGTCACCATCGCGACGATATTCTGGAAACGTTTTTTTTAAACCTGTTTTACGGTGGCACCCTTAAGGCGATGCCACCTAAGCTATTGAGCGATGATCGCCGTCATATCGTCATTCGCCCACTTGCATACTGCCGGGAAAAGGATATCGAGGCGTACGCCCGCATCAAGGCCTTTCCGATCATACCCTGCAATCTGTGCGGCTCACAGGAGAATCTGCAGCGCAAGGTGATGAAGGAAATGCTTCGCTCATGGGAAAAACAGTTCCCAGGGCGTTTGGAGACTATTTTTACGGCGCTCCAGAACGTAGCACCCACTCAGCTTGCCGACCGGAAGTTATTTGATTTTTTGGGACTTGATCAAGCGCGAGGGGATATGCGCGCCGTTCAGGACACTGACGTCTCGGCAGGATTGGAAGTGCTTTCGCGTTGACTGACGCGATCGGTCCAGGTTTCAGGTCTCTTGTGCAAAGCAGCTCCGAGCGTCAACTGCTCAGTCGGCTTCAAGTCTTCCGTTTTTTGCCCCCTTGCAATTTCAGGAAATCTTCTTTATAAAAGATTCCGTGCTGAACGCACTATTAACTAAAAAATCTTAAAGCCTTGGAAATTGAGGAGGATCTTATGAAAAAATTGCTATGCGTTGTTAGCCTAGTCATGGTTGCTCTGGGCATAGTTGCTTGCGGTAACTCTCCGGACGGTGACAGGCAGAAACTGTCTGCTACCATATCCCCGAGCCTGTAATTTCCGTGTTTGTTAAGCGCTTCTGCCCTTGGTACGACGAGGCAGTCGCTACTTATAATTAGCTCTAGCCTTTAAGAGGCGAAATTTCGACCTGGATGAAGACCCTTCATCCAGGTTTTTTGCCGCGTCAAAAAATGGAGACGCGCTAAGTCGTACGTGATGTCTTTTGGGACCAGTACCGGATGAATTCGATAGGCTATTTCTGACAAACGTCTAGTGACTTGACAGCGCTTGCTCAAACGGTAAGATAACCGGCGCGATAGCATTGTTCTGCTATTAAGACTTTCGATAAAACCAAATAAGGTAGGTTAAGAAATGGGAGCCATACTAGATTTAGTTGAAAAAATGAGATCTCCGATGGGTATAGTGGTTACCATCGCTGTTATAGCCGCTGCCGTTTTCTTTGTTCGCTGGGTTTTCAGCGACGACGATCAGAAATAAGCCAGCCAATGTGGCAAGCGTAGGTGTTGTCTCAATAAGCATTGATCTTAGTTAACAATCCTATCCTTGCCACTTCCCCGTTAAATAGCTTCCTTAAATCCTCGCCGGATCCGCGACGCGGTCGGTCGCGTCTGAGAAGACATACCATTTGAATTCTCCAGGTGCGCTCCTGCCCGTAGTTATGTGCAATATCTTCGATATCCTGAGTTGTCCGGTTCCTCACGTCACGGACATTGCGAAAAAGTTCGTGCGATCGGCACTTTTGGCTTTACGGTTGGGTGACGATCGTGGCCATGTATGGTGAGTTTATTCTCGATACGATCTTGGGGGAGCATAAACCAACTTCGGAGATCTAGATTCGCTGTCTAAGTGTTCGGGATAAGAATACCAGCTTCGAAAATCTCCGTTTATACCCCGTTAGGTTGTCCGCCGCCTTAATGCCTCGAGTTCTTCCAGCAAATCCAAAGCGAGTGCTGCGCCGGGAAGGTTGACACCCAGATCGCGTTGCAGGTGAAGCGCTGTCTGAAGGCGTCGTAACGCTAAAGTGTTGAATTTCCAGTTCGTAGGATCTGAGCCTTCCGGATCGACAATTCCTTCGTTGACCATCTCAAAAACCGATTCGGCATCGATTCTGCAGGCCTCGCATACGTCTACCAGGGACAATTCAACGGTTTCGTCCAATACGACGCTGTACGTGGCGGTTACAGTCCGCTTCGTCATATTTACACTCCCATATGCGCTCGTGGGTTTATAGGCATGGCTTCAGCCATCTTTCTGTAAAGATCCCTGGCTTCAGCGGTTCTGGCCTCAGGGGTTACGATCCGTATGGTTACGATCTGGTCTCCTGGTGGCTTACAGGGCAGACCCCTTCCTTTTAAGCGCAGCTTTTGCCCACTTTGAGAGTTCTGAGGGAGTTTAAGTTCGACTTTACCGCCCAACGTTGGGGTGGTAACCGTCAGGCCCAGGGCCGCTTCCCAGGGTGTTACCGGTAATTCCAACGAAATATCCGCGCCTTCGGCATGAAAAAACCGATGAGGCCTAAAACGGATTTCCAGGTATAGATCTCCGGCTCTTCCGCCCATCCTACCAGTTCCGCCCTGTCCGGACAGGCGAATCCGCTGCCCTTCCTTGATGCCTTTCGGTATCTTGACGTTGAGTGTGCGTGTTCTATTGACGACTCTGCCTTGCGCATCGAGCTCCCGAATTGAGAGCGCGACCGTTTGACTACCACCAGAGAAAGCCTCTTCAAGGCTAATGTATATATTCGCATACTGATCCTGGCCGGATAGCGGCCCTGCCCAGCCGCTATCCGGCTCTGGCCGTTTGGCTCTTGTGGTGCGCCCGAACAGGCTGTCGAAAAAATCGCTGAATCCGGTCGCATCGCCGCGAGTAAAGCCTCCGCCCCCGAAGTCGAAGGTCCATTCAGGCGGAGGTGTAAAGGATTCCCCATGCTGACGACCCGCCGCAATTTGATCATAAGCGGTGCGCTTTTCCGGGTCTTTCAAGACTTCATAAGCTTCGCCAAGTTCCTTGAACCGTTCCTCGGCGTTACGTTCTTTACTGACGTCCGGATGATATTTACGGGCAAGTTTACGATAAGCGCGCTTGATGGCCTCCTGGGAGGCGTCTCTGGGCACGCCCATGATTTTGTAATAGTCCTTGAATTCCATAGGCTCCCTTCTCCGCTCGCACCGGACTGGAAAGAGGATCAATTATCATAACAGCTTGAATTTGCGGCGTGCAAAGAGCGTTTATTCCATTACACTGAGGATTTAGGTGGCATTCAATGTGTAGAGTGTGCGCCGGTACTCCCCTTGGAAGAATCGAGCTGTGGAAAGGTGGTCATTCGGCTTGCCCAGTGGGACCGCTTTGCCGGTTTTCGAGTTCGGATAGCAGGAAGAAAAAACCCCGCCATATAGAGGCGGGGCGGGACGGGGTGTATTTTGGCGTCTCTTGAAGATATCGAGCGTGCCTCACCAAACGACCTGGCCGCGAAGCAAGAAGCCTTCAGGTTCGGCCCCGGTGAAACTTCCCCCTTTGACGTTCAGGACGTTTACATAGTTGGCCATGAACTTGAATGTGGGTGTCGGATACCAATTGATGCCCGCCGTGAAGTTCTCTTCCCTGCCGCCGTCGACATCTGCATCGTTTAGGTCCAGCCGGCTGTAACGGGCGGCGATTTCCCATGCGCCATAGCCACCCTGACCAACGATGGAATTGGGTTTTGGATTTTTGAATGTTCCGTTCTTGAAGTCGTATCCCCGCGACTCGCCGGTCAGGATCCAGCTTCCTTGGACATACCAGCCGTCGAAATCCGGGTCGGATAGGCGCTTGCGATCGACTTCGGTGCGCACGTATTCGCCCTGAAGCGAAAACGGCCCGTAAATGGCAAGTGCTTCCGCTCCGAGACGGATCATGCTGTCGACATTTTGTAGCGTGCCAGTGTCTATCAAGCGCGTGGTGCCCGGCGTCAATTCCGGCCGCTCGCGAAAGCGGGTTGTGTCGTCGAGCGAAAGCCAGGACCCGGAAGCACCCAAATGTAGGACGCGACCATTTGTGTGGATGGGCGACAGAGTAAAACGGCCGGAAAATACCGCTGGATCACTCCGCTCGACCTCTACGCCTCCGATGTCTTCGCCCGAGGCATTCTTACCATAGAAACCGGTCGCCAGCGTCCACAGGTCATGTCCGTGAGTGGCGAATCCGATACCGAGGCGGCGCGCGTCGGGGGCCATGAACACCCGGGTGGGTAGGGCCCGCTCGATGAACGTGATGTCGTTGGAGCTGCTCATGCTCGATAGGCCGAAATATTCTTTGAAATGACCCACCGTGAGCGCGAACGGCCAGACCTGATCGTTGTGATAACTGATGAATGCATCGCGCAGGCCCGCATCGACTCCCCCGCTGCCGGCGAAGTCGTATTGCAGCTTGAAATGCCAGGCCTTCCAGAGCTGTGCGGCGATATTTATTCGAGCGCGCCGGAGATCGGCTCCGTTGTTGAAGTCGGTGGGAGTGCCGTTATCCGCCCGGTTATTGTCGTAAATGCCGGCCTGGGCGTGGATCCTTCCGCCGATCTTCCATTTGAAGTTGCCGTCTCGGGATTTGAATTCG